>NZ_JBKOUE010000004.1:0-300027 GCF_046765995.1 Methylophilus sp. 'Pure River' | reverse complement strand
CTTGCTATCTCCGATAGACTTTGAAAAGCAGTTCAATCAATCGGCTGAACAGTGTCTACAAAGTTAGTGGCGATTCATGTTAAACATAAGTCAGACCTAACAATTAAAGGCCCTCTTCAAGAGAGCCTTCGCCATTACTGCTATTCAAACCTAAATCTGAGCCTGGCCACCATCGACAAAGAACTCAATGCCGTTGATGAAGCTGGCATCAGGCGATGATAAAAACGCCACTGCTTTTGCTACTTCATCAGGGTCACCCACTCTGCCCATAGGCACTTGTGACCCTAAATAATCCAGCAGGCCTTGTTGTTGCACTGGATCGTTACCGGCCAGCTCTACCAAACCAGGAGTTTTGATTGGGCCTGGGCTGACGACATTGACACGGATACCTCGGTCTTTGAGGTCTAAAATCCAGCTGCGTGCGAGGTTGCGAATGGCTGCTTTGGATGCACTATAAATACTAAACGCGGCGGTGCCTTTGACGCTGGTGGTTGAGCCAGTTAATACAATGGACGCACCATCTTTAAGCAAAGGTAATGCTTTTTGTACGGTGAAGATGACGCCTTTGACATTTCTGCCAAAAATATCTTCGTAGTGATCTTCGGTAATGGCGCCCAACGGCAACATATTACCGCCACCCGCGTTGGCATAGATCACGTCAATCTGGGAGTGATCTTGCTGCACGGCATCATAGAGTCGGTCAATATTCGCCAGTTTGGACATATCGGCCTGAACGCCTTGCACCTTACCGCCTATGGTTTTGATCGCAGTTTCTAACTCGGCTTGTCTACGGCCAGTGATATAGACATTCGCACCTTGGTTTGCAAAGTGTTTGGCTGTGGCAAGACCGATACCGCTAGTACCACCGGTAACAACGACGACTTTGTTTTGAAATGCTGCTGACATGATGTTTCTCCTTAAGTAATTAAATAACGTTTACTGCATGGATGAAATATTGCCAGTGAGCCAATAAATGCACTAGACTGCTTTTGTGAGTTTAATTGTTCCAAAAATGAGCCAATATGCGTGATATTAATGATTACATTCTGTTTGCTGAGGTTGTGTCTGGCGGCAGTTTTGCGGCTGCCAGCAGACGCGTGCGCATTCCTAAATCCACTATCAGCAGAAGAATTGGTTTGCTGGAAGAAAGACTAGGCGTGCGCTTGATCGAAAGATCGACCAGGCGCTTCCGCGTGACTGAAGTCGGGCAATCGTTTTATGAGCGTTGCAAAATCATTATGCTGGATGTGGAACAGGCGGACTCCATCGTTTCTGAGTCGCTCAGCGAACCCAAAGGCTTAGTAAGATGTAGTTGCCCGTTAGGTTTGTACGAAACGCTGGCGCCCATTTTTTCTTCATTCCTGTTGGCTTATCCCCAAGCAAGATTACAACTGGTCGCCGGGGATAATCCGGTGAACCTGATTGAGGATAGAATCGATGTCGCCATCAGGGTGCGCACGGTATTGGATACCGACGGCTCTTTGGTGATGAGAACACTTGGGCATTCCGAGCGCATTTTGGTCGCGTCACCTGCGTTTGCGAGCAAGGTGGATCAATCCAGCCTGGATAATTTATCCGCCTTGCCAACCATCGCGACCTCAGACCAGAATCATGCCATCGAATGGCAATTCCACCATGCGTCATTAGGCACAAAATCTATCTGGCATGAACCCATATTGAGTTGTGTGGATTTTTCAACAGTGAGAGAAGCCGCGATTGCTGGCATTGGGGTGGCGTTATTGCCTGACCATACGTGCAGCCAAGCGTTAAAAAGTGGAAGATTAGTCAGAGTGTTCCCCGAGTGGAAAACGACCTTGGGCATTCTGCACATTGTATTCACCACCCGGCGCGGGCTGCCGCCAGTGGTGCGTGCATTTATTGACCACCTGGCGAGTCAAGTGAAGCAAACTGGCTGCACCATCAATTAGCTGTACTAACTCACACCTGATTGCCGCTTTCCATATATCTAGGTATTACGCACTTGGACTGCTGCAGGCTTTGTCACATTCATATAAAAAAGGCCGATGCGAGTAAGCATCGGCCTGTGAAGGCTTAATGATTTAGCTGTGTATTATGCACGTTGACGAGCGCGACGTGTGACCACACCAGCCATCAGACCCAGGCCTGCCAGCAGGAATGCGACGTTTGTTGGCTCAGGCACAGTGGCTACGCCAGTCAACCCATTGAAAGTGCCGTTTAAAGTAGTGATATAAGTAGCGGCACCAGTCATCAGGTTAATCGAAAACAATTGCGAATCCAGGGTGCCATTATCCAGGTTGAACAAGGCATAGGCCTTACCGTTGCCAAGAATGTCAAAGCCATTCGCAGACAACGCATCTATCCCCAATGCGCCAACGGTCTGGATGCCACCAGCCCCGGCCGGGTTATTAAACCCACTCGCCAGAAAGTTTAATGAGTCTGTGGTGGTATTCACGTAATACAACCCCGTGCTGGCTGGGGTAACGCCAGGATTTGAATTTGTGTAAGCAACGGCGGTATAACCACTGCCAATATTTGCACCGGCGGTATTGCCTACCACGCCTGTATTGGCGTTAACCGCATAGTTGTTGCCAGTGCCAGTGACTACACGTAGCGAAGCGTTACCAGCAAAATCTGCAACCGGGTTAAAGTCGATGCCGATAGACTGCCCGGTCAGGGAGGCGCCGGTGAGGCTACTCTTGAAGGTTGCTGCACCAGTGGTCATATCCAGTGTATACAACCTGTTCTGGCTGGTGAGCCCATAGACCAAGCCATCAGTTGGCCTGAGGTCAACGCCCAGCAATCTTTCATTCGCTGCCAACCCTGAAATATTGATGTAGGAAACCGCACCTATATTCAAGGTATCAATCACAGCAATGCTGCTGCTGTTCACGCCATATAATGTATCTGCATTTACTTGGGAAGCTGCCACTAGCAAACTTGTGCCCAATATTGCGTTGTAAATAACACTCTTCTTCATGCTAACCTCTCTCAAAAAATATATTTTCAATTATTAAAATGACTTACAAAACAGTGTGGTCTTAACCGGAAGAAGCTTTATCCAAGCCAAGCCCACACCACTTACGCTCCCAACATCAACCTCAAAAAGTCGTTTTTATGTCCATTGCCAAACGGCTTATAGCAACCACACCCAAGAAATATTCTCACGTAACAAATTATCGCGTTAATAAAATAGCTGTAATCGCGCACACAAATGTGCTGCTTCAGCCGATGCTTAATTCGAGAGTGAAAAACTTTTCTCGTAACTGATATACGTAATGCATCTGAAAATGGATGCAGTCAGCACTTCATTATTTACTTTAGTGTTGACTAATCGTTAGAAAATGAGATCAAAGAGATGTCCTCACGGACCGGTGAGGGAGATTGTTGATTATTTGAGATTACTGATAAAGCGATGCAGGATGAAAATGCATCAGTGGATCGACCACAGCGTCTAATTGCGTATGATCTGTGGCATCAAAAAAATTGAAGATGCGCTCTGCAAGCCATGGAGATTCTTTATCGCCATGCCCGTAAAAGCCTGCATGACCGCCCTCAGCTTGATAATCCAGATGAACCGTGCTTGATACTTCTGCTTCTGTGGGCAAGCTTTCAAAGGAGACAAAAGGATCATTCTTGGCATTTAAAATGAGCGTCTCCGTTTGTATGGCAGGCAACCACGGCTTGGAGGCGTTCACGTCATAATACTCGTCGGCATTGTTTGTACCGAACAACACCGAGGTCACCGCGTTATCCATGTCTTGAACGGTACTGACTGCCTGTATCCTTCTGGCATCCAGATAGTCAGGAAAGCGCTCGGCCATTTGCAACGCTTTTGGCTTCATCGTCGCGACAAAGTGTTTGCTGTATAACAAATAATTAACGCCTTTATCAAGACTGTGCGCCGTTTGCTTTAAATCGATGGGCGCTGAAATGGCCGCCGCCGCTTTGACTAACCGACGCGCATCATTCGGATATTGACCCAGCCACTTTAAGAGTGCATTACCGCCCAATGACACCCCTGCCGCATAAATAGGGTTTTCGGGGAGTTTTTGATGAATGATTGAAATGAAGGTATTGATCTCTTCAGCATCCCCGGCATAGTACACTCGGGGCAGCCGATTGGGTTCGCCTGAACAGCCCCGGAAATGAACGACTAAACCAAGCCAGCCGCGCTGCTTGGCCGCAGACATGATCACACGGGCATAATGACTTTGCGAGCTCCCTTCCAGGCCGTGAAATAACACCAATACGGGCTTGCTCTGCGCTTTATCTGGCTGCTCTGGTGGCTCGGTCCAATCAACATCCACAAAGTCTCCATCAGGCAACTCCCAGCGCTCCCTGACATATGTCTGCTTTGCAACCTGCGGAAACAGCGAGGGAACGATGGTTTGCAGATGCCCACCGATTTGCCAGATCGGCGCCTTAAATTCATTGGCTGCCAAGCCGCTTGAAGCAGAAAAGATGAATGCTGCCATGATCAGGATTAAATAAATGCTCCTCATTGGTGCAGGTGGCTGACGCATCAGTAAGTCTTGATCAGGAGCGTGCAACCGTTTTCAGTGCGGATTTCTTTATGAAACGTTCCCGCACCCGCAAAGTGATAATCGCCGTTCTTACAATGAATCCCGTCCAGCCATACCTCGCCATCAACCACAAAGGTTTCTTCATTTTTTTGATGGTCGTGATACGGGATACTTGTGTTTTGTTCGAGTTTGAGCAGAAACGATTTGGCTTCGGCATCGCTTTTCAATACTTTGATTTGTATCCCGTGCTTGATGGATTTCCAGTGACCCTGCTCTGAAAATACAAAAAACTGCGAATCACGGCTCTGCGAAACCCGTTGCATCAATTTGGTTTTAATCTGGTTTTTAGTCTCGCGCTTAGGCGCCAAATCTGGCGTCGCCTCAAACAGCTCAAGAAATAAATCAAAATCCAAGGATTCGGGTTTATTGGTTGTCATCTCTTTATTCAAAACTGTTCACCTTTGAGTTTCTCTCTTAATGATTTTTGTGCCCGGTTAATGGTTGATTTCACGGATCCGAGCGGCATATTCATCAGCTGAGAGATTTCCTGATGCGATAATCCATAATAAAAAACATGATGCAAAAGCTGCCTTTGCAATGGCTTAATTTCTGACAAAGCCTTCACAACGGCCAGCGACGTCTGCTTGTCCTGCAATCTATCATCTGCTGACAAGTCTGTTGACTCTATGACCCAATCGTAATTAACCACCATTTCAGGTATCGCATTGCGCTTTCTCAAGGCATCAATGGCACGTGAACGGCAAATGATTAACATCCAGTTATATAACGGGCACTTGTTGAAATCGTAGCGGTAAATTTCTTGCCACACTTGGTAATAAGTATCTTCAACCACTTCTTCAGAAGTCGCAGGGTCTTTGGTAATTTTCAAAGCCAAACTATAGATCTTGCTAAAAGTAGCTTCATACAACTCATTAAAAGCATCCTCATCCCTATCTATTATTCGAGCTATCAAATCCTCGATGTCATCTCTCACAATTCATTCCAAATGTTCTTTTGATATTTAAATTGCACCCACTGCCAAGTACGACAAACGGCTGTCATTGGATGCAGTTTAGAGAAATAAAATGTATCCCTAATATGCCCCAGATAACAGCCGTATGAATTAACGGTAATCAATTGAGCTGACTATGGCGACTAAACTCAACCGTGATGCCGTCGTCGTTACTCTACATCTTGTTTGGATTTAAAACGGCCAAATAAACCACAACGTACTTTTTCTTGTTCATCTGCTGTCATGGCTTCACTACCGCAATGCCTATGGTGATGCCCATGACGACCTCTGAATCCACCAAAAAGAATTCTGCTTAGAATCAACAGACCAACTGCGTGGCAGTAATCAATTGCATGAATGCCATCGGCTAATGAAACAACTACGTGGTTCCACAACAACATGACCACATAAGATAAGGCCGCGATGCAGACTACGGCTAACGCTGCGAATGCAGCGCATTTACTTTTACAATTTTTCATTCATCTCTCCAATAATTCAGTTATTAATACGATTAGTCACTGGCATGCAGTTGCTCTCTGAGGAAAGTCACTGCATACCTTTTTCTTGCTAATAAAGTGTTGATGCCAACACCTGTTTCTGCGGCAATTTGTTTGAAACTTTTGCCATCTAACTCATGTGCGATAAACACTTGCCGTTGCTCACTGGGCAGTTGATTCAGTGTTTCAATCACGTGCTCAACCAGCATTTTTCTTTCGTAAATTGACGCCGGGGTTTCGGTTTCAATGGAAAGGATAGACTCTAGCCAGAGTGCATCGTCATCTTCGTCCCGCTCTAGCGTGACTTCCTGCTTTTGCTTTCTAAAACGGTCAATAATGCGGTTTCTTGCCACGCGGTATAACCAAGCACCCACTTGCTCCAACGGCTCTGGTAAACGGTAGGCTGAAACAAACTCATAGAACACATCCTGCAAAATATCATCGGCGTCACCGGCATTCGGTACGCTTTTGCGGATGAAATTGCGCAGCCTGGCTTTTTCTTTATTGAAGGTTTCTGTGATGACAGAATCTTGCTGTGCCATATCACGCTGTGCCAAATAGTGCTGCGTTGTGAGTAAGTTGTTTTCTAAATGTATATCCATGCTGTGAAGACGTTTCAGCATTGGAAATATTGTATGAACCCTGAAATATTTTTAAATAAAGTTTGAGCTGCATGGTTATTGCCACTCCGTTGGCGTGGTGCCTAGCCGTTTTGCAAACACGCGGCTGAATGCAGCTGAGCTTTGGTAACCGACTTGGGTGGCGATACTTTTGAGTGGCTTGCCTTGCTTGATCAGGTTTTGTGCAATCGAGAGCCGCCAGTCGGTGAGGTAATCTAATGGCGTGGTGCCTACCGTGGCTTTAAAGTTGGCGGCAAACCTGGCGCGTGACATGCCGGAGACATCGGCCAGGGTTTCCAATGTCCAGGGATGTGAAGGATTCTCGTGCATGGCTTTGACTGCCTGCGCCAATCGCGCATCGGCCAATGCGGCAAAAATGCTTTGCTGTAACTGGCCGTGCTGAATGACATGGCGCAGAATCTGGATCAGGAAATATTCTGCTAGCCTATCCAGCGCAGCTTGTCGCCCCAAGTCTTGCTCAAATGCTTCATGAAACAACAACTGCAAGGTCGGGGCAATTTGCTGCATATCGCTTAAAGGCACAATCACAAATTCGGGCAATGCGGTCGCCAACGGGCTGCGTACTTTGGCACCGAGATCAATCATGGCGCAGACCAGTTCACATGGTTCGCCTGCCACAGGTGTGAGCACATGTATGGTAGGTTTGGGGAAGAACACTACGCTGGGCTGGTCGATACGAGCGAGCGGCTTGCCCCTGAACATCAGGTCTAGCTGGCCAGCGCGCAGCAAATGAATATGGCCCACCTGCCCTGTCCCATCAAAATTCACCACCTGGCAAAGATCACCGGTAAAAAACACCTGGGCTGAGAGCGAGATTTGATTCAATAGTGGCAACAACGGATCCAAACGATACTCCTAATCAACATAACGAGACCTTTGATAATCATGAGTATTGCATGATATCTCCAACGCACAAAGCGTCTTAATTAATCAGACAAGGAGATTCATCATGGCACGTATTCAAACTATCAACCGGGAAACTGCTAGCGCAGAAGTCAATGCAACACTGGATGCAGTCAAAGCCAAACTGGGCAAAGTACCTAATTTGATTGCGACTTTGGCACAGGCACCTGTTGCCTTAAATGCTTACCTGGGTTTGAGCGAAGGGGTGACCAAAGGCCGCTTAAGCGCCAAACAAAGAGAGTCACTGGCGTTGGCAATTGGTCAGGCCAATAGCTGCCAGTATTGCTTGTCGGCACATAGCCTGATTGCCAAAGGGGCAGGTCTTAATACTGAAGCGATTCAGGCGGCACGCAAAGCTGAGGCCACAGATGCCGTGACAGAGGGTTTGTTAACACTGGTGGTCAAAATTGTGCAACAACGCGGCGTACTTTCTGATCAGGACTTTATCGAAGCGCATTTAGCTGGTGTGGATGATGGCCTGATTCTGGAGGTGATTGCCCATGTCGCTTTAAACACCTTGACCAACTACACCAACCACATCGCGCAGACGGAGATTGATTTTCCAGTAGTGACTTTATAAATCGGCGAGATCAGGCCACTAAGGTGTGGCCTGATTGTTTATAGATACCTACGACTCAAGCAAGAAAGGCTTCAACCGCCTGGATAAATAATTGCGGCTGTTCGGCATGCACCCAATGGTCGGTTGGCAAGATGACAAACTCAGCCTGAGGGAAATGCTGTTGCAGTTCGATGATGTCACTGTCTTGCACATAATCGCTACGTTCACCGCGAATAAATAAACTAGGCGGGTCAAAATGTACAGCAAGCGCTGCAATCAATGTCGCGTAATTGGCTTTGAGCGCTGGCAGGTTAATCCGCCACTGTAACTGATCCTCAGTTTTGACCAGGTTAGTGAGTAAGAACTGCCGCACCCTGAGATTAGCGATCGAATTCTTTAAGGCATTATCCACCTCATTACGTGATGCCATTTGGCTGAGATTGACTGCCAGCATGTGATCCATCAACTGGGTATATCTGTCCGGGTAAGTGCGCATCGCCATATCCACCACAATGAGTTTGCTTACTTTTTCGGGATACTGTGTGGCAAATTGCATGGCGACTTTGCCACCGAGTGAATGGCCAAGTAAATGGATTTGCGCCAGACCGAGTGTATTCAGAACCTCTAATAAGTCATCGGCCATCTCGGCGTAGGTTTGTGAATCACTGTGCGGCGAACGGCCGTGATTGCGTAAATCGACGCTGATGACCTGGTAGTGCTGTGAAAAATGTTTGGCAATGCTGCCCCAGTTATCGGCGGAGCCGAATAACCCGTGTAATAAAACCAGTGGCTGGCCCTGGCCTAAAGTTTGAGTGTGTAGTTGCATGCTTAGCAATTAAGTAAGTTGAATTTAGCGCTATGTTATCTCAAAGCGCTCCATCGCAAATGTCGCGCAATCCACAATCGACTTTTTTACCCCCCTCAGATAAGATAACTTTTTTTAACAATAGAATAATATGTCCACTTTATCACTGTCGACTGCCTTAATAACAATGGCAATCTGCCTAGCACCTTTCTCGGTTATTTTAATGATCGTGATTTACTCAAAAAGAAGAGCCTCAGCCAGAAGAAAAAATCCAATCACTCAGTACCTGTTAAGAAGTGCCGGTGAATCGATCAAAGCGCAATTATCTGATGTAGATACTGAGCTAGCGATGTATCTTATGATGCCGCCGATGATTTCATTATTTATTTACGCGTATTATTCCAACCTCCCTTCGGTTAAACATCCTTTGATACTAGGTGCCATCAGTGGCGTCATTCTCTTCGGCTATATCCTGTTCAAATTAATCAAGCTGATCAAACTACGTGAAAAATTGCGACTGGGCTACGATGCTGAACTAGCAGTAGGCCAAGAACTCAATACGCTGATGCGACATGGTTATCACGTTTTTCACGATGTCACCCTGAGAAATACAATCAGCACTTTTAATATTGACCATGTGGTGGTTGGTAGAACAGGCGTATATGCAATTGAAACTAAAGGGCGATCAAAGCCCTTGTTAAAAAATGGCGGCCATCAGCATAGGGTTAATTTCGACGGAAAGCGGTTGAGTTTTCCCGGTTGGAGCGAAGAGAAGCCCGCTGAGCAGGCAACACGCCAAGCGCAATCCTTGCAACAGTGGTTAAGTCATGCCGTTGGTGAGGCTGTACCAGTAAAGGCCGTAATTGCGCTGCCTGGTTGGTACGTGACGCATACTCAGCGCTCAGGAATTGCCGTCATCAATGGCAAGAACCCCGAGCGCTACTTTAATGCGCAACGGCCAGAAAGCACGTCTGACAAACTAATACTCCAAATTGCACACCAACTGGAAAACATTTGTCGTGATATTGAACCTAGTGCGCTGACCAAACCAAAATCATAAACACACTCAAACATCAAGTGATCGTCAGTGAACTCCTACGCCATGATCAGAATTCGCTGTATTCCTAACTCTTAGTGATGCCTGAATAATGAGCCTTCCATCATTTAACTCAACAAGGAATCATCATGAAAAACACATTCAAATCTCTGTTGTTAGTAAGTGCTTTGACATTGCCTATGGCTGGCTTTGCCGCTGATGGTGACTCAATTGGCACCAAGGTTGAAGACTCTGTGATCACTGCCAAAGTGAAAACAGCGTTTGCCAAAGACAAAGCGGTGAGTGCGACTGACATTAAAGTGGAAACCGACAGCAATGGCCTGGTGCAATTGTCTGGTGTGGTGAAATCGAAAGCTGAAGCAGACAAAGCAGTGCTGTTGGCTAAAAATGTGAAAGGTGTGACTGCCGTGAAAGACGATATTGTGGTTGCACAATAGGTGTTCTGCACATGACCTTGCCCATAGGAATCCGCGCGATTCCTATGGGCAGTTTTACGATCTACTCCCTTCTCATCTTCAGCCAGCCTCCATCTCCCCTGTTACGCTAAACAGCCTATAATGGCTTGAACTCTGTTGTCATCATGTGTGCCACATTCGGGGACATCAATCATGGCTGTTTATAAAACGCCCGGCGTTTATATTGAAGAAGTGAGCAAGTTCCCGCCCAGTATTCCAACCCTGGAAACGGCGATCCCAGCATTGATAGGCTATACCGAAAAAGCGGATAGGCAAGGTGTGTCATTATCGCTCGTCGCCACACAAATCAACTCCTTACTGGATTATGAACGCCTGTTTGGTGGCGCAGCCAGATCGGCGGTGACGCTGTGGCTGGATGCACAAGACCACGTGATTGACGCTACGGTCGATCAACCGTTTTATCTCTATGACAGCGTGCGGCTGTTTTTTGCCAATGGTGGCGGTCCGTGCGTGATCGTCTCCGTCGGCAATTACAACGACCAGATTTCAGCAGCCACATTGGCAGCTGGTTTAAGCGCCATAGAGACAGACCCGCTGCCAACGCTGATCGCCATGCCAGAGGCTGCCTTGTGCCGCGAGACACATACGCTGGAAGCGACTGCGCTGGCGCAATGTGCTCAGGTACAAAACCGGTTTGTGTTGTTTGATTTGCGTCTGCAACATAATCCGGCTGACTTCGCCATTGAAGCCGCGCGTTTCAGACAAAGCCTGGGCATGGATCACCTTAAATATGGTGCAGCCTATGGTCCGTGGCTGGTGACCAGCCTGGCAAGAACAACCGACTTTAACCAGTTGGTGTTTAAATATAAAAGTGATGGCAGTGTGGTCAGTGCTGAGCAGCAGCTCACCCAGGACCAAAGCATGCAGGCGCTGATCGCAGAAATACGTGCTGCCGGGTTAGTCAAGGCGACGCCTGAATCCCAGGCGCAATTAGCGTCGCTCAACCAAAAGCTATACGCACAATACATGCTCGCCAAACAATGGATAGATGCTGCGAATATCGCTTTGAATACCTTACCGTCCACGGGTGCCGTCGCGGGCGTATATGCCGCGGTCGACCAGAAGCGTGGCGTCTGGAAGGCGCCCGCCAATGTGTCACTTAACGAGGTGATACGGCCAGTGTTTAACCTCACCAGCACACAGCAACAGGATTACAACGTGGATGTGGACGCTGGCAAATCGATCAATATCATCCGCAAATTTACGGGCAAAGGCACGCAGATATGGGGAGCGAGGACACTGGCGGGTAACGACAATGAGTGGCGCTATATTCCTGTGCGACGATTGTTTAGCTGGGTAGAGGTCTCAGTCAGCCAAGGGTTGCAGCAGATGGTATTTGAGCCTAACGACGCTAATACCTGGGTGCGTGCGCAAGCCATGGTGGAAAACTTTTTAATCTTGTTGTGGCGGCAAGGGGCGTTGCAAGGCAGTAAACCGGAACAGGCATTTTTTGTGAATATCGGCCTGGGAAAAACCATGACGGCAAATGATATTGCGCAAGGCTTGATGCGAATTGAAATTGGCATGGCTGCAGTAAGGCCTGCCGAATTTGTGATATTGAAACTCACCGTGAAGCTAGCTGGTTGAATAGATAAATGGGCAGGATGGTGAAACCGTCACCTATCACCATCGGCCCATCCACCTATCCATGTAGCGCATCTGCATTTATGCGAACTCAGCGGCGCCTACTTTCAGGCATGCTTCTGCGCAACTGCGACAGGCCTGCGCGCACGCACGGCAATGGTCAGAGGCATGTTGCTCACATTGATCGGCACAAGCGGTACAAATTTCCGCACAGTCCTGGCAAACCAACTCCACAAAGTCGCTGCGACGCGCAATAAACGAAGCCGTGAGGCGGCAAAAATCCGCGCAATCCATATCCAGCTCAATACAGGTCCGCAACATGGGATTAGCCTCAGCTTCACAGGCGATGGCACAGCTTTCACACGTGTCTGCACATTTTTTGCACAGTTCCATACATAACTTCAGGTCTTTTTCAGTCATGGCTTTCTCCAGCTTAGTAGCGTTTAAGAATACTCCGAACTTAGTCACCCTGCCCTGCCGGACTTAAACACAACTTAAGCCATGCAGGGCAATCGACTGATGCGGGCCATTACTGCTTCACGCCCGTGCCGCCGTCTTGGGGCTTTTCATGAAAACGTTTGCTTTTTTCAATGTTGCCCGGCTTGGACTGTTTATTAGCACTGCCCTGCCGCCCCTGAGCATCACTGCTACCCGTGGTAGCCGCATTATTGTTGTCAGGCTGCGGCTCCAGATAGTCGCCGTTTTGATGCGTATCAGGCACCTGATTTTTTTGCTGCTGGGCGGGCGGCGCGTTATCTTGTGGTGCCGCAAAAGCAACCGTCATTGAACATAAAAACGTACTGGCTAACAGTATTGAAAGTAATTTTTTCATCATCGCATCCTCATAAAGTTTTAAAGTCACCTGCCAGATGTGGCAGGCTTAGACTCATGCTAATGATGTGGTTAACAGCTGTATGTCAGTGTCTTTACAAAAAACCTGTAGGATAAATTATGAAGCGGCCTCTTCATTGCCAGTCAGGCTGCCATGGCTACGTATCCAGGCAATGACTTTCAGCAACTCGTCAGGGCTAATACCGTTGTTGGGATCTGAGGGATCCATCAGGCCTTTCCCTTTGGCGCCCATCCCGCCGTTGGTGCCATTCCAGACTGTCTCAAACATGCCTTTATTGGTGGCATCTTTGGCGTAGTTGTAATTAGGTCCGGTCAGCGCTGGCCCGACCTGTCCACCTGCGTCCGGACCATGGCATTGCGTACAGGAATAAAGCTGGAAGGTTTTTTTACCCTGGGCAATCGCATCCTCTTTGCCCACATAGGGGTTTTTACCGGTGGCTAAAAACTCTTTGGCGGCAGGGCTATCGAACAGCTCGGCCTTGATTTCCAGCGGAGATCCATCTTGTGTTTTAACAAACTTAATGGCCTCACCACTAGCAGACGCTCCAGCAGTAGATTCTCCGGCAGCACCAGTTGTCGATGCCTGTTTGTCACAGGCAGAGAGTCCAGCAATTAATACCAACAGGCCTAAGCCAAGCTTGTGATTCATGTCGTTCTCCTCATGGTTGGGTGTTTGAAAAATATGATTAATGTTGTAAGCCATTATGAATAAAAGGAAAATCAGCGCCCATGTAACAAAGGCGGAATCTGTTGTAGGATGATTCGGACAGCCACACCTGAATAAATTCAGACAGATAAAATATAGGCACAAAAAAGCCTGAGTCACCCCAGGCTGTTTAATACCAACTCGCACATCACATATTGTCTATCAATGTGTCTATCCCCTGCTGTTGCTTGACATGATTGCGTGGCGCGCTACCCGGGGCCTGATGCTGCTGATGGCCCGGAAACTGTGGGTTTTTATGCACCCGGCTGGCTTCATCTGTTGCAGGATGTTGCTCCAGGCTCAGTTGGTCTTTATTTTGCTGTGCCGGACTGGCGTGGGTGGGTGCCAGGCCTGGTACCGCTTGTACCTGGCTATCACGTGGTCTTTCCTGGGGATCAAGTTTGGACACCTCCAGGGGAACCTCTCGCAAATCCCCTTCATCCAGTGGTGCGGGCTTGTTGAGTGTATTCGCCATACATTTCTCCTTAAATGGTGTGCTAGCCATTAATGATTTCCCCACCATTCGGGTGTATCACCTGCCCAGTCATATATGACGATGCCTGGCTGGCCAGAAACACATATGCAGGGGCAATTTCGCTTGGTTGTGCGGGGCGTTTCAGCGGCACCTGGTGACCAAACTCGCTGACTTTTTGCTCATCAAAACTGGCAGGAATCAGCGGCGTCCATACTGGCCCCGGCGCCACTGCATTGACGTAAATATCCTTATGCACCAGCTGTCGCGACAACGAACGTGTAAATGACACGACCGCGCCTTTGGTGGCCGAATAATCCAGCAACTCGGGGCTACCCCGGTAAGCCGTCACCGACGCCGTATTGATAATATGGCTTTTTTTCGGCAAATGCGGCAAGGCTGCCTTCACCATATAAAACATAGAGAAAATATTGGTGCGGAAAGTATGCTCGAGCTGGCGCTGGCTGATTTCCACAATGCTGGTTTGCGGAAATTGCTGGGCAGCATTATTGATGACAATATCCAGCTTGCCAAATTGTTGCAGCGTATCATGCACAGCCTGCTCGCAGACCCCCTCATCTGACACATCGCCCGCAATCAGCAGGCAGTGGCCACCATACAACTCCACCAAGTGCTTGGTCTTTGCCGCATCCTCGTGCTCATCCAGGTAGATAATGGCAATGTCGGCACCTTCAGCAGCAAAATGAACCGCCACGGCACGGCCAATCCCGCTATCCCCGCCAGTAATAATGGCGACCTTGCCCTTGAGCTTATCGCTGCCGGCATACGCCTCTTCAATATATTGGGGCTGTGGATGCATATCCGCTTCCAGGCCTGGTTGCACATATTGATGCTGCGGCGGATTAATTCTGTCTTCAACAACTTCCATTGCGTTCTCCTTGGTCGTAGCCAAATGTGGCACTGGCGACTTTAATTTTTCAAATGATTATCAGGGGCCGGAGCCACAGGTTCCCGTGGATCCTGTCGCGGCTGCTGACTGTTCTGTCGCCGCTTATCCTGGTTGGGCAAGCCTTCGGCAGGCACCTCTGGCGGCACAATCACACCCCGCTCATGCGGCATTTTTGGCGGCACATTCACACTGTCAGAGTCGTTATTGCAGGAAGGCTTATTTGAAATAGCAGCGTCTTCGCAAGGCGGCACCGTATTATCGACGGGAGGCGCAGACCATGCGCTCGTTGACCACAGGCCAACACATAATGAGACAGGCAATAACTTCAGGAATAATGTTTTTTGCATACCGTCTTCTCCTTAGAAATATGAGAGAAATACCACTGCATGATGCATTGTAGGACGGTAAAAACAGGGTTGCCGTCAGCAGAAAACTGATTCGGCTGTAGGACTTGTTGTGCATGGAAAATCAGCGTGGCTAAATGCTCTTCCCATCTGTCAGATGGCTCTGACAGCACTATCAGCCCCTGCCCGATAGTTGATCACGGTCTTCATTTCTACACTTCATGCAAAGAACAGTGAGTTGTCGGATGACGCATGAGTGTCAGGGAAACCTATACACCTGTGCGTCTGCATCCATTAAAAATTGAATGAGTTGAGTAGGAGTACACCATGAGCAGTTATCCCGTAAATGCTTTGTTAATGCCATTATCACTGGACCAGTCCTGGTCATGGGATACCTCTGGTCAACAAACGGAAAGTAGCGATAGCACGCAGGCCCGTTATATTCTGAACCGTTTATTTCAGGACTATCCAACTGCCTTTGCCGTACGATTATGGAATGGCAGCATGCTAACAATAGGTGAAGGTGCACCGGCGTTTACTTTTTGCCTGGAGCAAGCCTCAGTATTGCGCGACATGGTGTGGTTTAGCGACCCCAGGCGCCTGGCCGAAGCCTACTGCGCGGGAGAAGTGCAAATCCAGGGCGACTTTCATGCGGCAATGCAATTACGCGAGCATTTTGAATCGCTATCGCTGCCACTGCATGAAAAACTAGGCCTGCTGTTCCGGGCGCTCACCCTGGCAAATAATCCACATGAGCAGCCTGAACAACGCACTGCAAACTCCCCTCAAGTGTCGACTTCCACCCCAACACTCCCTTCAATTGCACTCAGTTACGACGCGCCTGACGATTTTTATCAGTGCTGGCTGGATGAGCATATGCTGCATTCATGTGCCTACTTTGCGGGCAGCACCGAAGACCTCACGCAAGCACAGCAAAAGCAACTTGACCTGATCTGCCTCAAATTACATTTGCAGCATGGCGATTCGTTATTGGATATTGCCTGCGGCTGGGGTGGGCTCGCATGCTGGGCAGCCAAACATTACGGCGTCTTCGTCCATGGCATCACCCAAAACCCGGCGCAATATGCTTATGCCGTGAAGCAGGTACAAAGACAGGGCCTGGGCCACCTGGTCACCATAGAGTTGCGCGACTACCGCGACCTGCCAGAACTCGGCCAATATGACAAAGCCGCCTGCATAGGCATCGCCGAACATGCAGGCGCACATCAATTACCCCATGATTTGAAAAAAGTGCACGGCTTACTCAAGGCTGGCGGCCTGTTTTTGAGCCATGGCATTACCACGGAGAATCCGGCCTGGCAGCAACAGGCCTCTAACGAAGTCATCAACCGCCACCTTTATCCACAAGGCACATTAGCCACCTTCCCTGAACTGTTGCAGCACATGGATGCCGCCAAATTTGATGTATTTAACGTCGAAGGCTTGCGTCGGCACTACGTCATGACCTTGCAGCGATGGCTGGCACGCCTTGAAGCACAACACGCAGCGGTCTCGGCAATGGTAGGCGAACGTACCTACCGTCTATGGCGACTGTATATGACCGCCAGCGTCATCCAGTTTGAACAAGGCGTGACAGGTATGCATCAGATTCTCGCCACCCGCAGATAAAAAAGACCCATGAGGAGCGACCGATGCAACAGACCCTGCCCCACCCTCCCCAAATGATACTGGCTGCCTCAGTGTGCATGCTGGCGTTGAGTGGTTGCTCACAACCGGCAAAATTACCGGAGTCGGCAGGATTTGGGCCTGATCCTGATTTATCCTCATACCAGGCCGCCTGGTTCCCGACCATCCACGTGGCCAAGGCGGTCGGCTGGCCTGAGGGCAAAAAGCCCAGTTCGCCGCCTGGGACCAATGTGACCGCCTTTGCCAGTGACTTGCATCATCCGCGCTGGCTGTATGAATTACCGAATGGCGACATTCTGGTGGCAGAAACCAACCATCATCAAAAGAATGAAGAGTTCAGCCTCAAAAACTGGATTGCCAGCAAGTTCATGAAAGATGGTGGCGCATCAGCAGAAAGCCTGAACCAGATTACCCTGCTGCGTGACAACGATGGCGACGGCATCGCCGATGAGCGGCATGTGTTTCTTAAGGACCTGCATTCGCCGTTTGGCATGGCACTCATTGGCGATACTTTTTATGTGGCAAATGCAGATGCGCTGGTCAAGTTCCCCTACCAAACCGGACAGACCGTCATTACGGCAACCCCGACCACCGTCACCAGCCTCCCCGCGGAGCGTAACCATCACTGGACCAAGAATATCCTGCCCAAACAAGATGGCAGCAAAATTTATGTCACCGTTGGTTCAAACAGTAATGTCGGTGAAAACGGGATGGAGATTGAAAAAGAACGTGCCGCGATCTGGGAGGTCGACCCTGGCTCTGGCCAGCACAGCATTTATGCCTCCGGGTTGCGTAACCCCAACGGTATGGCCTGGGAGCCTGACAGTGGCGACTTGTGGGTGGTGGTCAATGAGCGAGATGAACTCGGCAGCGACCTGGTACCGGACTATATGACGTCAGTCTCACAAAACGCATTTTATGGCTGGCCTTACAGCTATTTTGGCCAGCACGTGGATGACCGCATCCAGCCACAAAACCCTGAACTGGTTTCCAAGGCCGTGAAGCCAGACTATGCACTGGGTTCGCACACAGCCTCTTTGGGACTGGCACCCGCCCGAGGCAACCAACTGCCAGAACAATTTAAAAACGGTATGTTTGTTGGCCAGCATGGCTCCTGGAACCGGCGTCCCTATAGCGGTTACAAAGTGATTTTTGTGCCGTTTGAGCAAGGTAAACCAGCGGGACAGCCAATTGATGTCTTAACCGAATTCTTGGATGCTGATGGCCAAGCGCAAGGGCGCCCGGTTGGCGTGTTAGTGGATAAACAGGGGCATTTGCTGGTTGCTGATGACGTCGGCAATGTCATCTGGAATGTAAAAGGCAAT
This sequence comes from Methylophilus sp. 'Pure River', assembly GCF_046765995.1. NCBI lineage: Bacteria > Pseudomonadati > Pseudomonadota > Betaproteobacteria > Nitrosomonadales > Methylophilaceae > Methylophilus > Methylophilus sp. 'Pure River'. The sequence continues at coordinate 281,732 of NZ_JBKOUE010000004.1, read as the reverse complement.
GGTAAAACTGTGAAGCGCGATATTGATTCACCAGCCAGCAGGCCATCCCAGCGGAGTGAAGTAGAGGTTGCAGAAAACTAAGTTGACGTCTGCAAGCAGCCCGGCAAAGCTGCACTATATCCAGGATGATGTGCCTGGCTTTAGCCGGCAACAGAGGCGTGGAAAGTTCAGGTATCTGGACGAACAAGGGCAATGCCTGCAATGTGAACAGCAGTTGGCACGCATTGCGGCGCTCAGCATTCCGCCCGCCTGGCAGGACGTATGGATATGTCCGCATGCGCAGGGCCATTTGCAGGCCACCGGCCGCGATCATAAAGGCCGCAAGCAATATCTTTATCATGCCGGATGGCGCACATTGCGCGAGACAAGGAAATACGCGCATATGATTGCTTTCGGCCAGCAACTACCCGTGATCCGCCAACAGGTGGATCACGATTTGAACACCGCAAGGCTGGGCAAGCCAAAAGTGCTGGCTATGATGATCTGGTTGCTGGAAAACACACTGATCCGCATTGGCAATGATGAATATGCAAAAAACAACCGGTCGTTCGGGCTCACGACCTTGCGTCATCGACATGTTGCCATTGAGGCGGCTCAGATACAGTTTCACTTTCGTGGCAAAAGCGGCGTGATACATGATGTGAGTTTGCATGATCGCCGACTGGCCCGCATGCTGCGGCACCTGCGTGAGTTACCTGGTCAGTCCTTGTTTCAATATCAAGATGACCAAGGCCAGCGGCATGCAATCGGTTCTGCGGATGTAAACGAATATTTGCGGCAGATCACCGGCGATGATGTGACGGCAAAGGATTTCCGCACATGGTTTGGTAGTTTGCATACTCTGCTGGCATTGAGCGCACTCCCGCCCTTTAGTCATGAAGCAGAGGCGCAAAGAAACATCGTGGCCGCAATCAAGTTTGCGGCTGAAAAATTAGGCAATACGCCTGCGATCTGCCGGCGCAGCTATGTCCACCCCAAGATTATCGACTGCTATTTGTCCGGTCATATACACATCGCAGACACTGGAAATACCGGATCAGGCTTAAGTACAGCCGAACAACATATGCTGGAATTATTGGAACGGAGATGAGCTGAAGGCAAATTTTTTGCCCTGTATATATTCACTGATTTTTTAATTGATTCGAGACAATATCGCCATGAAAAACATATTATTAGTCTACGGTCATGCGCTCAGCCATTGTGCCTTGCGAGAGTTGGTTAAGGCTGACCGGGACCTGCATTTGGCAGATGAAGTAGGCAGCGCCCCTGAGGCCATTGAGAAAATCCGCCAGCGTGTTTTTGACGTAGTGGTTTTAGATGTGTCTGCGCCAGAAACCAACGGCCTGGAAATATTCTGCGACCTCAAGCAAGCCTTCCCGGACCTGCCTATTCTCATTATCAATGGCAGTGAACGGGTTAACCGCCTGGTGCATTTTGTCCGATTGGGTTGTGCGGGCTACCTGTCTTACACCACAGACAGCACGCAAGTAATTCCGGCGATCAAAACCATCGCACGCGGGCAACGTTATGTCTTGCCTCAACACCAGCAAATGGCCGCCAACAGTGAGTCCATGTTACATGAGCGGTTGTCACTGCGTGAACTGCAAGTGTTTTTCAAGTTGATCAAAGGCCAGGCTGTGAATGCGATCGCAGTCGAGCTGGATATTGCACCCGGCTCTGTCAGTGTGTTCCGTGCCAAGATCCTCAAAAAAATGCATGTGCAGAATAATGCAGCGCTGATTTACTACGCCCTGAAATACCACTTGACCCCCGTGGCGGGGGCAACCAGCAAATCAGCCAGGGAAGTAGCCTGATTACAGCAAGCCTATAGCTTCTTCACGGCAAACTGCAATTGCTCGATGGCTTCCCATGAAATCAGCGAACCAATCAGGATCACCGCAAACCCCAACCCGGCGGTACACACAATCGCCATGCTGAGTGTGACCAGCGCCCCGCGTTCGCGGATGCCAAAAATATAACGGACACCCCGATACACCAGTAATACCGACGCCAATACCGCGACGCCATGCACAACGACGTTGAAGCTCAGGCTGGGCACAATGTAAAAAAGAGACGTCAGCCACATCGGTGTTGTCGCAATCGTCATGATGAGCAGGGAGTCACGAAAGCCAGGCTTGATATTGACCATCTCGGCCAGGTTCTGCGTAATCCAGGCCATCACCAGCAACACCCCAAGCTGCAGGAATAACAACTCTGCGCTCACCATCAACAGGCGGTTACCGGGCAAATTATCAAAGAACAACTTAGGATAGTTGTGATACAGCCGCAAATACATCATCACGCAGGGAATCAACGATAAGGGCAAGACATAGAACAGCATGAGTTGAGACACACTGGGCTTAGCAGCGGTCAGCAATTTTGCCTCACTCTGCTTGGGTGACACGTAATTAAACAGATGGATGGGGTTCATCAGAGGCTCCTTGAAATGAATAGAGGGATGCCTGCTATTAAAAAACAGACCATCACCCTACGCCACAAGGCCTACACTGATTTGGCTGTAGGAAGATGTAATGCCATTAGGTCCACTATGGATAAAGTAATTCCTACAGATATTTGCGGATTCATCCGATGCAGCCAGCAGGCAGCCATGGGCATACTAAAGTTTCTGAATGCATTTACCTCTATACATTTACCCGAATTTGGAGACGTATCATGGCAGACAATGACGATGTGATTTCTATATTGAATGATTTGATCGAAGTATCGAAAGATGGCGAAGAAGGGTTTCGTTCTTCAGCAGAGCACGTAGATGAGCCACAACTCAAGACATTCTTTCTTCGCCGCTCACATGAGGTCGCAACCAGCGTACAAGAGTTGCAGGACCTGGTGCGCTCTTTAGGTGGCGAACCCGCTTCATCCACCAGTCTCGGTGGTGCCTTGCACAGACGCTGGATTGCCATTAAAACCGCTTTGACCAGTAACGATACCGTGGCAGTACTCAATGAAACCGAGCGTGGCGAAGATGTTGCCTTGGCCGCTTATCGCAAGGCGGCTGAAAAAGACTTACCAACACATATACGCTTTGTGGTGGTACGGCAGCTTGAAGGTGCCAAACGGAACCATGACCAGGTGAAACAGCTGCGCGATGCCGCACGTGCAGAAGCCGCTGCACATTAGTCACCTCGGCACCACTGAACGGCTTTATTAGCCACCCACGAAGCCTCGTCTGACTAACGGGGCTTCGTTTACGCGTTTTGATCACTCATATCACGTACTTGAATAATTTAGAGGAGATCCAGGTGAGCCATAGTTCTGAAAAATGGGATCAGCTAACCAATGAATGGTCAGCATCCCTCAAAAAAGCAAAAATCCGGCAGGCGATCATTGACGACAAGATGCACTCCTTTTTGAGAGGCAATGGCTGCCTGCCAACCGCAGAGGAACTCAAAGTTGTGGAAGCGTTATGGGATCAGCATGTTGCGGCCAGAAACCGGACAAACCTGTTTATTCAGGCAGTGCTGGAAAACTATATCACCACGGAGGCGACGCGATAGCCGCACCGTCATCGACTAGTCGGCTTCCCAGTCCTCGGTGACCTGTGCCAGCGTACGGTTGATTTTCACAATACCGCCTTCTGTAGAGATGACCCAGCTCACAGGGATGTAGTGGTGCACACCGGCTTCATCTTTTTTAAGTTTAATGACATCGTCACTTTCGAGGTGGTCTACGACGGCAAAGTGTTCTGCCTGCGCGGTGGTAACGGGCATATCCGCTTTAATTTCTTTGGCATCAATCATGGAGGTTCCTTATCCCGCAAGCGCGGCAAACAATAAAATTTCAGTCTGCCGCGTTGTCATACCCCCGGCTAGCGCACGCTGGCTGAGTTTATTGTAGGAATCCTGAGGTCCTCTGCCATTAAGTGTGTCTTAAATGATCTGACAGCAAAGTCAGCGGTAAGCCTACGGCATTTTACGGTGAACTGCTTATGATGGAACTTGCACACAAGATGATAGAACTAGCGTGCAAATGACGCATAGAAAGGTATTCAATGGCAATATTTTACGTGAGCGTATGGCAAGGAATTCCACAGCAAAGCGACCTGATCTGGGAGGCCAATGTGCTGGCGCAAAACATAGAAGAAGGTTACAGGATAGGCAAAACCCGCTTTGCCGTTGAACACCCGGACAAGGATCTGCAGAATTACACGATGGTGGCCACGGGTGACAGTGTTGAAAAATCGATTAGCGTCTAACGGTTGCAAACATCACGCCAAGCACTGAATACAAGCGCCAGAAACAACAAACCCGACCTAGTGTCGGGTTTGTTGATATGCAAGTTAACGCTTGAATTACTTGTTCATGACGTACATTGTCACTTCAAAGCCAAAACGCATTTCAGTAGCAGCTGGTTTAGTCCACATGATAGTCTCCTTGGTTAAGTTGTTGCATCTCGTTAGATACAACTATACGCAGGCAATCAACGAAATGCTTGCGCAGCATCCGTAAAAGCACCTCATGATTTTACTTAGTGGCTGCTTCACTGGCAGTGTCCCGGCTTAGCACTACATTGAGCCACAGCCAGCCCACCAGACCGGAAAGCAGCGACCCGGTGAGTATCGCCATTTTGGAAAGATTGATCGCATCAGCCATCTCACTGAACGCCAGGTTGGTAATAAAAATCGACATGGTAAAGCCGATGCCACCCAGCATGCCGGCGCCAATCACATGTGCCAAGCGCAAAGGCGCATGCAGTTTGCAAATCCCTGTCACCACTGCGGCCAACACGGCCAGCGTGATGCCCAGCGGTTTACCCAGCAGCAAACCGAGAATAATGCCCAGGCTATTATTGTGAGAAAAAACGGTGTCCAGGCTGTTTGCAGCGATGTGCACGCCCGTGTTGGCAAAGGCGAACACGGGCAGAATCACAAATGCCACCGGCAGGTGTAAAGCATGTTCTAATTGATGCGAAGGCGAATGGTCATTCTCCGGCTGGTGGTTGAAGGGGATAGCAAACGCCAAGGCGATGCCCGCCAGCGTGGCATGCACGCCGGACTGTAACGTCAGCCACCACATGCATGCACCGCCCAACAGATAGGGAAGCATGCCGAGCACGCGCCAGCGGTTAAGCGCGAACAGTAGCGCCAGGATAGCCAAAGCCCCAAGCAGATGCGGCCACGAAATAGACGCGGTATAAAACACGGCGATCATGATGGCCGCGCCCAGGTCATCAATGACGGCGAAGGCCACCAGAAACACCTTGAGTGGGGCAGGCACGCGTTTGCCCAATAGCGACAATACCCCCAGGGCAAACGCAATATCCGTCGCCATCGGGATGCCGACGCCTGCCTGGTATGCAGTCCCCTGGTTGAATTGCCAGAAAATCAGGGCGGGTACTATCATGCCACCCATTGCGGCGATGGTCGGCAACAAGGCATTATTCACGCTGGATAATTCGCCCACATACAACTCGCGCTTCAGCTCCAGGCCGATCAGCAAAAAGAAGATCGCCATCAGGCCATCATTGACCCACTCTTCGAGGCTAAGACCAAGCACATGGTGATGCCAGAAATGATGATAGTGCTCAGCCAACACGCTATTGGCAATCACGAGCGCCAGGATAGTCACCAGCAACAGCAGGATGCTACTGGCTTGCTCTGAGGCCAAGAAGCGTTGGAAAGTAACGGTTAAAGGACGCATATGGATAAGGGGTATGAGTTACTCAATTAATTATTCACCAATGGCAAAGCCGATGCCAAACATGGTTTGTGCCTGATTATAATCCAGTAACGAAACACCGTAGCCGCTAGCCAGCATGGCATAAAAACGCACGCTTTCACTTTTGAGTGGTTTGTACTGCACATCGAACTTCACATAGCCCCTGTTATCGCTGCGCATATTATTGCGTACAGTCACGCTGGCGGCGGTGGTATTGGCTTCGTTATCCCAGCGCAAAATCGCATCGCCATAGCCCATATATTTGCTGATATCCGGGTTATCGTTATCCGACTTGCTTTCCGGGATGCGCCACCATGGCCGCACCAGCAGACTATAGCGCTCATTGAGCTGCCAGCCACCTTGCACATAGAGGCGGTTCCAGCTACGAGACAGCGGTTGCGAGCGACCATTAGACTCATGTACCAGGCCGACATTGAGCATATCCGGCATGGCATTGAGCCAGCTGTTTTCTTCTGCAGGCTTGTTTAAGCCTAACGATAAAATCAACTCGGGCGAGTAATTGTGGTCACGCATGGGACGCGATTGCTGTTCGTTATACACTTGCCAGTAAGACTGCTGGGTATAAGCGCCCCACAGCCGCGCACTTTGCACCCACTGGTTTTTAGGCAGCCAGTCTGACAGGTTCATCAACTGCGTTTTCAGGCTGATCTGGAAATGCAGGTCATTGTGGCCCAGGCCCCGGTCTTGCGTATTGGGCCGCGAAGGCGAAGTCGGGATATCGTTAGGATTATTGGAGTAAGCAGTCACCAGGTAATTAAGTTGATGCGTTTCGAGGTCGGTAAAATGCAATTCTTCCTGACGGTTTAAATGCCACTTGCGTGACAAATAGCCTGTCTCAGCCCCAACACTCTTTACCAACGCTTGCTGGCTAGGTGCCAAGATTGGCGGCACTACACGTGTGGGCGTATATTGCTCGGCGACTTTATCAAAACAAACCAGGCGGCGGCTGGCATCTTCGGCAAACTCGGTTTGGCAGGTACGCAAGGCATCTTGCATCTCCTGCATGCCAGCGGCCTGCACATGGCTGCTTAACGGAATGACAAAAAGAATGAAGCTGCGCAACACAATATTGCGCAGTGTGTGAAGCATGCACATACGGATTCCCTTCTGAAGCACCTGATCAAGGCGCTGGATTCATCATGGTCAGATGCTGTTGCTCAATCGCGTTTAATACGTCATCACTCAGGTGCACCTGATAGGCTGCAATATTCTCTTGCAACTGGGCCATGCTGGTCGCACCAATAATAGTCGTGCCTACAAACCAGCGGTGATAAACAAAACCCAGCGCCAGTTGGGTAGGTGTCAGCCCGTGTGCACGCGCCAACTCGGTATAGGCTTTGGCCGCCGCAGGCACACCCGGCTTTTTATAACGTTGGGCATAACCCAAAAACAAGGTCACACGGCCAGGGGTAGCGGGGTCGTCGACATATTTGCCGGTCAAATGCCCAAACGCCAGCGGCGAATACGCTGCCAGGCTAATACGCTCGCGGTACAGCACCTCAGCCATGCCGAACTCCATGCCACGGTTCATCAGGTTATAGCAGTTTTGCAATACAGCAATGCGCGGCAAGCCTTGCTCACGGGCAATGCGCAAAAACTCCATGACACCCCATGGCTGTTCATTACTCACGCCAATGGCGCGTACCTTGCCTTCCTGAATCAACTCATCCAACACTTCGAGCTGGGTTTGAATCGGCACCCAGTTGATGGGCTGGCCGCTGGCATCGCGTTCGGCGCGCGGGTCAAACTGGTATTGGCCAAACATCGGTACATTGCGCTCAGGCCAATGCAGATAGAGCACATCCAGGTAGTCGGTTTGCAAACGCGTCAGGCTGTCGTGCACCGCCTGGCGGATATTCGCCCTGTCCATGCCGCTAGGGCCGCCGCGTATCCACTGCATGCCACGTCTGGGGCCCGCCACTTTGCTGGCCAGCACAAAATGGTCGCGCGCCTGCTTTTTAATCCAGTGGCCAAGCATGGTTTCGGTCTGCGTCACGGTTTCTGCGCGTGGCGGCACCGGATACATCTCAGCCGTATCGATAAAGTTAATGCCTTGCGAGAGGGCAAAGTCCAGCTGGTTGTCGGCGTCTTGCTGGGTGTTCTGGTCACCAAAGGTCATAGTGCCCAGCGTGATTTTGGAGACGCGAATGCCGCTGTCCCCGAGGGTGGTGTAATCCATTAATGTAATACCTGTTTTTCTGTGGGTACCTGCATTACGATGCTGGAAACCGCTTCTGGTTCCTTCTCCTGATGCACGGCCAATGTCCAGCCTGCGTCCTGGCTGGCAACCATCAACATCCGGCTGATAGCCAGTACCAGTTGGTGATTTAAACTCATATTGACGTTCATGCCGTTGGCGCAGACCAACTGCATATGATTCAACTGGTCGTTAATCGACACAAAGCGTGTGTCGATAACTAACAATTCCTGCTCACTCACCGCCGATGAGCGTTGCTGGTAAGCCGTGGCAAAATCCAGGTCGTCCAGCTGATGCACAGCGTCAGCCTCTTCTGCAAACTGGCGCGTAGCCTCGGCGGGTGATTGCGCAGCAGGCAACGGGGCAGCACTCCCCAGTGCCAGTGCTGACACCGGCAAATGTGCTTCACGGTTAAGCACTTTAAACATCTGTCGCGCGACACGGTAAGTCAGCCACACGCGAATCTCCTGCGACTGGCTGACAGCCGCTTTCATCAACAAGCGGTCTTGTTGCTGGTCATAAGCGAGATTGATCTGTTGTATCGATTGTTGTTGCATAAGTGGATGAATAAACAAGCGTTCCTGACTAGCATACCGCAGTTGTCACGCTGCTACCTAACACTATCCTCTGCCTGATATTTAAAGCATGATAAAGATACACTCCGATACAAAACCGCCACCATCCACAAGGATACATTTGCGTATGCTTTTGTCTGAGAAAGTAAGAAGCACGCAATGGAGGCAATATGATCAAATTAAAATCAATCGGGTTAAGCGGCCTGGTGGCAATATTATTACTGGCCAGCAACATCGCTCAAGCCCACCCACCCGGCCACGGTGGCTGGCATGGCAGAGGCGGCGTTGGTTTTTATTTTGGCGCCCCTTACCCCTATTTTCCATATGCATATTCACCTTACGCCTATCCTTACCCCTATGTTTACAGTCCGCCACCCGTGATTGTGACGCAGCCAGCACAACCACAGGTCTATATCGAACAAGGCAGCGGTGCGACGAGCTCAACTGCGCCTGCCAATCCTTCCCCGGCACAAACCACGCCACCATCGGCCAGCGCGGGCAACAATGGCCAGGGCTACTGGTATTACTGCGAGCAATCTGACAGCTATTATCCTTATGTCAAAGAGTGTCCGGCGGGCTGGAAACAGGTTACCCCGACACCACCCAGCAAATAGGCCCAGGCATATGAAAACCACACCTCTGCTGATCATGGTTGCGGCACTGGGCTTGTCCGCCTGCGCCACCAACCCGACTGGCCCCAGCAACATGGCTTTACCGGGCACAGGCAAAGATTTCAATGTATTCCGGGCCGATGACTTATCCTGCCGTGACTTTGCCCTGACACAAATTGGTGGCAAAACGGTGAACCAGCAATATAACGCCAGCCTGGCCACCACCACTGCCGTGGGCACCGTCGTCGGTGCCGCGATAGGTGCAGCGGCTGGCGGTGGTCAAGGTGCGGCCATAGGCGCTGGCATGGGCGCATTGTCAGGCGGCGCGATTGGCAGCAATACGGCCGCCGTGAGCGGCATGAACGCGCAGGACAAATACGACAACGCCTACCTGCAATGCATGTATGCCGCCGGTCACCGTATCCCGGTTCCAGCCAGCATGGCAAGAACCTACTCGCAGGGCACTAACGCTGCCCCGGTGACCACGGGCTCAGGCTATTACCCGCCACCTCCACCACCCAACCGACCACGCTAGGCGAATAAAAACAGGCAGCCACAAGCTGCCTGTTTCGTTTTCATCCTGGCCGATTAAATTAACATGCCGCCGGAAGCCTCTATCCGCTGTGCATTCACCCAGCGATTATTCTCCGACAACAGGCTTGCAATCATGGGGCCAATATCATCCGGCACGCCCACGCGACCAAGCGCAGTTTGCCCGGCAATATAGGCATTCACCTCTTTGTTATCACGCACCAGTCCCTGGCCAAAATCAGTTTCAATCGCCCCCGGCGCCACCGTATTCACCGCAATCTGACGCGCACCCAGCTCTTTGGCCATATAACGCGTCAACACCTCAATGCCGCCCTTCATCGCCGCATAAGCGCTGTAGCCGGGCAATGTAAAGCGTGCCAGCCCACTGGAGATATTGATAATGCGGCCACCATCATTGATCAATGGCAGCAACTTCTGCGTCACGAAGAAAGTGGATTTCAGGTGGATATTCACCATGTCATCAAAGACCTGTTCCGTCGTTTCAGCAAAGGGAGCGGTGAGACCAGTACCCGCATTGTTAATCAGGAAGTCAAACTTTTCCGCCTGAAAAGATGTTTGCAACGCTTGCTTCAAGGCACTGGCAAACGCATCAAACGTTTTTACTTGTGCCACATCCAGTGGCAAAGCCACCGCCTTGCGCCCCAAGGCATGAATCTCATTGACGACTTCCAGTGCAGCCGCCTGCTTGCTTTGATAAGTCAGGACCACATCAATGCCCTGCTTGGCCATCGCCAACGCGGTATTTTTACCCAAACCACGGCTACCACCTGTAATCAATGCAATCTTGCTAACCATGCTCATTCTCCTGTGTTGATGAAAGATGTGCGTAGTTTATTGATCTTAAAATTAAAGATAAATCAGCCATTAACGATTATACTGTTCACAATAAACGAACAATAAAACGCACATGATAGACAGCACCGAAAGCCTGAAACGTTTTATGCGCGTCGCCGAACTCGGTAGCTTTACTAAAGCGGCCGATAGCCTGGGCCTGCCTAAAGCCAGCGTATCGCAAGCCATTCAGCAACTGGAAACCAGGCTACAAACGCAGCTGTTTCACCGCACCACGCGCAAAGTACAACTCACGCCAGACGGTCAGTTGTTTTACGAAAAAAGCAAAGATGTTTTAAGCGAGATAGAAGAACTGGAAACCTTGTTCATGCGCGATGACAGCCAGGTCTCAGGCATCGTCCGGGTGAATATGTCACAGCCCATGGCCCGGCATTTAGTGATCCCCGCCCTACCCGCTTTTTTGCAGCGCCACCCCAACCTCAATATAGAAATCAGCAGCGAAGACCGTAAAGTCGACTTGGTCAGTGAAGGCTACGACTGCGTGGTCAGAACCGGCGAAGTCGAAGAATCTGGCATGATCATGCGCAAGATAGGCGAGATGCAGCAAAGCAACTTCGTCAGCCCGTCTTACCTCGCCCAATACGGCACGCCCAAAAGCATAGACGATTTGCAGCAACATTATTTGATTCACTACCAGACCAGCAGTAACAACCGCTTTGATGCGTTTGAATATCAGTTAGACGGAGAACTCCATCGCGTGAAAATGCCCAGCCGCATCTGCGTCAACAACACCGATGCTTACCGAGCTGCCTGCGCCGCTGGGTTGGGTATCATGCAAGCGCCCAAGCTAGGCGCCATGGCCATGCTAACCAGCGGCCAGTTAGTGGAGATATTGCCCTCATTCACTGCACCAGGCATGACAGTTTCACTGTTGTTTCCGCACCGTCGGAATCTATCTAAAAGGGTGAGAATTTTTATGGACTGGTTGAGCGAACTCGTACAAAACCAGTTAATGCATCACTAAGCATTCACCCATATTAGGCAAAAAAATCCCCTGCACTTGCCGGAGGAAAATTGGCAAATAACAGGGGGCACATAGAGCAGGCGTCACTGTTGAGCGAAAGTGAGGGATTTACTTTCTAGTTACGCCAGCCTTCGGGAAACCGCGAACGGATCACTCCAGTTTAAAATTGACTGGTATCGTTATTTTGAAGCTCTTCTTTCTTAGGCTATCTTTCACACCCAACTGCGCAATGGCCTTTTTCACCATGCGCATGGCTTCTTCATCCAGCGGCACATGCTTGCTACTGCCCGCTAACGACACACTCACCAACTCGCCACGCACAAACTGCGCAACTACTGACGCCTCACCTTCAAGATGGCGGCGGATGGCAATCGCCGGATATTGCTTGCTCTTGCTCACCAGATCGCGTAATTGCTCGCCATAATCACCCCAGGCATCCGTGTCACTGGCGTTTAACTCGTCTGTATCGTTGCTGGCCTGTGCAGTGCTGGCAGCCACACTGGGCTTGGCGTCTTTTGCCGGCGCGTCATTCGTAGCATGTTGTGCACTTTCCGCCGCACTCACACTGGGTGCTGGGTTGACCGGCGCAGGCTCAGCCTTGGCGGGGGCGACCTGCTCTGGCACCTTGTAATCTGACTCGTGGCTGGATGGTGCAGCCAATACCTGCTTTGGTGTTTCTGTCGGCGTTTGTGGTTTCACAACAGGCGTAGGCGTCGCCTTGGGTGGTTCCACCGGCGTAACGGTCTCAGCAGGCGGCGTCACTTGCGTTGTTGGTGGCGCAGCTTTGATAGAGAAAAACTCGATTTCCAGCCTTTCTGGCATTTTGGGTAGCTGAATCTGGCTCAGCGTCGGATACACCGCAACCACCAGCACATGCAAGGCCAGCGAAACGATCACCGCCCGCCAAACGAGCGAATAATCCTGTTGCTCAGGGTAAATCAGGCTGCTCATGTCTTTATTTCCTGGTCTCTGGCGACATGACAAAACTGAACTTGCTGATCCCTGCACTCTGTATAGCGGCTAACACTTTGGCGACCACGCCGTATTGCGCATGCTCATCGGCATAAATCTCCACCGCAGGGTCATGGCGTTGCTTGAGCTGGCCCAACTCCGTCGTCAACCCCTCAATCGCCAGTCGCTGCTGGTCGAGAAACACATCGCCTGCATCAGTGACACTGATGTGGGCCGTTCTAGGCGTAGTGATCGCAACCTCGGCACTGGCTTGTGGCAGTTTGACCTTGACCGCATTCATCAGCAAAGGTGCAGTGACGATAAACACCGTCAGTAATACCAGCATCACATCCACCAGTGGCGTCACATTAATTTCGCTCACCAGGTCTTCATTGTCACTGTCGCCTAAAATCGCCATGATGTTAGCCCTCTGCGCCTGACTGTGTCAGCAATGATTGAAAACGGCTGGCGACTTGCTCCATATCGGCCCGATGCACCTTTTGCTTACGCATGAAATAGTTATAGGCCAGCACCGCAGGCACCGCCGTGGCAATGCCAATCGCGGTGGCAATCAAGGCCTCACCAATGGGCCCGGCCACTACGTCCAGCCCGGCAGAGCCAGTAGCCGTGATGGTTTTAAGCGCATTCATAATGCCCCACACCGTGCCAAACAAACCGATAAACGGCGCCGTAGAGCCTATGCTCGCCAACACCGCCACGCCGCCATCCATGCGTTTTTGCTCAAGATAGGCTTGCTGCTTGAGCGATAATAAAATCACTTCCTGGCGCTCGTTTCTGCGCAACACAGAGTTCGCCATCGCCTCATTCATCGCCCGCATACCGGCATCACACAAACGTGCGAAACTGCTATTGCTGTGCGCAATAATCTTGGGCAACTCATAAATGGTTTTCACCTGCTGCCACTCAGATAAAAAGTGGTTCGCCTCATTGCGCGACTTAAACCAGGCCCAACTTTTAATAATGATGATGGACCACACCAGCACCGACAGCACGCCCAGCAAATACAACACAAGATCAACAATATCAGGCACTAAATCCACAGCGAGCTCCATTATCAAAATACAGAAAAAACAATTGAGATGTGTTGCATGCAAGATTCCGTCTGACCGACCTCAGCATCCTGCACAGGAAAAATGCCCGTCAATACCGGGAATTTCTCACATTTACATCCCTTCATATGTTTAATCGCTGGGAGCGCCGAAATCCTGATGTTGTTAACTAAAATTTACACATAAACAGCTAATCACATACTGCCAGTATTGGCTGCGACAGATTGCGGCAAATAAACAAAGTACCATTCACCGTAATAGCGCTTGTCATTCAAATGCTGTAACTCACCACGGTAACCTTTGGTTTTAAATGGTGCTTTATCAGACAAGCTGTAAACCCCCATAATGCCGCCGCTGGGGGCCATGACGAGGCCCCAGCCTTCGCGTTGCGTGATGGGGTCAAGATAGACTTTGCGCAGATGACGGCGCGCAGTCGGGAAGCGAGTATCTTCTTGCAGTACTTCCAGCGTTGGCGGAAACGTTTTCACCACGCCCGGCGTCTGGTTGTAATAGCGGCCGATGGCATCGCGATAGGCCAGGCCCACCTTAAGCAGCTCTTGTTCTCTCTCGCGCAACACCTGAGTTTGCCAGCGCATGCTGGCTTGCACCATGACCAGGCCACTGAGCATGATCAGCATAAACATGCCAATCAGCACAAAACCGTCGACAGGCGGCCTACCACAGCGCATAAGGCGTACCATCTGCGGCCACCAGCGCAGAGCCGCTATGCACATCAAAGACACTGCCCTGCTCGTCAATATTGGGTGGCAAGGTAATCACCCAGGTATCCATACGTTCGGTGATCGGGTCTGGTGGAATGGCTTTCAGGTATTGGCGTTCTACCAGTTCGTCCAGCGTATCTGGGTAGCGGTTTTTGTCGCTGTAAAACTTATCAATCGCGTCGCGCATGGTGAGCAAATCATGACGCAAACTGGTCTCTTTCGAGCGCTGCAACATATGCATAAATTTGGGCGTCACAATGGTCAGCAACATGGCCAGAATCGCCAGCACCACCAGCATTTCAATCAAGGTAAATCCGCGCTTCATGCTTTTACCACTCGCTGTAAGGTTGCTGGTTAATGCCCATGGCAGGCGAACGCGAAGACACGTCATACACGTCCTGCGCCATCTCATCGAGCGCACCGTCATAGGCACGGATGCGCCACGTGCCCGCGTTGTTTTGTTCGGTATCCGCCGCAAACGGGTCACGCGGGATACGCCTTAAAAAAAACAGTTTTTTCTTTTTGGTGTCTTGCGCATTTTCAACGCCCGTCACCAGGATTGCCAGATTAGGCGGATAGCCGCTACCCTCGGCCGTTTTCTTAATCAGGCCCTGATCGACTGCATCTTTATACGCATCCAGCGCATCGCGGATTTGCCACAAGGCGCGCTTGAGTTCACGTTCTTTTTCGCGCTTGGTATTGAGTTGCAGCACCGGACTGGCCGAAGTCACCAGTAACGCCAGCAAGGCCAGCGTCACCAATAGCTCAACCAGGGTGAATCCATAATGTTTGCGAGAAGAAAGAGATAACATCAATTGGCAGGCCTCAAGGCTGTACGGCGCCGGTGTCACTGCTATTCATCATCTGGCTGGCAAAGCCGCTGTCATTACGCATATTGCTGCTTTGTGTGGATTGCGGGGTCACCACTGGCGCTGATGGTGTCGGTTCCGTCGCCTGCACCGCGCGCGCGCCGCCGGCCCCCACCGGATTGGCCGTCGCGGCAATGCCAGAAGGAATCAGGCTATAGACCGAACTGGCCGGGCTCAGGTTATGCATGATGCGCGGTGTAATCAGCAACACAATTTCGTTTTTGCGTTTATCCTCATTATTGCTGCTAAACAATTTTCCGATCAGTGGCAAATTACCGAGGCCAGGCACTTTGCGCCGCGTTTTCTGCTCATCGTCACGGAACAGCCCAGCCAGAATCTGCGTTTCGTTATTACGTAACTGCAAGGTGGTATTGGCATTACGGCTGCCTATGGTATACGCCAGCACACCAGAGCTGGTGGTGACCTGGTCGGTAATATTGCTCACCTCCATGCCGACCTTGATACTCACCTGATCCTGCATCTGAATCACTGGCTCGACATCGAGCTTGATGCCGACTTCAATATAATTCACATTCTGGCTGACAAAGCCCTGCGCGCTGGCCACGCTGGTCAGCACCGGAATTTTATCGCCAACATGAATCTTGGCGCGGTCACGGTTTTTGACGCGGATTTTCGGGCTGGCCAGTAAATTGGTATCGGTATCCTGGTGCAATAAATTCAGCACAATAGCCGGGTCGCTGATTGAGAACACGCCCAGGTTGCCATTGAAATTACGCAATTCGGTCAGCGTCAGTTTGCCTGCTTGCGGTTGTATACCGCTGCTACTACCGGCCGCGTTGCCCTGCACGCCGACGCCAATCTGGCTGGGGTATTGAATACCCAGATTTTCCAGGTTACGGCGGTTGATTTCCATCACCTCGACTTCCAGCATGACCTCAGGCTCATTGAGGTCCTGTGAGGCAATCAGTTTTTCGGCGACCTTGATACGGTCCATGGTGTCGCGGATCACCAGCGTGTTGAGCTTTTCATCCATATAGACATCGCTGGCACGCAACACGGTTTTCATCATATTAAGCGCGCGTTTGGCATCCATATGTGTCAGGTAAAAGCTGCGCACAAACAGCTCTTCATATTGCGCGGCGCGTGCTTGAGGATAAATCAGCAAGGTATTGCTGTTAAGTACCTTTTTGCCTAATTGATGACTGGTGAGAATCACCTCCAGCGCTTGTTCAATCGGCGTATCGCGCAGCAAGACATTCACGCGTATGCCTTCGTTGAGCTCCTGGTCAAACGAGAAATTCAAGTCTCCCGCTTTGCCTAAATACTCAAATACATTTTTAATCGGCGCATTTTTAAGCTCCAGCGTCACTTTCTTTTTCAACGATGCCTGCAAGGGTCGCACCACACTGGTCCGTTCGTTTTTCTTTTGCTCCAGCTGTTCAAACAACTGCCGCGCTGCGGCATGCGCGGGCTGCTCGGACAGGATACTGCGCAAGCCAAACTCGGCGCCTGCCAAATCCTCGGTTGCAATTGCCGCTTTCACCTGCTCAAGCTGTGCCGCATGTTGGCGTGCCAGTTGTACTTTTTGCATACCATCACTGGCAGCACGGTTATTCGGCGCTGCTTGCAACACCTGCTGGTAACCCTCGGCCGCCGCATCGTATTGCTGGGCAACCAGCATGCTATCGGCTTGCTGCACTTGCTTTTGCAGTTTTTTCTCCTGCAACAACGTCAGCCAGTTTTTGTATTGTGGCTGGCGCGGGTACTGATCGACCAACGGTTGCAACAACTGAATCGCTTCATCATCCTGGCCGCGTGCGGCATATAGCCTGGCCTGCTCCAGCGTGGCATCGCCAGTTTGCTGTGCGGGCAGCAGGTTGCTGCAACTGGCCAATATCAGCGGACAACCCAACAACCAGGCCCAATGACTATACGTTTGATTCACTTGCTTGTTCAAAATACCACCCCGTTATCCAGCCTGATTTCAAAGCGCTCGGCCGCATGCTGCAGCACGATTTTTTGTTGATCCAGCACTGCCACCTGCCAACCTTCGGCAAAGTGGTCACCCTCGTGTAATACATATTGTTGCTGGCCATCGGTTAAAAACACGGTCCAGCGCCCATCCTCTTGCAAACGACCGGCATAGGTATAAGGATTCACGGCTTCAGGCATGGCAGCCTCGGCACTGTCGGCGGACGGCATGTCCAACACTGCAAACAGGTCGATCGCATTATCGTCGGCGACGGCAGTCATGCTTGCTGGTATTGAGACGTTTTGCGGTGCTGAGATACGTTTCGGCACGACCGCTTGAGGCAAGGCCTGCGCCAGGCTCACATGACGCTGAGGCGGCTGTACAGCCGCAACCGGTGCCTGCTCAGCTTGCTCTACCCACCAACATGCCAGTAACGTGCAAGCCAGTGCGGCCCAAAGTAATCCGCGCCGCATCATGTCTGGCCTCGCTTACGTGTATACAAACTGAACTCCACATAGGCCTCAAGCTCAGGCTGTAACGCATCGCTGCGTTGCAATTTGAACTGGCTTAATGCCAGGCTGGGGTAGTGTTGCAACACCTGCTGCAAAAAGTGGCGTACCTGCAAATAATCGCCCTTGAGAGGCAACTTGATACGTTGCACCTGCAAACTAGAATGTTCAACAGCGGCAGACTGAAACTCTGCCCGTTCGAACACCATGCCCATCGCATCTGCCGTTGCCAGGATCTCGGCACTAATACGGTCAGCCTCCTCTTCACTAGGCCAGGTCTGCAACACGCTCACCACTTGCGGCCTGCTCTGCATGGCAGGCAATGGCCGCTTAGTGGGTGCAGGCATTTGCTGCAAGGAATGTTGCAAGGTATGCCCACGCCACCAGGCATGCCCCACCAGCCCGGACAGTAACACAGTGACTAGCAACATCACGGCCAGCCAGCGATGCGTGCTTAAGGTTTGCTGGCACAAGTAGTGAACGCGCTGCATAGCGTGATTTAGAACTGCCATCCAGCCTCCACATGCAAGGTGGTCATACGCAAGCCGTTCACCTCGGTCGCTTCGCTGGCCTTGAGTTTCACGTCCATTAACGCAGACTGTTTTTTCAAACGCTCTACTAACGCCCAGCCTTGCTGGCGCTGCTGTGCCAGCACTGTCATGCGGATCTGTTTACGCTTGGCGTCGGGGGAGAGTTGAAGCCAGTACAACTGGGCTTGCTGGGCACGCTCGAGGTCACCTAATAAAGCGAGCCACGGGGTGTGTATCTGTTGCTGTGCCTCGACGATATCCGCCGCCAGTGCCGGATTAACCACAGGTGCACGCACGGTTTGCTGATTGGTTGCCTGTAACGATAAACGCGTTTGCCATTGTTGCTGCAAAGCCGTGTTTTCCTCAGTCAACTGTTGATACACCACCGCCAGACTAGCCAGACTGCCTAGCAAGATCAGGCCAACCAACGTGGCCGTGGGCCCTGGCAGGCGACCGGGCGCGTGATTGAAGCGAACATGCATTACGCCATCCTCCGTTGCGTTGCTGGCTGGGATGGTTGATCCAGCCTGCTGCACAAATCCACCACCTGAAACGGCAACATGGATTGCGGTGTAGCACCGCCAGGCTCGGCTGGTGACAAAAAGATGGGCAACGCTGCCCGCTCGGGATATATGGCCTGCTCGCGCAACAACCACTGCGTCAAGGTCTGCCGCCAATGCGTATCGACAGGCAGTTGGCGAATCTGCTGCCATTCACCCTGCATCAGGCAAGCCACAGTTAAGTGGCTGGACTCACGACACACAATCCAGCCATTAGCTGAAAAGCCCTGCTGACGCATGGTATGCAAAGCCTGGTTAGCGGCCAGTGTCCACGCGGCAGTGATGATGCCAGCGGGCAAACGATATTCGGCCAGTGAGGCCTGCAACTTTGCCAATAATGAGGCAGGCAGTGCATTCAGCAAGGTAGGCTGGCCATACGCCCCCGGCTGCGCCTCAATCTGCCAATCCTGGCCATCGTTGGCAAACGCCTGCTGCAAGCCGTGTTGGTAATAGGCGGCCTGGTCAGCCTGCGAGCGGATGTCAGCTTGCCACGGCAACACCAGCCAGCGCGCATACTGGTTGGAAAGTACCACCACCACGTGCCAGCGCTGGCCTGCCAATGGCGCCAATACCTCATGCAGGGTTTGCCACAATGCGTCTGGCGGCAAGAGATCGTGCGCATTGCCTGGTAAAGCATAACGTTGATGACTGCGGAGCTGCGGGCGACGGCCCGGCCACCAGGCGCTTTGAAACTGGAACACTTCCAATGCGTCGCAAGTGATGACAAGACGCAACTCCGGCGCAGTCCATGCCTGCCACCAGCGGCGGCTATCGGCCAGACGGCAATCCCAGCCCGGGTCAGGAGAGTGCTGTAACACGGTTAATCTCCTGCAAAGTTGTTTCGCCTGCGGCCACCAGCGCCAGGCCAGAATCACGCATCGCACGCGTCCCCGTGCTGGCTGCCAGTGCCTTAATCTGGCTGATAGGCGCTTTAGCAACGATGAGTTCGCGCATGCGGTCATCAAACAGCAGCAATTCGGCAATACCTTTGCGGCCTTTGTAGCCGCTGCCATGGCACTGGCCGCAGCCCTGGCCTTTTTTAAACTGGTAGTGTTGCGTGCTCTCCATCGTCAGCCCTGACTTGCTTAACAATACGGGTTCCGGCACATCATCTACTTTGCAAAACGGGCAGATCACACGTACGAGCCGTTGGGCCAGGATGACATTGACCGCCGAGACAAAGCTGTAAGCATCCACGCCCATATTGGTGAAGCGGCCGATCACATCAAACACGTTATTGGCATGCACGGTGGTGAGTACCAAATGCCCGGTGAGCGCAGACTGCACGGCAATCTGCGCTGTTTCGCCATCGCGGATTTCACCGACCATGATTTTGTCCGGGTCGTGACGCAAAATAGAGCGCAAACCGCGCGCAAAGGTGAGACCTTTTTTCTCGTTAACCGGGATTTGCAGCACGCCTGGCAGCTGATATTCGACCGGGTCTTCAATGGTGATAATCTTGTCCTGGCCCTGGTTGATTTCGGAAATCATGCCGTAGAGGGTGGTGGTTTTGCCACTGCCGGTGGGCCCGGTCACCAGCAACATGCCATAAGGGGCTTCCGCCTGCGCCCGGATTTGCGCCAGCAAGTCCGGGGCGAAACCCAGCACCTCCAGGCTGATGCCTTGCGCTTCACTGAGGGCTTTACGATCGAGCACACGCAACACGGCATCCTCCCCTACTACGCTGGGCATAATGGAGACACGCAGGTCTATCTCGCGACCCAGGGCGTGCACTTTGCAGCGCCCATCCTGCGGAATGCGACGCTCGGCAATATCGAGCTCAGACATCACCTTGATGCGCGAAATGGCTTGCTCGGCCTGCATCACGCCACTCAGCCCCCCAGCCTCGTTCAGCACACCATCAATACGGTATTTAACGCGCAGGCCATGGATGGTGGATTCCAGGTGGATATCGCTGGCCCCTGCCTTGAGCGCGTCGTACAAAGTCGAGCGTACAAAACGCACCACCGGGCTGCTGTCTTCGCTGATGGATTTAAGCGACAGTTCCTCGACAGGCGCTTCCTCCTCATGGCTCGCGCTGTCGCTGTGTTGCACCTGGTCCATCGCGCGCATTTGTGTTTCATGAAATTGCAGGCAGGCCGCAATATCATTGCGATGCGCCAGGCACCACTGTATCGGCAGGCGTACCATGCTTTGCAAGCGTAATTGCAACGCTTCGTCAAAAGGGTCAGCCAGCACGAGGTATAACGATTGATCTGGGTGCAACGACTGATCGGTTTTTTGCATTAATACCGCATGTAAGGTGCTGGCATCCGCAAAACGCAACAGCTCAAACATGGGCTGCATGGCATGCAAGTCGAGCGCGGTTAACGTCGGGTAATGCATGCATTGCCCGAGTGCTTGCACAAACACATCGGGCGCCAGGCCAGACAACTCCTCCAGCACCTCCATCAGCTGACGGCCGGTTTGTTGCGCCAACTGGCGTGCCTGCGGAAATAATGCGGTCGCCAGTGGCGGCGGCATCTGCCCGGTGAGTGGTAAATCCTGCATATTCATGCGATGGCGTTTCCTATTCTATTGCGCCTGCCAGCTCAAAAATCGGCATATACATCAACACCACCACCAGCCCGACAATCAGGCCGATGAGTACCATCAGCGCGGGTTCCAGCAGCTTGCTCAGCCACTCCACCCGCCGCGCTGTTTCTTCGTCATAAAACACGCCAATACGACCCAGCATGTCATCTAGTTGCCCACTGCGCTCACCGACACGCAGCATGCGGTTGGCGATTGAAGTGGTCAGGCCATGTGACTCCATGGCGCCCGATAAAGTCTTGCCTTCACGCACTTCGGCAATCACGCGCTGCAAAGCCAGTTGCAACTCTTGCGGCAACAGAGATTGCACCATGCCCAGGGCCGTCAGCAAGGGAATTCCTCCCTGTAACAACATGCCTAGCGTGCGGTAAAATCGCGCCAACTGGTAAATGCGCAAGGCTTCGCCCAAACTGGGGATTTGCCACACGCGCTGCATGAGCCAGGCTTTGCTGGCCGGGCGCGAAAACAGCAGCCACAAGGTGGCCGCCATGCCCACAGTGGCCAGCAGCACCCACTCACCATGCCCTTGCAATAGTTGCCCCCAACGCAACAGCATCTGGCTGGCCCAGGGCAGGTTGTCACCGCCGCTTTCATAAATGGTGCTAAAGCGCGGCACCACATAACCGAGCAGAAACAGCACGACCAGGCCGCCTACCACAATCAGTAACAGTGGGTAAATGGAGGCCGCGATAATCTTTTTACGAATCGCCTCCACCTGTGACTGGTAAGCCACATGGCGGCGCAAAGCATGCACCATGTCGCCCGTGCGCTCACTGGCGCGGATCAGCGCGATATACAATTGGCTGAATACGCTTGGCTGTAAGGCCAGCGCCTGCGACAACGGCAAGCCCTCAAACAGAGCGGTGCGCAACTGGGTTAACACCGCACGCGCATGATCCTGCTGCTCTTTTTCAGCCAGACCTTCAATCGCTTCAATCAAACTCAGGCCAGACTCCAATAACGTCAGCAACTCCTGGCTAAACAGGCTGAGGTTAAACGTTTGCGTTTTCAGTGGCCATTGCGGCCAGCCGTGTGCCCGCGCCGATCGCACCTGCAACACACCATAGCCTTGCGCCTGCACCTGTAGCAGCGCGGCCTGGCGGTCCATGGCATCCACAGTCAGCCAACTGACCTGTGCACCCTGTAATACTTTTAATTCAAATTTCATGGCGGTTTAGGTTAAAACGCTACCAGTTACCTACGTCGCTATCAGCATCCTGGCCGCCAGCGGCGCCATCACTGCCCAGGCTCCACACATCGTAATCGCCATGCTCACCGGGATACCGATACAGATACTGCCTGCCCCACGGGTCGGCGGGCACGCCTTTGGCCAAATAGGGACCTTGCCATTTAGCTTCACCATCCGGTCTGCGATTCAGTGCCGCCAAGCCCTGTTCCGTCGCCGGGTAATGACCGGTATCCAGCCGGTAAGTATCCAGCGCACGCGACAAGGCCTCGATTTGTGCCTTGGCAGTTTTGGTTTCCGACTTACCAATCTGGGCAAAATACTTGGGGCCCACGTAACCTGCCAGCAAGCCGATAATCACCATCACCACCAGCAACTCCAGCAAGGTAAACCCAGACTGTTTCATCCCCTTTGCACACCTCATGTCTATTCCTTATTTGTTGAGCGTAAATAATTGGCTCACGCGGTTAAGCGTCTCTAGCGTCAGCAAGCCACTGCTAAACTGCAAATTGACCCAATCGCTGATCAGACTGTAATAAGCCTTGGTCAGCGATAACTGGTTAGTAAACAGTTTTTGCTGCGCATCCAGCACTTCGTGATTGGTTTTAAACCCGGCCATGAAGCCTTTTTGTGTGCCATCCAGCGCCACACTGGCCGATTGCACCGCTTGTTGATAAGCACTAATAGATTGTTGCTGTGCCTGCAGGCTTTGGTAGTATTTGCGCACATTGAACTCAATCTCGCGTGACTTGGCCGTCATGCTTTCTTCACTGGCAGTCAGGCGACTGGCGCTCTGGCGGACATTGGCACTGACATAGCCGCCAGCAAACAACGGCACATTCATTTGCAAGGCAATGGTGGTGGTATCAAAGCGCGAGCCCAGCGTATTGTTACTGTCGTTCTGGCTATATGAACGCACACCGACCAGGTCCAGCGTCGGGTAATGCCCTGCCTGTTTTTTCTCAATCTCTTTTTTGGCGACTTCCACATTCTGGTAGGCTGCAGCCAACTCCGGATGATGTTGCCGCGCCAATGCCAGCCAGTGATCCAAAGACTGCGTCGAGGCATTTAATCCACGCAGGCCATCCACCACCAGGGTGGCTGACAAGCCCTGCGACGCCCCGGTCAAAATCTGCAAGCTCTGCTGGTTAGAGAGCAAATCATTACTTGCCTGTATGTGCTCAACCTTTGCCACATTCAGGTTAGACTGCGCCTCACTCACCTCTACCACCGTGCCGCTGCCATGCACATAACGCTGGTCCGCCTGACGCAGTTGCTGACTCACGGCATCCAGCTTGCGTTGCTGCACATTGACTCGGTCTTGCGCATACAAGGTTTCCAGGTACACCGACACCAGTTTGAGGATGAGTTTGGCATTTTCCTGTTCCAGCAAGGACTCCTGTGCGCTGACATACGATTTGGCCCCGCCATAAATCGCCATGGTCTCACGGTTAAACAAAGGTTGTTTGACCGAAAGATTGTAATTTTCCAGCGAATAATCCAACTCGGTATTCACCGCGCCCAGCGTTGTTTGCGTCATACGGTCGGTATTGCCGCGGCCTTTGGTCAGGCCCAGTTGCACCTTGGGATAAAACAGCGCCCGTGCCTTGGTCAGTTCCTCACGCTCAGCCTCAGTATTCGCCAGTGCCGCACGATAGTCAGCATTATTGGTCACCGCCAATTGATAAAGGCCATTCAGGTCTTCTTGCGCGTGCAACACCGCAAATCCCGAACACAAGCCTGTCACCAGCAGCCACAACTGCAGTCCATATTTCAACTTTACCGCTGCCCGCATCACTCTTCCTTCATCGATGCCGCCAGGCGTTTGCTGAGCGGATGCATCAGGTAATTCCACAGCGTGCGTTCGCCGGTTTTAATCACCACCTGCACCGGCATGCCAGGCTGTAACTGGCGACCCTGCAAGGCGTGCATGCCTTTATCGGTGAGCATCACGCGCGCCAGATAATAGCTTTGGCTGCCTTCTACAGTGGCGGCCGGCTTGCTCAACAAGTCTTTGGACACCGATTTCAACTGCCCTTCTGCCAGCAATTGCGGGCTGTTGGCAAAGGTAGAAAAACGGATATCTGCGGCCTGACCGACGTGTATCTTGTCTATCAGATGCGGCGGGATTTGCGCATCGACAATCAATGCTTCGCCGGATGGCACAATATCCATAAGCTTTTGACCAGGCTGGACCACCGCGCCTACCGTATGCACCTGCAAACCCACCACCTGGCCAGATGCCGGGGAACGGATTTCAGTGCGGCCTAACTCCTGACGCAAGGCCAGCACTTTCTGCGCATCGGCCTCTACCTGTAACTTGACCTGTGCCATGTCGGCATCAATTTCTTTTTGCTCGGTCTGGTTGCGCTGGTTAATCTGCTGCTGTAACTCAAGAATGGCACGTTGGGCACGTGTCATATTGGCCTGGGTATTGGCGCGTTCGCCATACAGCGCAGCCACGCGCTGCTCAAGGTCATTCTGCTGGTTGCGCGGCGCATACCCTTCTGCGGCCAAGGCGCGTACGCCTTGCAATTGATCTTCTAACAAGGTCAGTTGTGATTCATGGCTGGATAACACGCCGCGATAACCTTCAATCAGCGCCTGATATCCGGCGATCGACTCCCTTTTAGCCGCGATATCGGCCGCCAGCGCCGCAGTCCTGGCGGCCAACAACTGGCTCTGGTTACGCATGTGCTGTTGCACAAACGGATCCTGCTGCTGATTGGTCAAATCAGGGTGAAAATCAATCGCTGCACGATGACTTTGCTCAGCACGCAAACGGTCTTCCTGCGCACGCAGACCGGCATAACGCTGCCAGACTTCTTCATAACGCGCCTTGCTGGCTTGTGCATCGAGTTTAAACAGCACATCACCCGCGTGTACCTCCTGCCCTTCATGTACCTGCAAGGCACTAACCATACCGCCAGTTAAATGCTGGACGACCTTGTGATTGGTTTCGACGCTGATCACACCTTCAGTGGGCACGCCTTCATCTAGCGGCGCAAACACCGCCCACAGCACAAAACCAGCCAGGCCCAGTAGCAAAATGGCAGCGCCTTTGCGGGTTTGGCTAACGCTATGCGCATAAGACTCAATGGCATGCACATTGTCAACAATAATAGGATTTGTTGTCATGCAGGCTCCGTCGCTACACTGCTGGAAGCAGCATGTAATTGGTTTAAGTAAACAATTCCCGCATCACGTGGCCCATGGTGTAACACTTCACCACGTTTTAGCACCAATAGGTCGTCAGTAATCTTGAGGATGCCGGAGCGGTGCGAGATCACCACAATGGTGGTATTCAAGGTTTTCAAGGCTTGCAGTAACTGCATCAGCCTGGCTTCGCCAAACTCGTCCAGGCTGGCATTCGGTTCATCCAGCACCAGCAAGGCTGGCTCTTTGTAAATGGTACGCGCCAGGCCCAGCAATTGGCGCTGTCCACCAGACAATGGCAAGCCTTGCTCATCCAGCCGGGTGTCATAACCTTGCGGTAAACGCAAAATCGCTTCGTGCAACCCCACGCGCTGGCAGGCCTGCAAAATATGTTGGCTGTCCAACTCGCCGAACCTGGCCACATTCTCGGCAATGGTGCCTTCAAGCAAAGACACCTGCTGCGGCAAATAACCGACGCTGGTCATCAGCGCACGCGCATTGTCTGCCGTGATGGTAGATTGATTGATTTGATAGTGGCCAGCCGTGGGCGATACGACCCCGACTAGCAAGCGTGCCAAAGTGCTTTTGCCTGCGCCAGAAGGCCCCATCACACACAGCAACCGCCCAGGCTGAATGGCCAGGCTCACCTCGTGCAATAAGCGGCGCGAAGCAGCAGTGACACCGACGGCACTCAACTCCAATTGATAGGGCCGCACCAGGCTTATCGCAGGTGGCACTGCTTGTGCCGACACAGCCGCGCTGTTCAACAAGCCCTGCAAATCTGCCGCAGCCGACTGCGCCTGTAACCACTGGCGCCAGCTGTGCACCATGACATCGAACGGATGCAAAGCACGGGCAATCAGCACATTCGACGCCACCATGGAACCCACACTGATTTCACCACGGATGGTCAACCAGGCCGCCATCGCCAGCATGAGTGACTGCAAGGTGTAGCGCACCCATTTATTGACAAACTGGCTACGGTCACCGGCTTTTAACCAGGCGGCTTCTGCCAGTGATTGTTTTGCCAGCAACGCCTGCCAATGCTGGCGCAGGGTTTGCAACATGCCCAGCACATAACTGGACTGCAAATGCTGGATTTTTTGCTGCAAGAAATGTTCGGTGTCATGCTTTGCCGTCTGTGCGGTTTGCGCCGGCGATGCCGTCATGCGCTGATTCAACAAGGCCACCGCACATTGCACCAGGCAAAACACCATAGCAGTTGCGCCCAGCACCGGGTGCAAGGCAAACAACACCAGAATGTAAATCATGCTCCAGGGGATATCCAGCAAGGCAAACAAGCCTTGCCCGGTCATAAACTGGCGAATGGCGGTGAGTTGCTGCAATGCCTCCGCAGGCGGCGGACGCTGTGTGGCACGCGGGTCAAATACGGCTGAAAATACTTGCTTGCCATAGGTGAGGTCAAACTGCACGCCGGTTTTAATCGCATACAAACTGCGTAACCAGTCCGCACCTGCCATCAGCAATAACAAGCAGGCGGTTAATACTGTGATTGCCACCAGCGTCAACGTATTGCGGCTAAGCATGACCCGGTCGTACAACTGCAACATATACAAGGTAGGCACCAGCATCAGCACATTGGTCAGCAAACTGAGCCAGACCATTTGCAAAAAAGCCCCACGAAACGGCTGCATAAAAGACCACAGCGGCGGGTGCCATGCCTGTGAGCGTATGAGCATCATGACTGTGCCACCTTTCCCGAATCTGTTTGTACAGGCGCTGTTTGAAAGCTTGCCAGCACTTCTGCCGGTTTGCCGTAACGGATCATCTGCCCCTGGCACATCACCAACATCAGGTCGGCGATGCTTAAAATGTGTTGCAAATGGCTGATGATGATAAAAGTTGTGCCTTGCTGCTTCAGGTGTGCAATCGCCTGCTGCAAGGTGCGCTCGGTGGTGGTATCCAGGTTGGCATTAGGCTCATCCAGCACCACAATGCGCGGCCTGCCATAAAAAGCGCGTGCCAGGCCAATCAACTGGCGCTCGCCGCCAGAAAGCGGTATGCCAGACTGGCCGATCACCGTGTTCAGGCCATCAGGCAGTTGATGTACCCATTCGTACATCCCGAGCAAGGTCAGCACCTCCGTGAGGGCTTCGCGGTCAGGTGCCTGGAAACGGCAGATATTGTCGACAATCGGGCCATCAAATAGATCGGCTTCCTGCGCCAGATACCCCAGGTGCGGCCCTAGTTGCGTTTTGTCCCAGCGATGCACATCCACCCCATCAAACCGTACACGGCCGCTGTTAGGTGCCAGCAACCCGACCAGCAATTTTGCCAGGGTCGTTTTGCCCGAGGCGGAAGCCCCCGCCACGATCAGCACTTGCCCGGCGCTTAATTTGAATTGCACCTGGCGGATAAACACCTCGGCCGAAGATTTACCCGCTTGCGGTATGGCATAGCTCAGTTGCTCTACAGTCACCTCACCTGTAGGCGGTGGCAGCACCAGTCCATCTGTAGTCACGCTGGCATTCGCCATCAAGCTGGAGATACGCTGATAAGCTGTCCAGGCTTGCTCGTAGGTTTTCCAGTGCCCCACACATTGCACCAGCGGCGTGAGCACGCGGGCCGCTAAAATTGAAGCAACAATCATCATGGCACCACCGTTAAACAGCTCACCGGCAATAAACAGATAGCAGGCCAGGCCTAAAATCAGGCTGGTTTGCAAGGTTTGCAGCCAACGCGAAGCAGCCGCACTTTTGCCTGCCAGCTCTGACGCTTGTGCCTGTTGCCACAAAAATCCGTGCTGATGCTGCAACCAGCGCTGCTCAATGGAGGCCAGCATGTGCATGGCATGCATCACATCACCATGGCGGCTGATGCTGGCAAAATAGCGCTGGGACTCGATGGCGTGCTGGTTGGCTTCCTTCATCAAGGGTGCCACATGTGACTGGTTGTGCACGGTCAATGCGAGTTGTATCGCCAGCCCGCACAAAGTGAGTACGCCCAGTGCCGGATGAATCCAGAACACGGCGCATAAAAAAATGAGGCAAAAAGGCGCATCTATCAGGCCCAGCAAGGCAGAAGAGTGCAAGGCATTTTTAAGGGTAGAAAAATCGGCAAATACCTGCTGCGCAGGAAACATCGGCATGGACAATTTGGCTGCGAATACGCGCTCAAATACCTGTTGTTGCAATAATTGCTCGAAGCGTTTTGCCCCGGCTTGCAACACATTGCGGCGCTGCCATTCCAGTGCTTCCATCACCAGGTAAGCAAAGGCGGCCAACAGTGTCAGCATGACCAATGTTGAGACATTACGACTGTTGATGACGCGGTCATACACCTCCAGCATGTACCAGGAGGGCACCAGGATCAGCAGATGAGTCACCACCCCAAACAGCCAGACTTTGCGCCATAGCGGCCAGAGTTGAGACATGACTTGCTTGATGGATTCAGCTTGCGACGACATTTTCACGACAAAGAATTCAGTTTACAAATATGGCGAGCGGGGTTAGCCGCTCGCCAATATCGTGATTAGACGATCACAAAGTCAGAAGTGGACAATGTATTCACGCCCGTCAGGATGGCGATGTCTACCTTCGCACCGCTACCATTACCATCAGCGTCATAGCTGAGGGTTTTGGTCGTGGTGTTGTACACCAGGTAATCATTAGCATCTTGTGCAGTGCCTGTGCTGTTTACACGCAGCATGCTGCTGTTAAAGCCAGCCAGTTGGCTGTACTGATCCAGATGCAACTCGATTTTGTCGGTGCCACGGGTGAAATCAGTGATGGTGTCTACCCCGGTCAGGTTAAACGCCGTGTTGGTGTAAGTTTGCACAGTGGTGGAAGAGCCAGTGACGACTTGCTCATACACTTTGCCGAATACAAAGGTATCTGCACCGCCGCCGCCAGTCAGCGTATCGTTACCGCCATTGCCAACAAACACGTCAGCCTTGCTGGTACCAATAAAGGTCTGCTGGTTAGCATTGCCTTCAAAACGCAAGCCATTGGTGGTCAGACCAGATGCATCAACAACGACATTGTTGATCGTACCGCCGTTGTTGCCCAAGGTATTGGACAAATCAGCGACAGTGCCATTGGCTTTGAAATAGTAATGATCATTGAGCAACTGCAATGCAGTGTTTTCAACGTTCAAACGGCCAACCGTGCCGCCCACCTGAACAACTTCCATAGACTTGAAGTTGTCGTTATTGAGCACGATCGTACCGTTGGCCTTGGTGTTAGCACCGATACCAGTCGTAATGCGCAATGTATCCACGCCATCACCACCGATAATCACATCATGCTTGGCACCCGTCGCAATCCACTCTTTATTACCATCGTCAGCTTTGGAAGTCGTGCCTTGCACACCACTGCCAAACCCGCCAATGACAAAAATGTCATTGCCTTCGCCGCCATCCAGGTAGTCAGCACCACCATGACCAATCAGCAGGTCATTGCCGCCACCTGCGTAGACCGTGTCATCGCCCAAACGCATAGTGACATACTCAACACCATCGCCACCATAAACGATTTCGTGGGCATCGCTGCCTTCGTTAGCACCATCGATGCGAGTATAGCTACCTGCTTCGCCTTCTGAGGCATCATAGATCACATCAACGTTGTGGTACAAATTAGCTACTGAGTAATCATCCACCTCAAAAACAGCAGACTCATAAGTCACTGGCGTTGCACCAACAATAGTTGCAGCTGGTTCGAAAGTAGTTTCTTCAAAC
Organism: Methylophilus sp. 'Pure River'; assembly: GCF_046765995.1. NCBI lineage: Bacteria > Pseudomonadati > Pseudomonadota > Betaproteobacteria > Nitrosomonadales > Methylophilaceae > Methylophilus > Methylophilus sp. 'Pure River'. The sequence continues at coordinate 251,550 of NZ_JBKOUE010000004.1, read as the reverse complement.
TCGAGCTCCAGGGTGACAGTTTCAACTGGACCACCAGCGACGCCATAGATATGGGTGCCTGGATTCAGCTCGCCTACGCTTAATGACTCACCATTTTCTTCGATTTGCTCAGCTTCCAAAGTGATACTTACACCACTAGCAAGCTCGATACGCTCAATGCCTGAGAAAAGGATATCCTCAAACTCACCAGATTTTGTGAATTCCAGAGTATCCACCGCATTGTAACCAGCAATCGTTGTAGCAAAAGTGCTAATCGCTGAGGAGCCAGGACGAGTGACAATATTCAAACGAACATCAGTTTCCGCCTGCTCAGACATCTCCTGATCTTCCATTTCAACAATGTTGCCGGTAGTCGTATCAATGGCAACCAAACCAGCATCTTCATCTGTTTCATCGGCTTCAGACAGTTCAATATAACGTGCTTCATTTCCTGCATTATCAAGGCCTGAAACGCCACCCTCAATAATCAGGCCTTCGGCTTCTTCCTCATCACCAATACGGAAGGTATCGTTACCTTCGCCACCAATCATTGCATCGTAAGAAGTTGCCAAGAATAGATTACCAACAACGGTTTCATCTCCGGCAGAACTGTCATCGCCTTGCAAGTAGTCGTTACCTTCCCCACCACTTAAGACATCATCACCATCACCACCATAGATAACATCGTCACCGGCACCGCCAAACAAGGCATCGTCACCGTCACCGCCATAAATACTATCACCGCCATCACCACCATCGGCGTAGTTGTTGCCACTACCTACATCAATGGTGTCATCACCGGCACCGCCAACAATTGCATCATCTCCATCGCCACCTAACAGGATGTCATCGCCATCACCGCCGAAGATAATGTCATCACCATCGCCACCATCAACAAAATCATTACCTGCTTGCGCAATAATGATGTCGTTACCACCATCGCCCGCAATGAAGTTATCCAGCCCATTACCAATGATCAAGTCTGGATTCGGTGTACCGGTATAGTCAGTCTCTGTACCGTTAAAAATCTTAACTGCCATAATAAAACTCCTCAAACTTAGGTCTGGAGTAGCAGCATTTGCTACCCCAGATAATTAATTAAAAAGTGCTCAGATTATTAAGGTACAGTTGATCCTGGAGGCGCATAGCCATCAACGCTAATTTCCTGCATGGTGGTATTCTCCTGCCCTGTTTGACGCAAGCGAATCGCACCTGTTTTCACCCAGCCAGAAACAGCTGTTGAGTCGCATGGCGCTTCTACATATGTCATCGCAGAGACGATATTGGAGCCACCATCATCATCTACATAAGCAACGTCTATGGTGAAATCGATCCAATTGCTATTCACAACAGCATCCTGAGTGGCTGCAGTTGTTGAGGCAATGACTGTTGGGCCAATACCAGTGACTTCACCAGTGTAGGCAGTGTTAACGCTATTCGCCGTTGGCAAATCGAGGTAGTTAGTACCAAGCAGTAATTTATTCGCCGCAGTATCGTACTTATAGGCACGATGTTGTACTGAGGTAAATGTACGGCCAATACGATAGACAGGTGATGCATTAGTGGCTTGTATGTAATAACCAGCATTGACAGATGCACTACCAAACCCACCACGTGCAATATCATTGACTTCAAAATACTGAGTACCAGTCGTACCAGCATCCCAATCAACATTCAGGGCCGTAAATCTTGCACCAAAAATGCAGGAGGTTTGCGCGGTATTGCGCCATACGCGATCTGACACATTGCCAACTGTTACACCACCAATCACTGCATTTCTAGTGGTTGATGCAATTAATGTATAGCCCGAAACCGGTGAGGTTGCTTCGTTTGCTGGAAAGGTAGCGCAAGTGTTATTTGCGCCTGTGGTTGGTTGTGTTGGCGTACTGGAGCCAAAATTACCCGTTGTATTGCATAAGGTATAAGCAGTACCGCTAAAACCTGCGGCGGGAATAGCCACCAGACCGGTTGCCATGGCAGGCATAGACAGGCCAAATGCACCCATTACAGCAAGACTAATCATTACATTTTTCATAATCGCTCCTTAGAGACACTATGCAGACACTTTGGTAGCCCGCATCACCAATTCCCACATCCTTCTAGCCCCTCGTCAGTTCTAAGCAGGCTGTGGAAAATTTCTAGTACAAATACCTTATAAATACTCCCAAGAAAGAAACAGTCATCAGGGCAAAACCGCCCCTGGAGGGGCATAACCATCGACAGAAATTTCTACCAGGCTTTCCCCCTCCTGACCGGTTTGCCTGAGTCTAATCGCCCCCGATTTAACCCAGCCACTCACACTAGACGAATCACACGCAGCCTCTACATACACCATAGACGAAACGATGCTGGAACCCGAACCTTCATTGTCCGAGTACACTGACTCCAACGTAAAATCTACCCAGTTAGCATTCACTGCCGCAGATTGCTTTGCAGCTGTAGTGGAGGCTGGCCAAACACTTGTAGTCTCGCCATTGATTGAAAGTGTTAATGCGCCGCCAATAGTAGGCAAGGCTAAATAATTTGCGCCAGGCAAACTATTTATTGGACTTCCGAGACCATAGGCACGATGCTGAACAGAAGTAAATGTGCGTCCAATACGATATACAGGCAAAGCGCTGCTCGCTTGAACAAAGTAACCGGCATTAACAGATGCACTACCAAATCCACCACGCGCAATATCATTCACTTCAAAATATTGGGTACCTGCTGTGCCAGCATCCGAGTCCGTATTCAACGCAATAAATCTGGCCCCGAAAATGCAGGAAGTCTGCGCAGCATTGCGCCAAACACGGTCTGAGACCGTACCAATGGTTATGCCACCAATCACCGCATTGCGATTAATTGATGCAATTAATGTATAACCAGCGACTGGAGAAATAGCTTCATTTACAGGAAATACCGCGCAGGTATTATTTGCAGTGGTTGTAGGGGTGGCTGAAACACTAGATCCAAAATTGCCTGTGGTATTACATAAGGTATAAGCCGACTCGCTGAAACCTGCAGCTGGAATCGCCACTAGCCCCGTTGCAAAAACAGATGTTGTATTGAGCACATATAAACCCGCAACGGCCATGGCCAAAATCACTCTTTTCATGTTCTACTCCTTGTAAAAAGGTACAATGAGCAGGCATTTGTGGCTGCCCGCATCCCGAATTTCCGTCATTTCTAGTCCCTCGTAAGTTCTAAGCAAATAGCGGAAATTTAATTAAGGCATGTCACAAATGCCCTGTTAATACTTCCCAGAAGTTAAATACATTCACGCAAATTTTCATTAGGATTTTTTCCTGCTATGCATTAATCAGGCTGAAAGTGCCAGTTCAAGCTAAACCATATTCCGCGCGGTGCGCTTGGTGCAATGTAGTTTGTACTCCGCCAATCGGCCGAGTTATGGTTGTAGCCATCAGGCCCAATATTGCCTAGCACACTAGGTGAAAAAGGGTTTCTACCTAACCGACCAGCAGTGAAATACTCCTTATCAAACAAGTTGGTGACCAGCACAGTGGCTGTCCACTCTTTATTGAAGCGATAACTGCTTTGCAAGTTAAAGGTCGCATAACCCGGAGCCTTACCTGGATTGGTAGTCGGTGCTAATGTGCGGGTATAAACTTCAGATTTGGTAGTACCAGTCCCACTGCCATCATCCACTTGTCGAATAGCCGTGAAAGTTCGTGAAACACCCACCTGATGCTCGTTATTCTCATTACCACGCATAAAGCTGTCAGAGTGTGCGACCATGGTCAGCCCGACATTCCAATTACTCGTTAAGTCGTAACTCAAAGTTCCATTCAGGTTATGTAATGAAACACCCGGCATATGATCCCCTGGCTTGACATTAATCACCCCCTCACCTAGCGTACTGATAGTTTTAGAACTACTGTTATCAGCACTAAACATCAGGAAATCATTCTGAAACGTGGCATCGGTGAGGCCATAGTTGAGTCCAAAATGTAATCGATCAACGCTCCCCTTCAAGCCCGCTTCAATCCCGCGACGACGCGTTTTGCCTATGGTGTCGAAAAAGCCACGCCCGTTACCAATGGCCACAAAATAGATATCGTCTTTGAGGTCTGTTTGATACGCATTAAGGTTCCATTGCATGTTTTCACCCCATGACCCTCTCGCCCCGACTTCATAACTGGTTGCTTTAATTTGTGGCAGATATGGGTCACCTGAAAGCGTGGTAGGTAAGGTACATTGGCGATTCTCGGCAATGCTTTTTGGCACTTCATAAGTCCCGCCATTACCATCATTTAAAAATATGCCTGAGGGCCTGTGATCCAATGCACAACCTAACTCGATCACACTAGGCACTCGTGTGCCCTGTGCCCAGTTTGCATAAACATTGAGATCCGGCCTCGCTTGCCAACTGGCGCCCAACTGCGGATTAAACGAGTTAAAGCTAAATTTCTCTGTCTCGGCACTATCCAGTGCATTCACAATTCTCGGAGTGGTGTATTGTGTGGCAACACCGGTACAAGCAGCGTCTGTACAAATGTTGTAACTATCAGGATAACCAATGACATCGCCGATTTCATAGGCACCTATGCCTCGGCGGGCTGCAATCTTGTTTTTTGTTTGCGTATTGTTATAACGGCCTGACATGCTGAGGTGCCAGTCATCAACCGGACTCCAGGTCTCGCTAAAATAAATACTCTTGGTTGTTTGTGTGCCTGAAAAATCATTATTGCTGACCCATTGATCCGCCCCAGCATACATAGGGTGGATATCATCTGGTGCCAGATATGCATTACGACTTGCATCTAGCAATCCAAGACGCTGTTTATTGGCATAGGTGGCATCTGCCGCATCAATAGAGGCACCCACCATGACTTTATGATGATCAAGATGCCAGTTGAACTGTACCGATGCACCATTGGTGATCTGGTCTATCTGGTTATCAGTAAATATCGCAGTCGGCGTGTAATATTTTTTACCTGTATCTGGATCAACCTCATACACAACACCACCTGTGCCACTACCAGCACCATCAACATAAGCAAGCGAGTTGGAGTTGGGAGCCAAATAGGAAAATGCACCATCTTTGGTTGTTGCGTCGCGTAGCTGAGTTGCAACACAATTATCGGAATTTTTGGGGGCTGTCAGAATCAACCAGTTTTTGTAATTAACGCCATTGACTGTAGAGTAGTAATAGTTATCTGTATTAAAATAAACAGTTGCACCGGGTGCTGCTACAGGAAAAGATCCGCCCCCAAGAAAATCTTGGAGTTTATAAGAATCCTCCCCTCCTTCTGTTGTACCATTAAACTCCGGTGAGCTCCCAATAGATGGCACAGATTCTGACTCTCGGTTATAAATCTGCGTCTCCCACAGATTTCTAAAATACCTATATTGATATTTCAAAACATTCGCATAATACTCAGGCACTTCGGCATTAAACACTGCACCTGAGTAGTTAGCTAAGTTGCGGCCGGCTGGATCGCTGGGATCTATTGTTAAATCAGGAAGCCCTCCTAAAGCGTCCAATATGAAAGCGTTACTAAACGAGTCATATAATCCAGGTGTTGTACTGTCCTCTGCGATTGAAACGACGATATAATCTGGTACGCCATATTGGTTATTTGCGCTACTTGCAAACAAACAAGTATATTGCTCTGTAGACGAAGGAATCCGGCGCGCCAAGGCCTCCTCGTCAATCCCCATAAATACATCTGCACCTACCTGATGGCGTCGGCTATTTCTACGATAAACCTGGCCAGTGATACTGAAAGTCTCTGTGGCCTGGAATGCTCCAGAAAGCTGAAATTGAGCAAGGTTGTTCGTGGTTTTATCTGGGCCAGTAAAAATGCTCGTTGGGTCTTGAGCATACATTTCACTCGGCAATAATCCATTACCCGTCAATTTCGTTTGGACCAATAGCGTACTCAGGCTTAAATCTAGCTTATCGCCTCTATAGCTCGCTTTAGCAAAACCCTGATTAACCCTGCTGGGTGAGTTCTGCCGCCAGCCATCCTCCAGAAAAAAATTGCCCGCACCAAATAAAGCAATCTCACCGTTATTCCAGCCGCCTTCAAGCTGTAATTGTTTACGCCCAAACGAGCCTGTCAAAATATCAACATCTGCTCCAGCGTTATTGAAACCGTCTTTGGTTTTAAGCGCAAATGCCCCACCCAGTGTATTCAGGCCAAAGATAGGATTAGAACCAGGAAATACATCGACGCTAGCCAGAGCATTCATTGGCAGCATGTCCCAATTCACCACATCGCCAAATGGTTCATTGACGCGAATACCATCAATAAATACGCTTAACCCCTGAGGTGTACCAATCTGCGGGCCTGCGGTAAAGCCGCGATATTGCACATCCATTTGGAATGGATTGCCTTGGTAGTCATTGACTGTGACTGATTGCAATTTGCGGTTCATCAAGTCAGTGATACTAAGCGCATGCGCTTCTTTAATCTCTTTGGCAGAAATGCTTTGTACGTTGCCGGGAATCTCTTCCTTTGTCAGACCAAGCCCAGGCAAAGGCCCAACTTCATAAAAGCGTTTAGCGCGGACTTCGACTTTGTCGAGTTGCAAGTCTTTTTTGTCTTGTTTCGGCGGCTTTTGAATAAAGATATTATTGCCTTCAACCTTAGGCTCCAGGCCGCTTTCACCCAGCACGCGCTGCAAGGCTTCTTTACGTGACATACGGCCACGCACTTCAGGCGCGGTTTTGCCAGAAACCACATCGTTTGGGAATGAGATATTCATACCTGTGGCCTTGCCCAGGTCGTGCAATGAGTTGGCCAGCGGCTGCGCTGGAATATCGACATTAACGGGCACACTAAAGCTTTCCTCCTGCTGTTTAGGCAACTGAGTATTTAATGCTTCCGCCCACACTGGCTGTGATGCCATCACGCTCAATGCGGCTAGTGCAGTGTGTATTCCTCTTCTATTTATTTTCTTATATGTGTTCACAGACTTCTCCTGTCTATGACTCATCTGTGAGCGAGACAAAAACCTGACGTCACTATCAAAAATTTACATTTGAGTGAGAAAAATGGGATATGAAAAACCGTGACTGGGCGTCACCTGATGACGCCCTTGATGGCAGCGTTAGTGCTGGGAATTGAGCAATGTGTATTGCGGGGTTTCTTGCAGTTTGACTGGGGCAATATTGGGCACCTGCTTGCCTTGAGACTGCACTGGTTTCTGACTGTAGCGCGAAACAGTGCAAGCATCTCACTCGTATCGGCTCAGTCAAAGAGCCTCTCCATTTTCATCGCCCAAAAGTTACAAGCAGCAGACGTACAGACTGTATCACCAATCCACCACAACTTGATTAGTCCCTCGTGAGTTCTAAAAGTGTTGTAGTTGAATTCTGTGTTGCTATTTATGGTTGTCCACAAATGCCCTCACTACCATTTCATAGTTATCAACATTTGCAACTTGCAACTAACTTTACTAAATTTGCGTTTAAGGTCACCGGGACTTTCTCCCGTCGTTTTAAAAACCTTTACTAGTATGTGCTACCAGGAACCGGTAATGGGTTAGCATTCGCTCCAACAGGCACGAAACCATCTACCCGAACCTCAATAAACTCATAGAAAGATCCTTGATCTCGCCAGGTTTGCCTTAACCGAATAGCGTTAGGAGTTGTAATTGGAGGAGTTGAAGAGCATGCAGCACGTACATAAAAAGCTGGCGAGCCAGGACTTGTACTACTTGTTGATGAGTCCGCGCTGTAAAAGTTTGTTGTAAACTCCACCCAATTAGCATTTTGATTTGCACTTTGCTCTGAGGCAGATGGAACTCCCAAGCCGGGTGTATTTTGACCGTTAATTGAAGTTGTCACAGCAGAGATTAGTGGCTGATTATAATAACCAAGAGCAAATACACCTGAGCCCAAACTCGCCGCCCTGTGCTGCACAGAGGTATAGGTTCTTCCAATGCGATAGACAACATCTGCCACACTGAGAACTCTTGCGTAGCCAGCAGAAACCTCACCGGAAGATGCAAAGCCCCCTCTAGCTACTCCGTTGACATGAAAAAACTGAGTGCCAATTCGAGTAATATCATAGTCAATAGTAGCAAGTGAAACTTGAGCTGCATAAATACACTCACCCTTAGTAGGATTTCGAAAGACGGCATCAGCTAAGTTACCAATTGATATCGGACTACCTCCTGTAAGTGCATTACTCATGATAATTGAGCGATTCGCTGATGCGATCAAGAAAAAACCCGACTCAGGAGAGCTCAATATTGATGGAGGCGCTGGAACTAATGCGCAGGTATTATTTGCCGTAGTGGTTGGTAAAGAAGCGCCCACACTCAGTGAACCATAATTCCCCGTAGTATTACAAAGACGATACTGACTTACTCCACCTACAGGCTGGTGTGATCCAGAACCATCAGATGCAACTGAAAAACCTGTGATTGGCAATGTTTCAAAGCCTAAACTCATTATCTGTCCGGAATATCCAAGAATGCCAATTACAACTAGTTTAAAAGTAGTTTTTTCCATCTCGATCCCTTAGCCCTTAATTTAAAAAAACAACGGTAAACATCCGCCTTAAGCCGCTGATAAAGTTAATCCGGCACAAAATGCCAGTTCAAGCTAAACCAAACGCCTCTTGGTGCACCTGGTGCAATAAAATTTGTACTCATCCAGTCAGTCGAGTTGTGGTTATATCCATCTGGCCCGACTGCGCCTAAAATGCTTGGTGAAAATGGATTTCTCCCTAAACGTCCAGCACTGAAATACTCTTTGTCTAACAGGTTTGTGACGAGTAGTGTTGCCGTCCACTCTTTACTTAGCTTGTAACTCGTCTGAAAGTTGAGCGTCGCGTAACCCGGTACTTTTCCGGGGTTAGATGTAGGCTGGCGGGCCACTTGGATAGTTTGGGTACCTCCATTAATTGGATCTGGCACCTCATAAGAAACATATTGAACGACGCCTTTCCGGTGCTCATTATTTTCATTACCACGCACGAAGCTTTCAGAATGGGCAACTGCCGTTAGTCCCAGACTCCATTTATCCGTGATGTCATAAGTCACATTAGCATTCAAGTTATGTAGTGCTACGCCAGGCATTCTGTTGCCGGGTCTGACCGTGATTACACGAGGGGTTGCTTCACCAGCTTCACCAGTACCAAACACTTCATTAGGAACGCCACTGCTGTTGTCATTACTGGCCATTTGAAATGTGTCTTGGAATGTAGCGTCAGTCAGTGCATAGTTCACTTTAAAAGCCAACTTATCTGCTTTGCCACCAAAGCCCATTTCAAGCCCTTGACGACGCGTTTTCCCTACCGTGTCAAAGAAGTTGCGATTACCTGGGAATGTAACCAAATAGATATCATCTTGAAGGTCAGTTCGATAAGCGCCAATATTCCACTCGATATTACTTCCCCATTTACCCCTCAAGCCAATGTCATAAGTTGTCGCTTTAATTTGAGGAAGATGTGGGTCTCCAGACAAAGCACTGGGCAATGAGCAAGATCGATTTTCTGCCAAACTCTTGAAAATCTCCCTTGGGGAGCCATCAGGATTAGTCCCAACATTGATTAGCGTTCTATCCAATGCACAACCAAGTTCAATGACACTAGGCACGCGCGCGCCCTTAGCCCAGTTGCTGTAGAAGTTAAGGCTTTCATTGGCTTGCCAACTCACACCAAGAGATGGATTTAAAGAGTAATAATTAAACTTCTCCGTTTCCCCTGGATTCATTAAGTTAAATATTTCCGGAATGCGGTAACCCGTCGGGCAATCTTGTCCAGGATTACAAATATTGAACTCATCAGGGTTGCCAATAATTTGATGTAGATTGGCAACATTAAAACCATAAGAGCGCGAAGCCAGCACATTTTTTACGCTCGTCATGTTGTATCTGAGTGCTGTTGATACATGCAGGTTATCGACTGGAGACCACGTCTCGCTTGCATAAATACTTTTTGTAGTTGAGGTACCTTGGAAATTATTATTGAAAATCTCCATATCAGCGGCAAGCAAGCCATCTAAAGCTTGATCTGGTGCCAGATAGGCTTTTCTTTGAGCATCAAAGAAACCTAGTTGCTGACCACCCACATAAGTCGTATTTGCAGCATCAATCGAAGCCCCTATCATGAACTTGTGATGGTCAAGATTCCAATTGAATTGCACTGAACCACCATCAACGGCCTGATCAATACGAGTGTTTGTGATGACCGCAGTTGGAACCCCGTCAACGACCCCAGGACTACCATTTTGCGCCCCGTCATATTGCTTTGGAGTTCCATCAAGATTCGTGTCAATAACACCACCACGAGAATCCACCGGATTATTAGCCTGACCATCAACGCACTCATCGGCATTGGTGGCTCTTTCGGTAAGAATGACATTTCTAATAAAACCACCGTTACCATCACTGCTGTAATAGTAATGATTGAGTCCTGAAAGTGCGTCCACAGGACCAGGCAATTGAGGAATTGCAGGTAAGCGTAAGGTTTCTATATATCCATAAGTGGGGAACGTATTACCATCTATAGTGATTTGTTCTGGTGTACTTGGTGGGTTGTATAGATTTTGGGCACCATTTGCCTGGGGCGTATATAAAACAGTTGCTCTATGATTTTTGTAGTAATCAAAGTTATATTTTGCATATTCAACAAAATAATCAGGCAAATCAACGTTACGTGAATTAGCTGGCAGTACGCTCAAATCTGTAGGCTGCCCAAAATATATAGCATCCATATAAAGCTTGACCTGATTATCCGCAAGATAATACTGGTTGTATAACTGCTGATCTTCTGCTGAAGCATTGGCTGGATCAAAAGTCATATTTATCGTGGCTAAAGCAATACGATCAATATTCCCTGGCACTTGAAGTACATAGTAATTAGGCAAACCATATTTTGTTGAACCATATAAGCAAGTATATTGCGCACCAGCAGTTAAATTTCTAATAGCTGATGAGTTTCCATACTCAGTGTAGACGTCCGCACCAATCTGATGCCGTTTACTGTTGCGTCTATAAATTTGTCCCGTGACGGTAAATGTGTCACTTACAAAATAGCTGCCAGAAAGCTGATATTGATCTAGCTTGTTTTTTGTTCGATCAGGCGCTGTAAAAACACCCTCTCTATCTTGTGCATACATTTCTGTTGGTATGACACCATTGCCGACCAAGTTTGTTTGAACAAGAAGTGTACTCAAGTTAAGATCAAGTTTATCGCCACGATAACTGGCCTTACCAAAAAACTGATTTACCCTGCTTGGTGAGTTTTTTCGCCACCCATCCTCCAAAAAGAAGTTGCCAGCACCAAACAACCCTATAGTTCCGTTATTCCAACCACCTTCCACCTGAAGTTGCTTGCGCCCAAAAGACCCAGTTAGAACGTCAATGTCTCCTCCTACATTATTAAAACCATCTTTGGTTTTTAATGAAAAAGCACCACCCAAAGTATTTAAGCCAAAGATCGGATTAGAGCCAGGGAATACATCGACACTAGCCAAAGCATTCATAGGCAGCATGTCCCAGTTCACAACATCACCAAACGGTTCGTTGACCCGGATACCATCAATAAATACGCTCAGACCTTGTGGCGTGCCAATTTGTGGCCCTGCCGTAAAACCGCGGTATTGCACATCCATCTGGAACGGATTGCCCTGATAATCATTCACGGTCACGGATTGCAATTTACGGTTCATCAAATCCGTAATGCTTAACGAATGTGCTTCTTTAATCTCTTTGGCAGAAATGCTTTGTACGTTGCCGGGGATTTCCTCCTTGGTTAAACCCAAGCCCGGCAATGGGCCGACTTCATAAAAGCGTTTGGCTCGGACTTCTACAGCATCTAATTTGAGTGTTTGAGAGTTTTTTTCTGGCTCTGGTTTGATGACAGCGGAATCACCACTAATATTGAGTTGTAATCCACTGCCTTGAAGTACCTTTTTTAAAGCCTCTTGCGGGGATAGAAAACCCTTCACCACCGGAGCAGTTTTATTTTTTGTGAGCTCACTATCGAAAGAGATGCTCAGGCCTGTTTGATTGGCTAATTGCCTGATGGATTGATTTAAGGGTTGTGCAGGTAAATTGATTTGCACCGGGAAACCACCCGTTTCGCTGGTGGTGGGCACATTGGTATTGAGTTCAGCAGCGTACAACTGATGCAAAACTGCTGAGTTACTAGTGAGTGTTGATAGCACAGCCCATGCTAAAAGGCTGTGTTTATGTATGATCCTCTGTACCATTGCCATCCCTGAATTCGTCTTATTACCGCAATGACGTTTTTAGCGGGCAATATTGTGATGTCGATTTTTAAATTTATTTATTTAGCAGGTGTTTTTGCCTTTATCAGGGTGGCCTGTGCGGTTGGCACAATACGCACCGGGACCAGCTCAGGCATTTGATGAATAAAGGTCTCAATCGAGCTTGTCTTCAGCATTGAAGAGATATGTACGCTGTTAGATATCGGTTGTTCTGCGATTAACGGCAACTTGCGGTACCTGGACAGGGTCTCGGCGATTTCATCCAGATCAGCTTCTTCAAATATCACCATGCCGTTTTCGAAAGCGAAGGCATCAGACGCCTGGTGATGCGAGCGTGTTGGTTTTGTATTGTCATGTTTCACTTCGGCCACTTCGCCATCATGCAGTATCAATGCATTCGGCCGGGTCGCACTCTCGACATTCTGTGGCTCAACCTTGACGGTGCCATGATCTACGCTGACACGGACCAGTTTATGCAAGCGGTTGACTGCAAAGCGGGTACCCAGCACAGTGATTTTGGCCTTGCCGCTGTCAATGATGAATGGACGGCTTTCATCGCGTGTGACTTCAAAGATGGCTTCCCCGCGCTTGAGCGTCACTATGCGTCGGTCACGGTAGTAGGTGACTTCAATATCTGTACCGGTATTCATGGTCATCAAGGTGCCGTCTTCCAGACGTTGCGCCTTCACTTGCCCGACCTCAACCTGTGCGGCCATTTGCATGACAGGTTGAGCACGCCAGGTTTGGAAACCCAGTAAACCACCCAAGCCTATCGCCACTGCAGCCACGGCACCCGCAACATAATTTTTAATTTTTTTGGATTGCGCGGCCTGTTGAAAGAAAGCATCCTGGTCGGCAATATCGGCCAGTTTTTCAAGCGCATGCGGTGAGTCAAAAGACGCCCACACGTTTGCAACATCCGCATATGCTTGCTGATGTGCCACACTGGCCATTAACCACTGCTCGAATTTGGATCTTAAAGGGTCATCGGCTTCGGCATCTTTAATGCGGATAAACCAGCTAATCGCGACTTCACGCAATTTGTCCGTATGGTTACGCGACATCATGACAGGACTTGATCTTGCAGTCGGGTTAAATCCAGCATGGCGCGGGTGATATGTCGTGACACCATATTCACACTAATAGATAGCTGATCTGCAATCTCTTTGAGGGAGCGCTGGTCTACCCGATATAACCAGAACGCCTCACGGCACTTGGGTGGGAGGCGATTAATGACGCGTTGCAAGGCTTCAAGCCGTTGTTTGAGCGAAGTGAGCTCCTCAGGCGAGGGCGCGACTTTAGTGGGGTCTTCTAAAAAGGCCGCCAGATCAAACTCTTCAGTGGAAAATGCGACCAGCCTTTTATTGAACTTGCGGTCTTCGTGTGCCAGGTTATGTGCGATGACCCGCAGATAAGCATGAGGTTTTTCCAGATTGATGGTGGAAGGTGAAATTGCAAACTTCAACAAGGCGTCATGCAAGATATCGTAAGCCTTGTGGCGACAACGGATGTCGTTATAGATTGCAGGCAATAACTCGCAATACGCCCATCTTAAGTTGATGCCATGCCATTCAATTGAGGAATTCATCGCTTATGTTTCCGAATGCTTTTAAAGTGCAAGCAAGTGCCATTTCTATCGTATCAGTGCTCTTGACCATACTGAAAACCAACACCAGGTCATGCACTAATGCAAACTATTAAGCAGTGTGTACTGCGGCGTGTCTTGCAGTTTGACTGGGGCAATATTGGGCAGGCCATGCAAAAACTGGTCTATGTCCTGGATGTTGATGTCTGCAGAAATATTACGTACTTGCTTACCTTGCGACTGCACTGGCTTGCGGCGGTAACGCGACACGGTATAGGCAATTTCGCTGGTATCGGCGCGATCGAATACCAGGCGACCTTTGAGAAAGGCGAAGGCATCGGAGGCCGGGCGGTTGACCAGCACCATGGCGCGGTTAGGGTAGACCTCGGCTACCTGGCCGTTGGTGATTTCACGTGAAAGCAATGATGGGCTTTCGGATGATGCTGCGTCTGGCTCCGATTGCGGCTCGACTTTGACGCGGCCATGATCCACACTCACACGCACCAGCTGCTCAAGGCGGTTCACAGCAAAGCGTGTTCCCAGCACGGTGATTCTTGCGGTATCAGTTTCGACGACAAATGGCCGCTCAGGATCTTTGGTCACTTCAAAAATGGCTTCACCTTCTTTGAGCAGCACATGGCGCTGGTGGCGGTAATAAGTAACTTCCATATCGCTCTTGGCACTCAAGGTGACTTTGGTGCCATCATCCAGTGTTTTAGTGACGATTTGCCCCACCGGGTTTTGTGCCGCCAGCTGCATGACCGGCGCAGCTTGCCAGACCTGGTATTGCTGGTGCGAGAAAAAGCCAGCAATACAAATAAAGCAGACCACCATCAACTGCGCCAGGCGCTGTTGCTTGGCTTTGCGGCGGGCTTCATTAGCCATAAACGTTTGCTGCTCGGCTGCATCCGCCAGCGTAGACAGGCTTTCAGCTGAATCCAACTGGCGCATGGCGTGAGCGAAGCTGTCATATTCCGCGGCATGGCTAGGGTCATCTGCCAGCCATTGTTCAAACGCATGATGCTCTGCAGAGCGTTGGTTGTGTGCATGCTCACGCATACGTAAATACCAGCGCGCAGCCATCTCGCTCAGTGTGAGTGACTTGGCTGTGGATGATTTTGACGCGAGCGGTTTAGACATAAGCGGCAGGCTTAATGAATCGCCTGTTGAAATGCCCGGATATCCAGCATGGCCCGGATCAGGTGTTTTTCCACCATATTGGTGCTGATATTCAGTTGTGCGGCAATTTCGCGCTGCTTCATCTCATCCACATGATAGAGCCAGAATACCTGGCGGCATTTTTCTGGCAACAAGTCGACCACGCGTTGCAAGTGATGCAGTTTTTGCCGCGTTTCATACAATTGCTCGGGTGTGCATTCCAGGATCAGCGCAGCTTCGTCAATCTGGTCTTCGTCGACAAACCGCGTTCTATGGCGAAACTCATCTACCAGCAAATGGTTGACGATCCCATTCAAGTAAGCCTGCGGTGACTCTTCGCGAGCCGGATGACTGGAAACTGCAAAAAACACCAGCGCATCGTGCAGGATATCTTTGGCACGTTGCACACACGCCGTGCGACGACCAATACGACGCAAGACGTCGGTGTAAGCCCACTTTAAATCAATGCCGCACCAAGCCAGTGTTTCGCTCATATTCCACCACCCTACTTTGAATAGCTGGATTGTTGCAAAACACATGCCATCACCCTGAGATTCAATAAGAGATTGATTCTCAATTAAAAAATGTGAATGCATTTAAAAACTGGCAAATGATCCCGGTTTATTTCAACCACTTTTTTAAAAAATGGCTGTAATAAACCATTTAAATATATTGAAATAAAAGTAAAATCACAGTCGGATCGGAACTACATAAAAACATGACGCAGAAAATAGCTGCCAGTTTTTGTGGCCAGACCAAATCTACAATTGGAAAGCTTATTGCGCTGTGTTTGCCGGATAGAAACCCACTACGCATGCTTAATATTGCATCACTAAAAGACAATAATTAGTCTAAAAAATCAATGTCATTTTTTAAAACGACCAGCCATGAAGTGTTGCGAGCGCGCTATAACAGCCTGCTTGAAGATGTGCCCGTCGCCATTTTCACGGCGATCAGCGCACTCAGCATTCAAATGATCGTTTTGAATAGCCAGGTGCATTGGTCGCTCTCGATTGCGACCCCGCTGCTCCGGATGCTGATTGGTTGCAGCCTGCTGTTATACTGGTTTTGGCACCGCGACGAACGCCCGTCCATCGATAAAATACGCAAACGACTGGAGATCGCCTCCATCGTCTTTATTCTTGCCGGATTTTTCACGTTCTGGCGCAGCGTTTATCTCTACCCCCTCACCGACACCTTCGGCCACTACTTCCTGATCTTCCACAATACGCTCTACGGATTCTGTTTTGCATTTATCTTATGCAAGCTGGGCCCGGCCGCTTATGCCTATAACCTGCTGATGATTTCATCTGCCATCGCCTGCATTTACCGCGGTGGCTTTGAACACCCGCATTTAATGACCTTGCTCATTATGGTGTTTGAGGTGGGTATGCTCATTACCATGCGTGGCAGTACTACCATGTTCGATAAATGGGTCAATGCCACGCATGAAACGCAGGCACTGCTGAAAGACAACCAGCGCCTGGCCAATCAGGATGTGCTGACGCAATTGCCCAACCGCCGCCAGTTTTTTGAGCAGGTGGAACAACAGCTGGCCCTGGCCAGACGAACGCAAGACTGTTTTGCGGTAGGGATTTTAGATCTGGACAACTTTAAACCGGTCAATGATGTGCATGGCCATCACATCGGCGACCTGGTCCTGATTGAAGTGGGCAAACGGCTGGCCCACGTCAGGCCCAGCCAGGTGCAATTTTACCGACTGGGCGGCGATGAGTTTGCATTTCACCTGGTCACAGACGATGAACACGCGTCACTCAAGCAAGTGGCGCATGATATCAACCAGGCCATTTCACAACCCATCAGCATTGATGGCCTGCTGATTACCGTTAAAGCCTCTATCGGCGCCTGCATTATCTGCGAGGACAATATCTCGGCGCAAAGCCTGTACGAACATGCGGATTTTGCCCTGTACCACGTCAAGCGCACCGGCCGCGGCAATCTGGAGATTTACTCCAAAACGCTGGAACAGGAGCGCATGCACCTGAACCGCATAGACCAGGCCTTGCGTACGGCAGATATACACGCCGAGCTGTGCCCGGTATTTCAACCGATTATTGATATGGATGCCAACGAAGTGTGTGCTTTTGAAAGCCTGGCACGCTGGCAGAGCCCGACCATAGGCGCGGTGTCACCAGCCATGTTTATCCCGGTGGCCGAAAGCCTGGGCATGATTGCCGATATTACCAAGCTGATGTTTAGCCGCTCTATGATTGAAATGGCCACCTGGCCAGACAACATGCGGCTCTCCTTTAATTTATCAGCCTACGATGTCACTAACCAGGCTGTGATTAAAGCGCTGATCGGCATGATGCACACTAGCCAGCTAGCCCCTGACCGCTTTGTGTTCGAGATCACCGAAACCGCCTTATTGCAGGACTTTGAAACAGCCAGGGACAATATCGGCCTGCTACGCAAGGCTGGCGCCAAGGTTGCGCTGGATGATTTTGGCACGGGTTACTCCAGCCTGAGCCACGTACAAAACCTGCCACTGGACAAACTGAAAATCGACCGCAGTTTTGTCAAGGATATTGAAACCAATACCACCAGCCAAACCATCGTCAGGTCCATTCTGGCACTGTGCCACGGCATGCATATGGAGTGTGTGGCTGAGGGCGCCGAAACTGAAAGCCAGGTACGTTTTCTGCAGGCCATGGGTTGCCAGCTCATTCAGGGCTATTACTTTGCCAAGCCGATGCCTAAAGAGCAGGTACAAGCCTATCTGGCAGACACGAAATTAATACCGACCACCTAAGCCGCCACACGCAGGGCGGCAGTTAAAACCTTGCCTTAAAAGTTGATAAGAATTACCACTGTCACAAAAACTATATTAATATCAATTCTTTAACTTTCATGCTCACCCATCGCCCATGCGGTTACGATGCCATGCATGACATGAAGAAAGCGCTGTGTATTAAGCGCCAGCAAGACTCAATCGAACCAAACCGGGATCTATCCATCAGTATTTAAATAGATCAAAAAGGAGGGTTGCGCAATGCGTACAAGCACGCTGTTAATCCTGGATGATGATATTCAGGAGGCCAATCTGATTGCCAGCGAAGCCAAGAGCCTGGGATTTGAAGTCAGGATAGTGGCAGACGCCACCTTGTTTATCGACGCGTTTCTGGCCTGGAAACCGACGCACCTGGCCATTGATATTGTCATGCCCGGCATAAATAGCATAGAGGTGCTAAAAACACTGGCGCAGCTCGACTGCCAGTCGTCGATTATATTAAGCAGTGGCATAGGCACAGACACCCTGCCCGCCGTTCAACTTGCCGCCATTGAGCACAACCTGAATATCCGTGGCATCCTCTACCAGCCGTTTCACCAGCACATATTAAGAAACCTGCTCAACGACCAGGTCTCGGTCGACCTGCATGCACACACCAGTAGCGATGCCAGTACACAGTCATTCATCGTCGATAGTGACACGATCGCGGATGCTATCCACAACCATCAATTCACCGTATTTTATCAACCGCAAATCGAGCTATTCAGCGGCAAAGTCATTGGTTTTGAAGGCCTGTTGCGCTGGAAGCACCCGGTACTTGGCATCAAGCTGCCCGAGCTGTTTATTCCCGTCGCCGAGAAAACCGGGCAAATTGACCAGCTCACGCAGATTGTTATCGAAACCGGCTTTAGCTTTATCCGCTCACTCGGTACGGCACTGTCGTTTTCGCTGAACATTTCGGCAAAAAGTATTAAAAACCAGATGCTGGCAGACAGCCTGGTCAATGCCTGCAAAAGATTCAAGCTGGCCCCGGAAAAAGTCATTCTTGAGTTGACGGAAACCGCCACCATGCACGACCCCGATGAAGCACAGCATATTCTGTCGCAACTGCGGGCAGAAGGCTTTAAGCTCAGCATTGATGACTTTGGTACCGGCTACTCCTCTATGGCGCAACTGGCCAAACTGCCATTTACCGAACTAAAAATAGACAAATCATTTGTCACCACCATGGAAACCTCGTCCAAGTCGAGAAAGGTAGTCGCCTCCACCCTCAAACTGGCAGAAAGCCTGGGCCTGGAAACCATTGCCGAAGGCGTTGAAAACACCTTGGCCGCCATTGGTTTACGTGAGCTTGGCTGCCGCTATGCGCAAGGCTATTATTTTGCCCGGCCCATGGATCAGGCCGCCACTAAAACCTGGCTGGCACAGTGGAATAACCAGTTTTAAACATAGACGGCTACGGCAAAAGTGGTTGGTCTGTAGACTCGTTGTTAAGCAGGGCCTGTTTACGCGCCACACCCCATCGATAGCCAGACAGGGAGCCGTCCTGGCGAATCACTCGATGGCAAGGAATCGCCACCGCCAGCGTATTGGCCGCACAGGCACTGGCCACCGCCCTTACTGCCTTGGGTAAGCCGATACGGCTGGCAAGCTCGCTATAAGTCACGGTCGTCCCGCAGGGAATCTCCCGCAACGCTTGCCAGACCCGTTGTTGAAACACCGTCCCCTGTACGTCTAACGGCAAATTCAAGCCGAGTTTAGGCGCTTCTATAAAAGCGATCACCGTCGCCACCAATGACTCAAAATCAGCGTCCCCGCCTATCAGTTCAGCAGACGGGAACCTGTCCTGTAAATCATGCAGCAATGGTTCCGGGTCATCGCCAATCGCAATCGCGCAGACGCCTTTGGCACTACTGGCAACCAGCACCGCGCCCAGTGAACACTGCGCCAGGGCGAAACGTATCTGTGCCTGCTTACCGCCTTTCACATACTGCGCAGGCTGCATGCCCAGTGTTTGAGTGGCGGTCTCATAAAAACGGCTACTCGACCCATACCCCGCCTCATAAATAGCATCGCTAATCTTCATGCGGGCGCCAAGTTGCTGGCGCATGCGCTGTGCCCGGTGTGCAGAGGCGTAGGCTTTAGGCGTCAAACCGGTCACAGATTTAAACAGGCGGTGAAAGTGAAAACGGCTGACGCCGACATGGTCAGCCAACTGCGCCAAACTGGGGCTGGTCTCGGCGGTTTCAATCAAACGGCAGGCCATGGCCACTTTTGCGGCGGTGTCAGCCAAAGGTAATTGGTCAGGTTTGCACCGCTTACATGGCCGGAAACCAGCGGCCTCAGCAGCGGCACAGCTAGTGTGAAATGCCACGTTTTCCGGGCGAGCCTGCCTGGCCCCACACGATGGCCGACAATACACGCCGGTGGTTTTCACCGAGTAAAAGAACGTCCCATCGGCCTGCGCATCGCGGGCCAGCACTTGTTGCCAACGCGGATCATGCATCGTCGGGTGCTGCATGTGTGTTTGTTGCAGTGTTTGCATAGGATTGCGCGTCGTCATGGCCTGCCCTGTGATCTCTCCTTGATAAGCCTAACGATACAAGATCATACACACACAAACACTCCGACTCTTGCGATTGAATTCCATCCGCGCAACGTCAGCTACGCCTGCCCTGCGGCCAGCATCTCGCAGGCCAGGGCGCCCACATCGCGAACAGCCTGTTCAATGGCCAGCGTCCATAAGTGGCTAAAATTGAGGCGGATATAATGGGTCAGGTCTTTTTTACGCGAAAAAATGGTTCCCGGAGCCACCGTAATTCCGTTTCCAATCGCGGCACGATAGAGTTCCAGCGCATCAATGGCGGGCGGCAACTTGACCCAGATCACATACCCGCCCTTGGGCTCCGAGAGCTGCGTCCCGGCCGGGAAGCTTTGTTCAATCACATTGCGCATCAACACATAGTTTGAGCGCAATGTATGGCGTAACTGCTTGAGATGCTGTTCGAAACTGTCGCGTTGCATAAACTTGGCAATCGCAATTTGCGGTGCCGACGTCAATGACAGGCTATTGAGAAACATCAGGCGCTCCACCTCCTGGCGGTAACGGCCTGCGCTGGTCCAGCCCACGCGGTAACCCGGCGCCAGCGATTTGGAAAAGGACGAGCAATGCAGCACCATGCCCGCGCGGTCAAACGCCTTGGCTGGCAAAGGCGCTGCATCGCTGAAATACAGCTCGCTGTAGACATCATCTTCAATCAGCGGGATATTCTGCTCGGCGAGAAACGCCACCAACGCCTGCTTTTTCGCAGCAGGCATCACAAAGCCCAGCGGGTTCTGGCAGTTAGTCGTAATCAGTACGGCCGCAATACGCACGTTATCAGTCACCGCGCGCAAGGCATCCAGGTCTATGCCAGAGACGGGGTCGGTGCGGATTTCTGCGACCTTCATGCCCAGGCGCTCTACCGTGTGCGCGAGGGCGTAATAGCCGGGCGACTCCAGGGCAATGGTATCCCCGGCCTTGGCCACCGCCTGCAGGCAGAGGGTGATGGCTTCCGTGGCGCCATGCGTAATCACAATATCATCCGGCGAAGCATCCATGCCATGCGCGAGATAGCGGCGTGCAATCTGCTGCCGTAGGCTTTCGTTGCCAGGCGGCAAATCACTCAGCACGCCCCACTCCCCCTCGTCATCGGTCAGGGCTTTTTCATATTGATGGATTTTCTTCAGCGGGAACAGTTGCGGATCTGGAAAGGGCGATCCCAGCGGCACGGTGCCAAACTCGCGGATCGACTTAAGCGTGGTCAGCACCAGTTTGCTGGCATCGATTTCAGACAAGTTGATATCTTTAGCCAGCGGGGAAGCATGCCGCTGTTGTAAACGTTTGCGTGGGGTGACGTAATAACCGGATTGCGGATGGCTGCTGATGACGCCTTCTTGTTCCAGTAACAGGTAAGCACGCAAGACGGTGCTGATACTGAGTTCGTATTTCTGGCTGGCCTGCCGCACCGAAAAAATCCTGTCTCCGGGGCGCAACACACCTTCATCAATCATTGCGCGTATGCGGGCGGCAAACGAGACATAAAGCTTCATGGTGACCAGGCTATGCAGGGGTTGTGATGCCTGTATTATACGTCAGGCGGCTATGCGCCCGTGCAAGATTTAGGTCGTCTGCAACGCCAGCGAAACTTCTTCGCCACTTTGCGTCAAGGCCGCGACCAGGCGTTCTTTTTGCGTAGACAGCTCCACCAGCGCCTGTTCACTCAACGCCGTCATCAACCGTTGCAAGGTACTCATGCGAATCCCCAGGCGCTTGCAAATTACCGCCAGCGACACACATGACCGGCCCTGCTCATGCTCGGCATGCAGCAACTCCAAAATCCCCAGCATCAACACTGTACTGTTATCCAGCGGCACATAGTCGGCGATAAAGCCCGTTTCCACCACAGTTTCATCAACCGTAGCGTCATCATGCAAGACAGTCAGGTCATTCTCAAGCAGCATGGGCTACCTCTGGCGCAGTGGTTTTTTCCAAAATCACCGGAATAGACTTGGAAGTTGGCGTGCGTGAGTCATCAGCCACACTTTCCAGCGGCACCAGATTATTGGTTTCAGGGTAATAGCCACTCAGACAACCTTGCGGAATGTCGTAAGACACCACTAGAAACTTATCCGCACGACGGGTAATTCCATCTTGCCACACACTGACCAGGTTGACCCAGTCACCGGCCACCAGCCCCATGCGCGCAATATCCAGCGGGTTCATAAATACCACGCGGCGCTGACCAAACACACCGCGGTAGCGGTCATCCATGCCATAAATGGTAGTGTTGTACTGGTCGTGCGAACGGGTGGTCATCAATACGAACAACTGGTCACCATATTGCTCACGCGCCTGGTGGATAGGCGAGTTTTGCGGAATCGCCTGCACGGTGAACTCAGCCTTGCCAGAAGGAGTTTTCCACACGCGCTCGCTAGAAGGCACCGGCATGCGGAAGCCACCTGGCGTCTTGATACGCTCGTTGTAATCCTTGAATGCTACCGGCATGGTTTGCTCGATCGCATCACGGATTTTGCTGTAATCTTTAATAAACGCCAGCCATGGCGTTTTGCTGCGTTTGAGCGTGGCATGTGCCAGGCGCGCCACAATGGCTGGCTCGGAGAGCAGATGCGGTGAGGCAGGCTTGTTCATGCCATAAGAGATATGCACCATGCTCATCGAGTCTTCCACCGTCACGCCCTGTGGGCCGGTTTCCTGCGTATCGATTTCGGTGCGGCCCAGGCATGGCAGAATCAGGGCGTCTTTGCCATGCACCAGGTGACTGCGGTTCAGTTTAGTCGTCACATGCGCCGTCAAATCACAATTGCGCATGCCTTCCCAGGTACGGTCAGTATCCGGCGTGGCAATCGAAAAATTACCGCCCAGCCCAAAGAATACTTTACCTTTACCGTCTATCATGGCCTGGATAGCGCCTACGGCATCGTAGCCTGGCGTTTTCGGCACTTTGATATCAAACACGCGCTCCAGGCTATCGAGAAACTCGGCTGGCATCTTTTCATAAATGCCGACGGTGCGGTTACCCTGCACATTGCTATGGCCGCGCACCGGGCACAGGCCTGCGCCCTCTTTACCAATATTGCCGCGTAACAACATCAGGTTCACCAGCGTTTTAATGGTGGCGACGCCATGCTTGTGCTGGGTAATGCCCATGCCCCAGGTAGCAATCACGCGGTCGCCGGTGGCATAAATGCGGGCAATTTCTTCAATCTGCGCTAACGGTACGCCGGACTCTTCTTCAATCACCGCCCAGCTTTCCTGGCGTGCATCTTCGGCAATCGCTGCAAAATTATTAGTGTGTTGTTCGATAAACGCCAGGTCCACCACACGCTCGGCGCCATGCTTGATCGCTTCGTCATCCCATTGGATCACGAACTTAATCATGCCTTTAATCAGTGCCAAGTCACCACCCAGTTTGGGTTGGATAAAGAAATCACTGATTTTGCTACCCTTGAAAGACAGCATGTCAAACGGGCTTTGCGGGTCAGCAAACCGTTCCAGGCCACGCTCTTTTAACGGGTTAATGGCGACGATGCGCGCGCCTCGTTTGGCCGCCTCGCGCAACTCGCCCAACATGCGCGGATGGTTGGTGGCCGGGTTCTGGCCAAAAATCAGGATGGTGTCAGTATGCTCAAAATCATGCAAAGTCACCGAGCCCTTGCCGATGCCCACAGTTGGCGGTAAAGCCATGCTGGTTGACTCATGGCAAAGGTTGGAGCAATCGGGGAAGTTATTGGTGCCGAATTCGCGCACAAACAATTGGTACAAAAAAGCGGCCTCATTGGCGGCACGGCCAGAAGTATAAAAAATCGCTTCATTCGGGTCGGCCAACGCATTCAAATGTGAGGCAATCAATTCAAAGGCATCATCCCAGGAGACTTCTTCATACTTATCTGTGGCAGCGTTGTAACGCATCGGGTGCGTCAAACGGCCTTCGTTTTCCAACTCAAAATCACCCCAGCCCATCAGCTCGGTTACCGTGTGTTTGGCAAAAAACGCTGGTGGCGTACGCTTATTGGTCGCCTCTGCCGCAACGGCCTTCACGCCGTTTTCACAAAATTCAAAGGTAGACGTGTGCTCTTTGTCTGGCCAGGCACAACCTGGGCAGTCAAACCCATCCGGCTGATTTTGGGCCAGCAAAGTCATGATGCCTTTCACAGGAATCTTTTGCAGCGCCAGTTGCGCAGCGACTTGCTTCAACGCCCCCCAACCGGCGGCTGGGTGGTGGTATGGCTTAATGGAGGCTTTAGGTTGCGACATAAGTCCTACTGACGGTGAGTTGGCATATGTGAAAGCATGCCAACATATAAATACGGAATAACGATGTGTGTCATCGTAAGGCAACGCACGACAGCAAACCAGACACAGAAGTGCTGAATTTTTAGAGTACAGTTGTGAGCTAAAAACGTAGAGATGCCAGTATTGACACGGACTATCCCACAACATGAATACACTGGCTGCTTGCTTTCGAAACCTTAGACTTAATTTCGTCAACAGCACCGATTACTTTAGGCAGATGTCGTCAGCTATTTCACTTAATATCCAACATCAATAAAAATCAAAGACTTAGAAAAAGTCTTGCCAAGGGCTATTTCAAGCCATTTGTAATGCAAGTTGAGATATCACCCAGCATAAGTTGAAGGTTTGATCCTTCAGCCGCTATTTAGTGTAGTCATATGCATGCCTAATACATCACTTCATCTATACATCACTTCTCTAAGGCACTGAAAAATAGGCAATTGACCATCTGGGGCTGGATTTGCATATGCCTCAATAGTATTATGCGACGTTCGCTATATACTGACGTATATTACGGTCCACCATTTGGGCGAACACCACTTTCAAAAAAGGATAGACCATGAAATCTTGCCGCTGGTATCTTGCCATCCTGCTGGCGCTTTGCTTGGCAACAGGTGAAGCAGCACAGGATACGTCTGCCGAGGCCCGGGTCAAGGTGGCCGTGGTAGGCGGGCTGGTGCTTTCGGGCGTCTGGCCCGCCCTTGCCAAGCGTGCAGGCAAGGCAACCGGCCTTGTGATCGAGACTGTAGCTGCTGCTCCCAAAGAAGGCGTGGTACCCATCTTTCGCGATGGTGAGGCCGATTTATTGCTGATTCATGGCAGCGATGAGACCTACGGCCTGTTAGCTGCCGGAGTGGCTGCGCCGTTACGTGCCTGGGCCATGAATGAGCATGTGATCGTCGGGCCCAATGATGATCCAGCCAAGGTGGTCGAGGCAGCGGATGCTGCTGAGGCCATGCGCCGTATCGTAGCCGCCGACGCGCCCCTGATCGGTTTCCGTGATCCCGGTAGCTTTGGCATCGTGCATGGCCTGTTCCGTTCTCTTGGCCTGCGACCCGGACCACGCCAGCAGTTATACGACGATGCCGAGTCGCCCCAGCAGGTGCTGCGCTCAGCTGCCGACAAGCATGGTTACGCGGTGGTTGGCCACATTCCTGTGGCCTTCGGCAAGATGCCGAGCAAAGGCATGGCGGTGTTGCTCAAGGGTGATCCGGCCATGCGCCGGGTATATGTGGTGGTTGAGCCGGGGCCTCGTCACCCAGCAAATACACGCCAACGTGAGCTAGCCCGGCAACTTGCAGATTACCTCGTCAGCCCCGCTGGCCAAGCCGATCTGGTGGCTGCCGACAAAGAAGCTGGAGGCCCTTGGGTGTTCCCGCTACCGGCGGCTGACACGCATTGATTTCGTTAACCATACTCGTATAAGTATTCACTACGCGTAGGGAGCGATTTCGTGAAACGTATCAAACTTTTTTTCTTACAGCCCTGCTGGCTTTCGCCTTTGCCGTGCCCGCCGCGGAGGAAGGTAACACGGGTGCTGACCATATAGAGCTGAGTGATGTCGTAGTGACTGGTAAAAAGCTTAATCCACTCGCAATCCCCGTGAAAACAACGGTTGTGACGGCGGAAGAGATCAAGGCCAAAGGGGCGCAAACGGTAGATGAGGCCGTGAAGGATGTCGCAGGTCTGTACGTGACCGGCAGCAATGTGAAGGGGCGAAAGGTATCGCAGATACGCGGTAGCGATGCCAATAGCACCAAGGTCATTATCGATGGAGTGATGATCAACGGCGGCGGGGACGCAAGAATCGATTTGTCTATCATCCCCACTGACAACATTGAGAAAATCGAAATATTCAAGGGGCCCGTTCCCGTCATTTACGGCAGCAATGCGCCCGGTGGCGTGATATTCATCACAACGAAAAATGCCAGCGGAAAACTTTCCGGCTCGCTGGGGCTAGCTAAGGGAAGCTGGGGTTCAGAAATATATTCGGCCTCGCTGGCTGGAGGCACCGAAAGTGTCAGCTATTACCTTGGCGCGAAGCTGAGCAGCACAGACGGCTATGACGACAATCCGAACAACATCGGGGGCTTTAAAAGCCATACGGCCGAAGACTCGCAATACCTCAACGGAAAACTGAAGTGGGATATCAATCCCAAGGCTTCTCTTACTGTGTTCGGATCACATTCGGAAACGACGAGGCAATTGCCGAACCGATATAACGCAACAGCGCGTGTGGGGTATCCCGGTGGGGGCATGCAAAACAATTATTTCGGTGGGGGCGCCACCGGTGGTGGTCCCACTTATGACTGGGGATATGACCCTATCAAGGAATCATATTTGGGCACCGTATATAACCAGAAGCTGAACGAAAATAACGATATCAGTTTGAAAGTTTTTCGGTCCGAATTAAGTAGTTTGCTCACAACATCCGGTTTCCAGCAAATAGACTGGAGTGGCAATACGACTGGCTATGAATTGCAACACACGATCAGGATCGGCAAAGCCAATACAGCCACTTGGGGATATACGGAAGAAAGACGGCGCTTTGAGGAGCAAACCCCTCTGCCACCAGGCACTCCTCCGGTGACTTATGCCAGTGGCGACTACAATTACACAGCCAAGAGTTATTATCTGCAAGACGTGTGGAATGTCACCCGCCAACTCAGTATGAGCTTAGGCTTTCGGCACAATGAAGTCGAAGATCATGTCGCTGTCAAGAACGTCACATGGACGAGACCTGCCAATAAAGAGCAGAAAGGTGTTTATTCATCCGACGATCCAGTGTTGGCTTTGAATTTCAGGCCAATCGAAAGTATTGCGCTACGTGCTTCCATCGGGAAGAGTTTCAGAGCCCCCACCGCGATGGAAAGATCTGCACCCGCACTGGCTCCCTTGAATAGCGGAGGGACGATTATTCCTTACTTTGGTGCGCCTGTTTTGCCAGAAATAGGTCTCAATCGTGAAGTGGGGATAGAGGCTTCAACAGACTTTGGACTTCGGTTTGGCCTGACGGGATTCAACCGACGCATTACGAACATGATCAAAGGTGCAGGCGGGGGTGGCGGGCATACCCAGTACTTCAACATACCCGAAGTTGAAATGGTGGGCTACGAGGCGGAATTTAGCCAAATGATTGGTGAAAGCATTAGGGCATTTGCAAATTACTCTTATACAAATGCTTATGACACGGAGATGAAATTGCAAGTGGCCGATATTCCATTGCGTAAATTCTCATATGGTGTCAATTACACCGGGGGCGGCTTCACCGCACATGCGAACGTAAACTATGTTGGGCCGGTGAGAAGCATGTATAGCCAGGGTAGCGGCAACGCCAGTAGTGATGGAAATTACACTAACGTGGTGAATGGGGTCGCTACTTTTTTCGGCACCCAAAATTTGCCGAGCTACCACGTAGTTGATTTGAAGGTGAATAAGACCGTGGGAAATAACGACTACTACGTCAAAGTTCTAAACCTGTTCAATCAACAATATTACACAGCGGCATTCCTTGTTGCACCAGGTCGGTATGCGGAGGTTGGCGTCACCTTCAAGTTTTAGATGAGCCTCTATTCATTGAAGATCAATATCCGCTTCGTTACATTGCCACAATCCTAGGGCACGAACCAATCCAAGCAAATAATGCTGGCGACATCGCTATATAAACTTGAATATAACGATATGTATAATGGGTATAGGGGAACACTATAAGTGCCCATTCATTTTCTCAACAACGAGTAGGAGTCTTAAAGTGAACAAACATCTACCAACCATCCTTCTAGGGTTGCTTGCCGCAACCTTTATCGGAAATGTGAGTGCAGCGACGCTGACACATGAAAGCATTTCGATTGTGGGTAGCGGAGGGCTTGGCGGCGCGGGATCAACGGCCAGCGACATGATATTTTCAAGTTACAGCGCCGTCGATGGCTGGGGATGGGCCGGTGGTGCAGGTGGCGTTCAGGGCAACCTCTCCAAGACCAATACCGGGGGCAATGCGTTGGCAGCTAACGAAGCCTTCAGCTTTAATATCGGCTCGATTGTCGAGTCTCTAAACACCACCTATGGTGCTGGCAACTGGAATGTCGCTAACGCCAGCCTCTCCTTTACATCCTCATACTCTGTTCAGAACAACTCACGCTTTGGCATTGGCTCTGGAACATTCGATATTTACTGGATGGGCAATGACGACTGGGCACAATCCAAAGGCACACCGACTGATCGCCAACTCAACCCAGTCTACGCCAGCAACGCTACAGCGCTACAAAGCTGGGCAGGTAGCACCGCACTGCTGGGGTCGGAAACCTTTGCAGTGCCTGTCGGTGGCAGCGGATACGTCAGCTTGAGCTATAGCCTTGCATCAGACTCGTCGTTCTTCGCTGACATCCTCTCAGCATCAGCAACCGGCACCAACAAAGAGACTTCATTTTATCTGATGAGTACCGCCGACACTTTGGGCATGATTATTTTCACTGGTGGACAAGGGCAAGCATTACCCACCTTAAGTTTTGACGTGGTTTCGGTGACGCCAGTGCCAGAATCAGAGAGCATATCCCTGCTCTTGGCTGGCCTGGGTGTCATCGGCGCAACAGTTCGCCGCCGTAGAGTCTGATTTAATTTTCCGCACCTGCATTCGTTTTGTAGGTGCGGATGATGCTTAATTGCCCACTTCATCACCGTCAATCCATTTATTCATCTACATCTCAAACTCGATCTCAAACTCGCCAAAAACGCCTTTCGTTGCAAGGTTTAGCTAAAGCCATTCGTTAACTCAATGACTTTATTGCAATGACGCTCTCGACTTGCATTGCAAAAATCCCAAGTTAAATTACAAACGACCCATACCCATAAAAATTTTGCGTGTTTGCTCTTGAAATCAAAAAAGCCTATCCCCAATTAGCAATCAAGGTGCGCGAGTGCTAAAATGCGTACCGCTTTTATTGAATTTGTTGTACCCCCCACATTTAACCTAATAACACTTTAAGAAAACTCCAAGGAGACATTCATGAGTATTCGTCCATTGCACGATCGAGTGATCGTTAAACGCGCTGCTGAAGAGCGCACAACCGCTTCTGGCATTGTGATTCCAGACAGCGCTACCGAGAAACCAGACCAAGGTGTGGTGCAGGCAGTAGGCAATGGTAAAAAAGACGACAACGGTAAAGCAATTCCTTTGGACGTCAAAGTCGGCGACAAAGTGTTGTTCGGCAAATACTCTGGCCAGACTGTAAAGGTTAACGGCGAAGAGCTGTTGGTCATGCGTGAAGAAGACATCATGGCGATTGTTGAGTAATCACTCACAACTAATCCCAAACATTTGAAATTTAGGAGAATTTAAATGGCAGCTAAAGACGTAAGATTTGGTGATGACGTTCGCCAAAAGATGGTAAATGGTGTCAACGTATTGGCTAACGCAGTGCGTGTGACTCTGGGCCCTAAAGGCCGCAACGTGGTATTGGAGCGTTCTTTCGGCGCGCCGACCATTACTAAAGATGGTGTATCTGTTGCCAAAGAAATCGAATTGAAAGACAAATTCGAAAACATGGGCGCACAGATGGTGAAAGAAGTGGCTTCTAAAACCAATGATATCGCTGGTGACGGCACAACCACTGCAACGGTATTGGCACAAGCGATCATCCGCGAAGGCATGAAATCTGTTGCTGCTGGCATGAACCCAATGGATCTGAAACGCGGTATCGACAAAGCGGTTGAAGCAGCTGTTGCTGACCTGAAAGCACAATCCAAACCATGTACTACCAGCAAAGAAATCGCCCAAGTGGGTGCTATTTCTGCTAACTCCGACACCTCTGTTGGCCAAATCATTGCTGATGCGATGGACAAAGTAGGTAAAGAAGGTGTGATCACCGTTGAAGACGGTTCAGGCCTGACTAACGAGCTGGACGTGGTTGAAGGTATGCAGTTTGACCGTGGCTACCTGTCCCCTTACTTCATCAACAATCCAGAGCGCCAAATCGCATTGCTGGACAATCCTTTTGTGTTGTTGCACGACAAAAAAATCTCCAACATCCGTGACCTGCTGCCAACCTTGGAGCAAGTAGCGAAAGCTGGCCGTCCATTATTGATCATTGCTGAAGATGTAGACGGCGAAGCATTGGCAACCCTGGTTGTGAACAACATCCGTGGCATCCTGAAAACAACGGCTGTGAAAGCGCCTGGTTTCGGTGACCGTCGTAAAGCCATGTTGGAAGATATCGCTATTTTGACTGGTGGCACAGTGATTTCTGAAGAAGTTGGCTTGAAACTGGAAGCCGTACAACTGCATGACCTGGGCCAGGCAAAACGCATCGAAGTGGGTAAAGAAAATACCATCATCATCGACGGCGCTGGCAACGAAGAAGCGATCAAAGCCCGTATCGGCCAGATCAAAACTCAAATCGAAGAAGCAACCAGCGACTACGACCGTGAAAAACTGCAAGAGCGCGTGGCCAAACTGGCTGGCGGTGTTGCGGTGATCAAGGTTGGCGCAACGACTGAAATCGAAATGAAAGAGAAAAAAGCCCGTGTTGAAGATGCATTGCACGCAACCCGCGCTGCCGTTGAAGAAGGCATCGTTGCTGGCGGCGGCGTAGCCCTGATTCGTGCTCGCGAGGCGATTGCCAAAGTGAAAGGTGACAACCTGGATCAAGATGCTGGTATCAAAATCGTACTGCGCGCCGTTGAAGAGCCATTGCGCCAAATCACTCAAAACGCTGGTGTTGAGCCATCTGTTGTGGTGAACAACGTGGCTGCTGGCAAAGGCAACTACGGCTACAACGCTGCCAACGAAACCTATGGCGACATGGTTGAAATGGGCGTACTGGATCCAACCAAAGTAACACGTTCTGCGCTGCAAAATGCGGCTTCAGTGGCTGGCTTGATGCTGACCACTGACTGCATGGTTGCTGAACTGCCTAAAGAAGATGCACCTGCAGCACCGGATATGGGTGGGATGGGCGGCATGGGCGGTATGATGTAATTTTGCATTTAAGCAGTTCAGTGATACTGCGTTGCGCAAGTCTTGCCATACTAATTGTATTGTCTTCGACTTGCGCGCCTTGCCTCACTTTCCTGCTTAACGCAAAATGCCCTAAGCAGCATTTAAACAAAACCCGCTTTTGCGGGTTTTGTTTTATCAACCACTCTCCGTCATAATGATGGATTAAATTTCCACTCACGCCCCCAGGCGTCCTATTTAAATAACGAAAGAACACACCATGGCAAATCAATTAGATACCCTCACTCAGCGCCTGAGCTACATCGTTGGCGAAAACCTGGCGCATCAACTTAAAAATGATGGCCTCGAACTGGACGCAGAAGTGGTCGCACTCGCTGTGAAAGATGTCATGTCTGACCAGCCATCTCGCTTAACGGATGATGAAAAAAGAAGCACCGTCGAGCAGGTGCAACAAGAGAGCCAGGACAGACGGACGGCTGCGCTTGCTAAAAACAAAGCTGAAGGCGAAGCCTATCTGGCAGACAATGCTAAAAAAGAAGGCGTGACAACGACGGCAAGCGGCCTGCAATACAAGCAGTTGGAAGCAGGTAACGGCGCCAAGCCAACCACTAGCGATCGCGTGAAAGTACATTACCACGGCACGCTGACTGACGGCACGGTGTTTGACAGCTCTTATGAGCGTGGCGAACCGATTGTATTCCCGGTCACCGGCGTGATTGCAGGCTGGGTAGAAGGCTTGCAACTGATGAATGTAGGCAGCAAGTTTGAGCTGACGATTCCATCACATTTAGCCTACGGTGCAAATGGCAGCGGCCCGGTGATTGGCCCGGATGCTACCTTGGTGTTTCAAGTAGAATTACTGGGCATTGAGTAAGCCGAACCAGTGAATAAAAAAACCCGCTGAAGCGGGTTTTTTTATTGGCCTCACCTTGCAAGGGGCTGCGGCTTGAATACGTAGAACAAATTAGGCTCACTGACGATATAAACACTTCCCTCATCATCAATCGCAACACCTTCCGCTTGCGGCACACTTTGATGCAGGCCATGAAAGCCTTTCCAGAGCGCAAGTGAGCCCATAGTTTGTCCGGATTCGTTAAATTGTTTCAGCAACTTGGACTCATCACTGAGCAAGAACAGATGCCCGGATTTTTCATGATAGGTCACAGAAGACAAATCCCGTAGTGCCCACTTCAACGCACCATCAAATTGCTTCAGCCGCTCAACTTCAATCGTATTTTGTTTTTTGTGCTCGGGATCATACAAGCCACTCACTGAGATGACATATTTGGGATCACGTTCCTTCACCACAATCAGCCGATGGTGGACGCTGTCCCAGGAAACCCCTTCAAAATTCTTGTTGCCTCGCTCATGCATACCAAATCGCAGTAGACTAGCATCATCAATTGAAATTTCACGCGTTTCCGGCTTAATCTGTAGTAACCACAACTTATTTTCCCGTTCGTCAGCAACGACATAATAATCCTGCTCAACGTGGGTAATGCCTTCCAGGTCATCGGCACCATGCACTTTAATCTCGCGCAGTGGGACGCCATCACGACTCAATTCGACAATCATGCTCATATCATTGAGCACGGTAAACAATGTGCCAGTTTCGTGATTAAAGGTCAATCCGGAAGTGTTTTGATAATGGGCCAGTGGTTTGGCCTCAATGGCGACCTGGTAGTTGGCCAAATCCAGTCCATGATGATCCGGGCTATGCAATTGATGCCATAGATGCCAGGCAAGGGCTTCTGCTTTCAGTACATACAGCATGGATAGCAACCCTGCCAACACACTGAATATTACTCCGGCTCTGACTAACCACTTCTTTTGATACTGCACGCTTTTTCAACCTGATGATTTAACACCTTAAGGCTGACTCGATTACTTGCACCAAGTTCCAGCGTTTGTGTAATGAAGGGTTAAGGCAGCCAGAAAATGGCTACCAGATAGCAATTAAACGGACTCTTGACGCTGACCGCGGCCCAGTAATGCACTCACCGCCTCTTGCGCGGTTTTCTGGTTAGTCAGCAATTGATTCACTTCAAACGTAATCGGCATTTCCACGCCTATGGTTTCAGCACGACGCATCACTTCGCGCGCGGTGTTCACGCCTTCAGCCACATGCCCTAAACCCGCCAGGATGCTTTCAAGGGATTTGCCAGAAGCGAGCTGCAAGCCAACTTCGCGGTTACGTGAATATTGACCGGTACAGGTCAATATCAGATCGCCCGCACCAGCCAGGCCCATAAATGTTTCTGACTTAGCGCCCAAGGCCATACCAAAACGCGTAATTTCGGCCAGACCACGCGTAATCATGGCAGCGCGTGCATTGTTACCAAAGCCCATACCATCCGAAATACCCGCGGCAATCGCCATCACGTTCTTCACGGCGCCTCCCACAGAAGCACCCACGACATCGACGCTATCGTAGACACGCAAGCAACCGCCATGAATCAGCTGTGCTGCCTGTTGCGCCAGTTCGCGGTGGTTCGCCGCCAGTGTAATGGCGGTAGGCAAGCCACGCACCAACTCAGCGGCAAAGCTGGGGCCGCTTAA
The DNA here is from genome assembly GCF_046765995.1 of Methylophilus sp. 'Pure River'. NCBI lineage: Bacteria > Pseudomonadati > Pseudomonadota > Betaproteobacteria > Nitrosomonadales > Methylophilaceae > Methylophilus > Methylophilus sp. 'Pure River'. The sequence goes on along the minus strand of NZ_JBKOUE010000004.1, from coordinate 217,517 downwards.
TACGCCCCATGGGTAGTCTGCGCCTAACTCTTCTTGTGCTACTTCAAAAGGTAATTTTGCCGTTTGCGGTTCCAGGCCTTTATTGGCCCAGATCAAAGGTTGTGTGATATCCAAGGCTTTGAGTTGTTGCAAAATAGGCCGAAAACCAGCCGTAGGCACGACCGACAGAATTAAATCTGCGCCATGCACGGCGGCAGCCAGGTCATCGTCTACCGTGAGTTTTTCAGGAAAGGGAAAATCGCCCAGATAGAGCGGGTTGGCACGCGCCTTACGCATGCCGGAAACGTGCCCGCTATTACGCGCCCACAGCACCACATCGTGCTGCAGGGCGATATGCATGGCGAGCGCAGTACCCCAGGCACCGGCTCCTAAAACTGCGACCTTACTCATTTGACTTTACCCAGAAGCATCACCGAACGCATCAGTGATGTACTTTTAATTGAATCAATTAGTTAGGCGCGCCAGCAGCTTGCGCGGCTTGTTGCTGTTGTTGCAGGTACAACGCTTCGAAGTTGATCGGGTTCAACAACACTGGCATAAAGCCTGCACGTGTCACCATGTCAGAAATCGCTTCACGCGCATATGGGAACAAGATGTTCGGGCAAGCCACAGCCAGGATAGGCTCCATGTTTTCTTGTGGCACGTTGCGGATAGCGAAAATACCGGATTGTGTCACCTCTACCAAAAAGGCGGTTTTGTCTTCGATTTTGGCAGTCACGGTCACTTTGATAGACACATTGAAAATACCGTCTTCGATTTGCTGTGCGCTGTTGCCCAGCTCTACGTTAATTTGTGGAGTTGCACGCTCAGTGAAAATGGCAGGCGCATTTGGCACTTCAATTGAAGCATCGTGTACATACAATTTTTCAATGCTGAAAATCGGTGCTGCGTTTTGTTCTGTTTGGTTCTGTGAGTCCTGAGCCATGAATTATCCTTAATAATTATCAATACACAAAGCCGCTATTCTAACCGGACATCCCCGGCCTGACCATGTGTTTTTTGTGACAAAAAACAATGTGGTTTAAGCCGCCAGCAATGGGTCCAGGCCGCCTTGTACATCCAGTGCGTGCAAGTCGTCAAAGCCACCCACATGCTGCTCGCCGATAAAAATCTGCGGCACAGTACGACGGCCAGTTTTTTCCATCATTTCAGCGCGCAACTCCGGCTGCAAATCGACACGAATTTTTTCAATCTCGGTCACGCCTTTATTTTTCAGCAAGCGTTCCGCATTGATGCAATAAGGACATACTGCGGAGGTATACATCACGACTTTAGCCATACAATTCCTTTTAAAAACATTACTACTTGAACCGCGCTATTTGCTGCTCGGCATTTTGGCCTCTATCCAGGCCTGCATGCCGCCTTTGAGTACATTCAAGGCGGTAAAATTTTGCGCCTTGAGCAATTTGGCCGCCGCATTGGCGCGTCTGCCACGTTCGCAGACAACCAGCACCGGTTTATCGCGAAATTTTTCCAGTTCCTTGAGGCGCGCAGATAATTGCGATAACGGTACATTACGCGCACCCTGCAAATGCCCCTGGGCAAACTCGTCAGGCTCACGCACATCCAGCACCAGCGCAGATTTTCTGCTCATCAGCATCACTGCTTCAGTGACTGAAAGCACAGAAATCCCTGCCGCTGAGCGACTCAGCATAGGCAGCAACAAGGCCAGACCAGAGCCAATGGCCAGGCCAATTAATAATACATTCTGTCTAAAAAACTCCACTTGTACACTCACCTGTTCTCGTCATGTTTACACCAGGCGGCGCCCTTGCTGGGTAGGCGTCGCCTGCGGTTGCGATTATAATAGACGAATTCATCAATCCGACGTTCCGTCACCACTTTAAAGATTGTTAGCCATGTCTATCAAACCTGTCATTTTGCTCATCCTCGATGGTTTTGGTCACAGCGAGACCACTGAATTCAACGCCGTGCTGCAAGCCAACACCCCGAATCTGGACCGCTTGAAAGCCACGCATCCACACGGATTGATCAATGCCTCTGAACATTACGTTGGTTTGCCAGATGGGCAGATGGGCAACTCTGAAGTAGGCCACTTGAATATTGGGGCGGGACGTATTGTCTTTCAAGACTTTGAACGCATTAATAACAGCATCAGCAGCGGTGAGTTCTTTAAACTGCCTGCCCTGATGAATGCCATGCAGGCACTCAAGGCCAGCAACAAAGCGCTGCACATCCTGGGCTTGCTGTCTGACGGCGGCGTACATAGCTACCAGCCGCATATTCACGCCATCCTGGAGATGGCCAAGCAACAAGGCCTGAGCAAGGTCTATGTACACGCCTTCCTTGATGGCCGTGACACGCCACCAAAAAGTGCACAGCCTTACCTGCAAGCACTGGAAGACCACCTGAAAACACTGGGCGTAGGCAAAGTCGCTTCTGTGGGTGGCCGTTTTTACGGCATGGATCGGGACAAGCGCTGGGAGCGTGTCTCGGTTGCTTATGAACTGCTGGTCAACGGCACGTCTGACTATATTGCGCCTGACAGCCTGACCGCTTTGCAACAAGCTTACGCACGTGATGAAAGTGATGAATTCGTCAAATGCACGGCGATTCGTGCCGTCGATGCAGCACCGGTACGCATGGAAGATGGCGACTGCCTGGTGTTTATGAACTTCAGGAGTGACCGCGCGCGCCAGTTGACCAATGCCCTACTCAATCCGCAATTCAGCGGTTTTGAACGCAGCCGCGTGCCGAGCTTCAGCCATTACTTTACGCTGACGCAATACGACAAAAACCAGGCCCTGGCCGAACCAGTATTTGCGCCATTTACAGTACCCAACACCTTTGGCGAATATGTGTCCAATCTGGGGCTGAAACAACTACGCATCGCCGAAACTGAAAAATACCCGCACGTCACCTTCTTCTTTAATGGCGGCGAAGAAACCGTGTTTGCAGGCGAAGACCGTATCCTGGTGCCGTCGCCCAAAGTAACCACTTACGACTTACAGCCAGAAATGAGCGCGCCAGAAGTCACAGACAAACTGGTAGCTGCGATTGAGTCGCAACAATACCAGGCGGTGATCTGCAATTATGCTAACGGCGATATGGTCGGCCATACCGGCAACCTGCAAGCGGCCATTAAAGCGGTAGAAACACTGGACACCTGCGTGGGACGCGTGGTTGCTGCGGCGCAAAAAATGGGGGCAGAAGTGATTATTACCGCCGACCACGGCAACGCCGAAAGCATGTTTGACCATGCCAGCGACCAGGCACATACCCAGCACACCACGAATCTGGTGCCGTTTATCTATATCGGCCGCGCAGGCACCATTACATCAGGCGGCGCACTCTCTGACATCGCACCGACCTTGTTGTCGCTCATGGGTGTGCCGCAACCCGCCGAAATGACAGGTAAAAACCTGATCACTCTCCATGCAGCGGCCTAAACTGAGCCGCGTGATGCATGCCTGAGTTCGGAACGCATATTAGCTCTCGGCCAACACGGCTATGGGGCTATTGCCTGGCCGCATGGTTCGCCCTGTGCCTGGGCAGTTTTGCCCTGCCTGCCTACGCCGCAGCCAATGATAAAGCCGAGACGACTAAAGGCGATCTGGAGCAGGTCAAGGAAAAAATCCAGCAACTGGCCAACGCCCTTAAAGCCTCACGTGTCGCCAAGCAAGATGCGCATGAGGCGCTAAAGGCCTCGGAAACGGCCATCAGCAGTTCTCGTAAAAAACTGCGCGAAATCCAGGATGCGCAACAGGAAAACCGTGGCAAATTGCAAGACCTGCAAAAGCAGTTATCCCTGTTGCAGCGCCAGGTGAACCAGCAACGCAATGCCCTGAGTCAGCAGCTCAACCAGCAATACCGCCATGGCAACAACAGCCCATTGCAAATGCTGTTGCAACAGCAAGACCCGGCCAATACCACACGCAACCTGAAATACCTGGGTTACCTCACGGCAGCGCATCAGCAGCAGATTCAGTCATTGCAAGACAATCAGGAGGCGATAGACCGCGTGCGTTCGGCCACTACCGAGCAACTGCATGAAACCGAGCGTCTGGCCAGCCAATACAGCGAAACCACGCAAAAACTGGAAGGTGAAAAGTCACGTCGCACGGAGGCCTTGAACGAGCTTTCCAAGCAGATTGAAACGCAAGAACAACAGATGGTGCGTCTGAAAAAAGACGAAGAAGCCTTGTCTCAGTTGTTCCAACGCCTGCTGGCGGAAGCCAAGAAACGTGAACAGGAAGCGCTGGCCAGAGCCAAGCGCGAAAAAGAAGCGGCGGCGAAAAAAGCGGCCGAACTGGCACGTAAGAAAAAGTCCGGCGGACGGACGTTTGAGCGGTCACCGCAAACGAATGTAGAGGACAGTGAGAGCAATACACAAAGTAATACGGTCATCGCCAAAAACGAAACACTGCCAGAGTACAACGCCAATAAAGAAAACTTTTCCCAGTTGCGCGGTCGCCTGCGCCTGCCAGTGCGTGGTGATGTGATCAATCGCTTTGGCACCGCACGCGCCGATACCGGCGTCAGTTGGAAAGGTATTTTCATCCGCGCCAAAGAAGGCAGTGAAGTCAAATCGGTGGCAGGCGGACAAGTGGTGTTTGCTGACTGGATGCGCGGTTTTGGCAACCTGATCGTGGTCGACCATGGCAATGGTTACATGAGCCTATACGGCAACAACGAGGCGCTTTACAAGGCTTCCGGGCAAAGCGTCAAATCCGGCGATACCATCGCCGCCGTCGGCAATAGCGGCGGTAATGCCGAAAATGGTGTGTATTACGAGCTGCGTCGCAACAGTATTCCTTTTGATCCACTGCAATGGAGCAGCGTGCGTTAGCTCTGTGGGCGTTGCAACACTCTATTTCGCGTCTTGCGGAATGACAGGTAGCGGCATATTACGCCTGGCTTCAGCATAAATCTTGTCCAACTCCTCCTGTGACATGGTGATCCCTGGCACGCGCTCATCCGCACTAGGTTCATACCCGCCAGCCGAGGGCGTTTCGGCAGTATTGGCCGGGCTTGCCGACTGGATTACTGCTCCCTCCGGCGTTGAGGCCTCGCGCTCACAGCCGCCCAAGCAAACTGCACAGATAACAGACAAGATAACGCTAGAACAAGATTTAATGACGCAATATTTCATGGCACTACACTTCCGACACAATACTTTTACTACAATAAAAAACGTACTACTCACCCATCACGTGCATCAACACGCGGCGACGGGCAGGTAGATGGCGGTGTTCAAACAGGAAAATACCTTGCCATTGGCCTAAGGCAACCCGGCCCTGCAACACCGGAATAGACAGGCTGGTTTGGGTTAACGCGGTACGCACATGCGCAGGCATGTCGTCCGGGCCTTCTACGGTATGGATAAACAAATCATCGCCGTCCGGCACCAGGCGATTAAAAAATGCTTCCAGGTCCACCAGCACATCGCGGTCATAGTTTTCATTGATGAGTAAACTGGCGGAGGTGTGCTGAATATATAAGGTGAGCAAACCACTTTGAATACCGGATTGCTGCACCCATTGCAGGACTTGCGGCGTGATATCGTATAAACGCCGCCCCTGGGCATTGATGGAAAGGGTTTCGTGCTGTTGTCGCATAGCGAAGTCCAGAAGCAAAATCCTGATTATACAAGGGATGCCAAATGACTTTTACCAATAACGCCAGCCGCCACCCCAATAAGGTCGGTAACCCCAGGGGCCGCCGTAAAAACCAGGCCCACCATAAAACCAGGGGTCCATACTACGCAATCTGGCCATATCGCGCTCGCGTTTTAGCCTGGCATCAGACTCTACGCGGGCTTTTTCACGTTTGTTAATTTCATCCGCAATAGCATTCTGCTCGGCCAATGCGTTGGCTTGCTGCATGTAATCAAGCACGCCTTTGGAAATCCCTTTTTCGTGCCAGCTCAACACATCTGAAGGCGTGAGCGAATAGCGTGATTGTGACTGTTTAATTGCTTCAATAATCTCAGCATCACTCTTGCCTTGTTTGCTTAAGGCCACAACCTGCTCCAGCGTCAGGGTAGATTGTGCAGGCGGCACCAGCGCAGCGAGCTGCTCAGGCGAAATGCGGTCAATTTGCAAAGGTTGTGGTGGTTGCGAGGCGCAACCAGCCAGTCCAGTTAACAAAAACGTGATAAAAATTAAACGCAAAGAGTGTGAGTAACGCATAGTGTTCCCATTCTACACCCGATAAAAAGTAAAGGGTCATATCGCTATGACCCTTTTATCTGCGACCTGGTTCAGTCTACCACTGAATCCATCATGCCTTGCGGAACTGCATTTTCCCGGCCTGAAAATCGACGCGGATAGTGTCTTTAGCCGCAAACTGCCCAGCCAGGATTTCACGTGCCAACGGGTTCTCAATCTCACTCTGGATCGCCCGTTTGAGTGGCCGCGCACCATATACCGGGTCAAACCCGGCATTGGCTATCTCGGCCAGTGCCGCATCGCTGATCTCCAACTGCATATCCATCGCAGCCAGGCGTTTGGCCAGCAATTGCAACTGGATATTAGCAATAGACTTCACATGTGCCTCGCCCAGTGAGTGGAATACGACGACCTCATCAATACGGTTAATAAACTCCGGACGGAAGTGGGTTTTCACCTCACCCATCACGGCCAGTTTCACCACCTGGTAATCCTGGTCGGCCATACTTTGTATCATCTGGCTACCCAGGTTAGAGGTCATAATAATCACCGTGTTTTTAAAGTCCACCGTGCGGCCCTGGCCATCGGTCAGGCGCCCATCATCCAGCACTTGCAGCAACACGTTAAACACATCCGGGTGCGCTTTTTCCACTTCGTCCAGCAACACAACGGAATACGGTTTGCGGCGTACTGCTTCGGTCAGCGTACCGCCTTCTTCGTAACCGACGTAGCCAGGCGGCGCGCCAATCAGGCGGGAGACAGAATGCTTCTCCATAAACTCGCTCATGTCTATGCGCACCAAGTGCTCCGGGCTATCGAACAGGAAATTAGCCAGCGCTTTGCACAACTCGGTTTTACCGACGCCAGTCGGCCCTAAAAACAAGAAGCTACCATACGGACGGTTAGGGTCACTGAGGCCGCTACGCGAACGCCGAATCGCGTCTGACACCAGGCGCACCGCTTCATCCTGTCCAACCACGCGTTCGTGCAAGCGGCTTTCCATACTCAGCAGTTTCTCGCGCTCACCAGTCATCATTTTGCTGACAGGGATCCCCGTCGCCCGGCTGACTACTTCGGCGATCTCATCCGCACCGACTTCGGTGCGCAGCATCTTGTGTTTCACTGCACCATTGGCTTCGGCCGTTGAAGCATGCTTTAACTGTGCTTCCAGCTGTGGCAGTTTGCCATATTGCAACTCAGAGACTTTTTGCCAATCGCCCTTGCGCTTGGCCGCTTCCATATCCAGCTTGATCTTTTCGATCGCCTCTTTAACGCCAGCCGAGCCTTGCACCGCTGCTTTTTCTGCTTTCCATACTTCTTCCAGGTCAGCGTACTCTTTTTCCAGCTTGCTGATTTCGTCTTCAATCAGGCCAAAGCGTTTCTGGCTGGCTTCGTCCTTTTCACGACGCACCGCTTCACGCTCAATTTTGAGCTGAATCAGGCGGCGGTCCAGTTTATCCATCACTTCAGGCTTGGAGTCGATTTCCATCTTGATGCGTGAAGCTGCCTCGTCAATCAGGTCGATGGCTTTATCCGGCAAGAAACGGTCTGTGATATAACGGTTAGACAATTCAGCCGCCGCCACAATCGCCGGGTCAGTGATTTCTACGCCATGGTGCAGCTCGTATTTCTCCTGCAAGCCACGCAAAATCGCAATCGTCGCCTCAACACTAGGCTCATCGACCAATACTTTCTGGAAACGGCGCTCCAGTGCAGCATCTTTTTCGATGTATTTGCGGTATTCATCCAGCGTGGTCGCGCCCACACAGTGCAACTCACCGCGCGCCAGCGCTGGTTTCAGCATATTGCCCGCATCCATCGCGCCTTCAGACTTGCCGGCGCCGACCATGGTATGAATTTCGTCAATAAAAACGATGGTCTGGCCTTCGTCCTGCGCCAGCTCCTTGAGCACGGCTTTTAAGCGTTCTTCAAATTCGCCACGGTATTTGGCCCCCGCCAGCAACGCAGCCATATCCAGACTCAGTACTTTTTTGTTTTTGAGTGAGTCTGGCACTTCGCCATTCACAATCCGTTGTGCCAGGCCTTCGACAATAGCCGTTTTACCGACACCAGGCTCGCCGATCAGCACCGGATTGTTTTTGGTACGGCGTTGCAATACCTGGATCGCGCGGCGAATTTCGTCGTCACGGCCAATCACCGGGTCCAACTTGCCAGCACGTGCACGCTCGGTCAAGTCCAGGGTGTATTTTTTCAAGGCTTCACGCTGGCCCTCCGCTTCCTGGCTGTTGACGGCATCATTTCCGCGCACGGCCTTAATCGCCTGCTCCAGCGCGGCCTTATTCACGCCGTGCTGTTTGAGCAATTTGCCGGTGTTGCCTTTGTCATCGGCCAGGGCCAGCAAAAACATCTCGCTGGCAATATAGCTATCGCCACTCTTCTGCGCGAGCTTGTCGGTGACATTTAACAGATTGTTAAGGTCACGCGAAACTGCCACATCACCACTGTTTTCGCTGACTTTTGGCAGCGCATCTATGGCTTGTTGCAAACTGGTTTTTAATGCACTGACTTGCGCGCCTGCACGCGACAGCAGCGCAGCCACACCGCTATCGTCCTGATTTAACATCGCCAGCAACAAATGTGGCGCTTCTATGGTCGGATGATCGGCACCCACGGCCATGCTCTGTGCATCGGCTAGTGCCTGTTGGAATTTGGTGGTGAGTTTATCAAAACGCATGCAAACCCTTTCATTGTTCAAAGTCATGCCGCAGCGTGCGGCTGGATAACCCTATAATGCGGTGGGTTTTTGCATTTTCAATAGATGCAGATCAAATAGGCGCGACTTTGAAACGTTTTTATGAGTTGGGTCTAATTCGTGAAAGGCAACAGTTGCAAGCCTTGATCGGCAGTGTTTACCGCCAGGGTTGCCTGGCCTTGCAAAGTCAGCCATTGCGGATAATCGAGCTTGCTAGTGCTGTGCAAAATGACCACCTGCGCACCCCAGGTTCTGCCACCATCTGACGACGCCATCGCCACAATGTCGGCGCCATGCTGATCATGCTCCTGCCAGGCCAGCCACACCTGGTCGCCGACGCTCAACAATGCCGGATGCCCTGCATTTCTCTTGGCATCGCCAAAGCGCCTCGGCGGCGAAGTTACCCAGGCCTGCCCGTCCATGCGCGCGATACGCAAGCCCGGCTTATCGCCCGCGCCATCAAAATAAGCCAGGTGATAGCCAAAGCCTTCGCCCACCGCCAGCGCAGCCCCATGATGTGGGCACCCTTCTATTTTCCAGTGCCCATAACTGGCGCGTACCAACACTGGCTTGCCCACAGGGCCAATTTCCGCCATGGCGTGATCGCGCTCGTTGCCCTCGAACACATGCCGCCACAACACGGCCACGGTGCCATCCGGCTTGCTGGTCATGGCAATGCGGCAACATTCGCAACTGTGATCAGCCAATTTCTGTTCAAGACTAAAGCTTTTGCCTTGATCGCGCGACACCGCATAGTAAATCGCCGCGCCGTCATAGGGTTTACCTGCGGCTTTAGCTGCCAGCATATCGCGCTTATCCAGCCAGGCGACGGTAATCGAGCCATCTGCCGCAACCTGCAAAGCATCATTACGATGGGTGATTTCTTCGCGATGCTGATGCACGATATAAGGCGCCTCAAACTTTTTGCCGCCATCCAGCGAACGTGCAAACCAGATATTGCCCGCGTGGTTCTTTTTCAGCGCCTCCGTCCAGGTGACATAGACCGCGCCATTAGCGCCTGCTGCAATATTTGGCCGCGCTTCTGCGTCGGCGGCAATCGTCATCGGCACAGGATTAACAGCGACTTCGGTGCTAAAATGCTTGCCCGCATCGTCGCTGACTGACACCCAGACTTGGCCCTGTTTGACCTGTGCCAGCCACACACGCCCGCCATGATCGGCCGTGACGCTGACGGTCAATGCACTGGCTGAGTGTTCGGGATGGGTTTCATGCGCATGCACCGCCTGCAATGACAGCAAACAAGCCAGCCAAAACACAGGTTTTATCCACGATTGGACCATCACGCCTCAACCCGAAGATTAATTAAAAACATCTTTAAATTTACCTTAATTATCAAGAGTTAATGTCGCTAAAGTTTGCTTGCATTCGCGCCGATAACCCACTTATCCGCACTACAACGCACACCGGACCGAAACAGATTTAACTATGTCATTACCAACCGTTTTTGATCATCATAGCACAGCATGGTTGCAGCCCCTGGCCGTCACCATGCCGGATATGCCTATGCTGGCCATCAATCGCCGGGCACAGTGTCTCGCTCTCAGCACCACCGCGAAAAACCTGCTGGGAGAGCTCGCAGACGGCTTGCCCAAAGAGATTCGCCAAGCGCTGGTCGAAGCCATGCGCGAGGGCAAAACTGAATTAAACATCAGCACCCCTATTCATGGCTTAAAACGTGACTTCAAATGCCGCTTGTTCTATCCACAATCAGGCCGCCGTGCCATTGGCCTGATGCTGGAGGAAGAAGAACGCACGCTGGTCGATCAATTGCTGCACATGCAATCAATTGTGCACTCACTGATTGAGATGAGTCCGGACCTGATTTGCATTAAAGACAATGACAACCGCTGGATGATGGCCAACCAGCACATGCTGAACACCTTCCAGATTGATAGTTTTGACTACCAGTTCTTAAACAATTTGCAAATTGCGGATACCTTGCATCCGGTGTTCCGCAATAGCTTCGAACATCACGAAAAGTCTGACCAGCAGGTATGGAAATCCCGCCAGGCTTACCACAATGAAGAACTGGTACATTTACCCCAAGGTGGCTACAAAACACTGGAAGTGAATAAAGTCGCCTATCACGACCAGAAAGACCAGCCCAGCCACCTGATTACCGTCGCGCGCGATGTCAGCGAACAGAAATTCATTCAAACGCAGTTGCTTAACCGCAGTGCGGTGTTGGACACGCTGATTTCTTGCGACTGGATGCTGCACTCAGCCGAGCGCTGGCAGAGTGTGGCGGAAAATGTCTTGCAGCAATGCTGCCTGTCGTTCCGCTTTAGCCGTGCGATTTTGCTGCAACACGAAACCATCACCAGCCGCAAAAAAACCGATATCCGCTCCAAAGCCCTGTTCCACTGGGCAATGAACGGCTTTCATACTACCTACGAGCATTGGGAAAAAATTTCTTTCCTGTCGCCTGAGCTGCAACGCTGGTATAGCCTGCTGTCCAAAGGTCAGCCGGTGATGTGTGACGCCCTGACATTGCCAGCCTCAGAGCGCGCTTTGCTTAAATCGCATGACACCGTCAACCTGGTGATTGTGCCGCTCATGATTGATGATGAGTGGTGGGGATCCATGGTGATTGAGCGCTGCTTCGATGCCGAAAATACCAGTTCACAAGAGCTGGGCTCGTTAATGGCCATTGGCCGTACATTGAGTGTGGCAATTGACCGCGAACAAACCGGCAAACACCTCAAACTGGCCAAAATTGCCTTTGACAGCACCACTGAAGGCATCATGATTGTGAACCCGGCTGGCGAGTTGGTCGGGATTAACCAGGGCTACACCCTGATTACCGGCTATGAAGAATCTGAAGTGCTGGGCCACAAGCCGCAAATCTTCAGGCAACGCCCACGCGGCCTGTTTGGGGCGCTCAAGCGCCATGGCAAATGGTCGGGCGAAATTGAGAACATACGCAAAAACGGCGACACTTATACCGAGTGGATGACCATTACAGCGGTGCGCAACCATGCCAACGTGATCACCAACTATGTGGGTGTGTTTGCCGATATTAGTGAAATGAAGCGCTCACAAACGCAGCTCAACTCACTGGTGAACCATGACCCGCTGACCGGCCTGCCTAACCGCAGACTGATCAACCATTTGTTTACACATGCCATTCAGCGCGCCAACCGCAATGAGCAGCAAGCCGCCGTCCTGTTTATTGACCTGGACCGGTTTAAAAACATTAATGACAGCCTGGGCCATTACTCCGGCGACCAGTTACTGCTGGGCGTCACTGAGCGTCTGCGCGCGGCTTTGCGTGAGTCTGATATTGTCGGCCGCCTGGGTGGCGATGAATTTATCATCCTGCTGGAAAACCTGCATGGCAAAGCCGATGCTGCGCAAAAAGCACACGATATCCTGGACGCGCTCAGACGTGAGTTCATAATTGACCATCATGAGATTTTTGTCGGTGCCAGCATTGGTATCTCTATGTACCCACAGGATGGCAACGATGTAGAAAGCCTGATTAAAGCGGCTGACCTCGCCATGTACCAGGTGAAAAACAACGGTAAAAACCATGTCGCATTTTATGATGTGGCGTTGAGCCGTGATGCTGTAGAACACTTCCAGCTGGAAACCGAGTTGCGCCAGGCGCTGACCAAAAATCAGCTCAAGATGTTCTACCAGGCGCAGATCGACCTGAACACCGGCATGATCATTGGTGCTGAGGCGCTGATACGCTGGATACACCCGGTACAGGGCATTATTTCACCGGCGAAATTTATCCCGCTGGCAGAAGAAACCGGTTTGATTTTAAGCATAGGCGAATGGGCCTTGGCACAAGCGGTGCGCCAAGCGCACGCCTGGCACAAAGCGCATCCGGAATTTAAGAAGATTGCCATCAACGTTTCCGGTGTGCAAATCATGAAGAGCAAGTTTGCCGATACCGTGTATGGCATCCTCATGGAAAGCGAGTGCGACCCGTCTATCATTGAGCTGGAAATCACCGAAAGCACGCTGATGCAGCATACCCAGCATGTGGTCGACACCTTTAACCAGTTAAAACTGTTAGGGGTCAGCATCGCGATTGACGACTTTGGCACCGGCTACTCTTCGCTATCGCATCTGAAACGCTTACCGTTGGATCAGATCAAGATCGACCGCAGTTTTGTCAAAGACCTGCCAGATGATAAAGACGATGCCGCCATCACCAGCGCGATCTACGCGATGGCGACACAATTAGGATTCACCGTTGTTGCCGAAGGGGTCGAAACCGAAGAACAGGAAAAGTTTTTACAACGACTGGGCTGCCAGACCGCACAGGGCTACCTGTATGCTTATCCAGTGAACTCGGACGACTTTTTACAGTTACTAGTGTTAAATAATCAAAGAAAAATAAAACGCCATGCCTAATCACGCCTCAGACACCTACTATATCGACATAGACCAGCTTCAGATCGGTCTCTACATCCACCTCGACCTGGGCTGGATGGATCATCCATTTTCGGTGAGTAACTTCAAGATCACGGATGAATCACAGATTGAGACCATCAAGTCTTTAGGATTGAAGCAGCTACGTTATGACCCCAGACGCAGCTCCAGCATGCCGCTGAGAATTACACCTCAGCAGAATGTGGTCGAGTTCCCACTGAAAAAAGCGGCCTCACCTAAAGTGGAAATCATTGATGCAGCCCCTGAATTAAGTGCAGCCCAGAAAAAACAACTGGCGCTCAGGCAAGCGGTGGCCGAAAGCGAACAGAAGTTCATGAAAACCAGCACAGAGGTGAGGAATATTCAGAAGCTGTCGACTGAACATCCGGATCAGGCCTATGGCATGGCCACCAGGCTGGTGGAAGACCTGGTTACCAGCACCCTGACCGAGAGCGACATCGCGATTCATGCCATGAATGGCCACCGTGTCAGTGACCAGCACTTCCAGCATGAATTGAACACGCTGGTCGTGGCCATGTTGCTGGCTAAAAACCTGGACATTACCGATGAAGATTTGGTGATTTTAGGCATGTCAGCCATTCTGCACGACATTGGCAAACGCCAGATCAGTGACAAAATCCTGCTCAAAAAAGACCCGCTGAGTGTACGCGAAACGGCTATTTACCAAACCCATGTCTTGCTTGGCATGAATATGCTGCGAGATGTCGCCGTGCCCAGAAAAATATTGACGCTGATTTCCCAGCATCATGAATTTGCCGATGGTAGCGGCTATCCCAAAGGCCTGCATTGTGACCAGATTGACCCGTTATCGCATATCCTGATTATTGCCAATATGTACGATAACCTGTGCAACCCGTCTAATCCGGCACACACAAAAACGCCTTACGAAGCCTTGAGTGTCATGTTTGCACAGCAGCGCCACCAGTTTGACCAAACCATTCTGAGACGCTTTATCAAATGCCTGGGCATTTACCCGCCTGGTAGCGTGATTCGCCTGTCAGACCAGAAACTGGCCACCGTGCTGTCGACCAATCCGCAACAACCTTTGCGCCCATTTATTCAAATGCTGAGTGACGACCGCGAAGAAGAAGGCGATATTATCGACCTCAGGGAAGCGCTGGACATCAACATTATCCAGTGCCTGAAACCAGAACAGTTGCCTAACCTGCTGCAAAACAGGTTGCGTTTAAAACAACGTACCAGCTACTTTTTGGACAAGATTTACGCGACGTCTTAAAGCATGCGGCCCTGGAACAATCACCGGCTTCCAGGGCGCCGCACCGCTCAACTACGCTTCCTGGCAAACAGATAAGCGCCTAGCACCCCCGTCAGGCTCACAGCCAGCGCCGCGAATATCGCCAACACATCGCGCACATCCTTACTCACAGACTGAAAACTCCATTTGTGCAGATAGGCAAAAATAAAGCCTTCCAGACCATCGTTGTCATCGACGCGGGCGGCCAGCGCACCGGTGGCAGGTTCCAGGTAAAAACATGCGTGTTGCGCTTGTGTCGTTTGCACTTTTAACACCGGCAAGCGTTTGAAAATAAACCCGTATTCATTGGCAAATGCCGTGACCCACTGCACGGATTCAATGCCAGGCTGCGCTGTTTCGGCAATGTTTGCGAGCCATGCTGTTGCATAGGCTTGTGGCGTGAGCGCAGTCACGGCGTGTGGCCCGGTTAGCCATAATACCGGTGCGGCAGGCGCAGGCGACATAGCAGCATGATGCTGATGCATGGCCGCTACCTGTGCAGAAGGCAAGCCTTGCGTGCCAGCCGTGACGGGGATTATTTGCCAGAACAACGTAGCGCCGCGGCCATAAATATCCAGCTTCAGCACTTGGCCGGTGGCCAGTTGTGACCAGACATCTGCACTCAACGCGGCACTATCGCTGGCAAATGCCGTGTGTAATAAAGGCCTGCGCTGCTGCATATCCGACATCCACAAGTGGAACAAGCCGGTACTGGCGAGTAACAGGATCACCAGAGACACCCATAAACCGAACTCACGATGCCACCACTGCAGCCCCCAACGCTTTAAGCGGTAAGGCGCGGTTCTGCGCTGCTTAATGTAAAGAGTGATCCCGGTGATGGCCGAGGCTAAAATCAGCACCAGCACCACGGTTGCGACGGCCAGTTGCAATATGCTGCAAGCCTGCAAAAACGACCAGTTATGGCCGAACTGGAATACCTTGGTCAAAAAGGCCCGACGATCATCAACCAAGGTCGCCAACCTGGACTGCTCGGTATCGACATAGGCACGCAAGCCCTCATCACCTGTATAGGCGACACGCCAAACCGGCAACAAACGGTTGACTGGGTGGTAATCCGGCGCAAAATCGGTCACGGCTTCTACCGTGCGTACCGATGGTGCATCACGCCCGGTGTAATAATTGGCCAGGCTGATCGCTGCAGCCTTCTCGGCCCCTGCACGCTCTTCACCATTCATCACCGAAAAATATCTGGCGGCACCAGCGAGTGCGATCCGGTAATAAACCTGGCCATCCAGCTGCACCAGGCTGATATGCTGAAACTGCGTGATCGCCTGTTGCTGTAACAATGCAGGCAGTGAAACCGCCTGGCTTAAATCGACGGGTGCCAGTGGCGGCATAAACTGTTTTGGGGCCGGTTGCAAACGGCTAATGATGGGATGCGACGCCCCGGACAACCCCCACAGCACCATGCCGATACAAGCGATCACGCCTATCCATTGGTGCCAAAATAGCCAGCCGCGTTGAACTGACAGGTGCTTAATGGCCATGCGTATCTCCATGCATATCATGGGCGGTCGATGACACTGGCTGACCCTTGCTAAACTTCACGACGCCTTTAAAACTGTCTATCCGTTGACGCTGATCGTCCGTCAGGTCCTGCTCGTGGTTTTGCAGCAAGACCGCGAGTGCCTGGGCATCGGCAGAGGACATCCCGGCCGCTTCCAAATGCCTGGATGAAGTCAATTCCGAGCCACCGCATAGTAGCGTATGCCAATGCTGATGGGCAGGATGATATTTCAATAAAGCGCGCCCGCCTTTATCGTCCTGAATCCAGTCAGCAATCGCCATGCCCTGGCGGATAACAATGACTGGCAGCGTCAATGGCTGATTGGGCTTATCCCAAGTTTCATGCATTTCCGCAGCCACAGACTGCACATTTTCTGCCGCCGATTCGGCTGGTGTAGCATGCGCATGTAATACCGTCGCTGGCCACCACAGCGCCAACGAACACACCATTAACTTGATCCAATGATTCACAACACACTCCAGAAAACCGGGAGCACTGCCCCCGGTAATAACGGTTAATAAGTCCAGGTCACACCCAGGTAAGCCGTGCGGCCATCGCCAGGATAAAACAATGCATCTGTTCCATTCCACCGACCTGAAATACCGGTCGTTGCTGCGTATTTTTGGTTAGAAAGATTGCGCCCCTCAAGAAACCATGACCAGTGCTGGTTAATTTTTTGCCCAGCTTTCATGCCCCACAGAAAGTAACTATCTGCATAAAGCGTTTCTGCAAAGTCTACGTTGTATCTCTGCGGAGACCACTCTATGGTCGGGCCGATATAAAAGTTTTCAAGAAAGTCACTGCCACGATAAACCAACTCCGCTCTCAATAATGAGCGTTGAATGCCTGGCAACCGATTATTACCGAATAACGCGTCACCATCGAGTTTGAAGTTGTTAATCAGCAAGCTGGAGCGCCATTGCAAATCATACGGTAAACGCCCGGTCAGCCCGAACTCAAGACCCTTGTGTATGGTTCTATCTGCATTAATCGTAGATGGACTTGCTACAGTGCCTAATGCAAGCAACTCGTCCTGCAAGCGCGCATAATAGAGTGCAACATCCCAATCGACATATTCACCATTCCCTCTGGAACCAATTTCGTAAGTGGTCCCTCGCTGTGCTTTCAGGGTGCCTGCCACCGCCACATTCAGCTCACCAAAGCTTGGTGGCTCAAAACTACGGGAAGCATTCGCAAATAACTGCACATGCGGTTGCAACTGATATAACACGCCCAGCTTTGGGCTAGTCTGGTGGTAGTCTGCTTTAAAGCTCTGGTCACCAGTAGAGGTAATCATCTGGTCTTTGGAGTCACGCTTTGAGCGCGTATATTGCAATCCGGCAATCACCGTCCACTGTGCATCCAGGCTCAACCTGTCTTCTGCGTACACCTCAAAATTGCTCGCTTTTTGGTCATAATCATTTATTTTTGCACCGCGGTGCGCATTCACATTACGGAAGTTCTTTGCATCAGTGTGCCCATAAGTCGGCGTCATGCCTGCCACAAACTCGTTTTTGAGGCCAAACAGCTCTCCTTCCTTGATCCAGCGTGCTGATAAACCATAATCATCAGACTGCTGATCAATCACGCCCAGGGTATCGTTACCAAAGACGAATAGGTCGATAATTGGATGAAACAAACTCTTTCTGGAATAAAAGGCGCCTAACTCCAGCTTGCTCTGATCAAACAAAATCGTGGTTTTGTTTGCTACGCGGGTGACGTTAATGTCGCGCTCATTGATCCCTTGTCCCGCCAACGGCCCGCCAGTGACCGTGGATAGCTTGGAATCTGTTTTCAATTGTGACTTTGTTAATGCGCTAGGTAATTGCGAGTCGTTATTGGTGTAGCCAAAATAAAAACGGGTTTCAACCTTTTCACTGATCTTGATGCCTACATTCCCGGTTAAACGATCCGCACTTTGTTGTGCATTATCACGGAAACTGCTAGTGCCATACTTGCTGGCGGTGACAAAATAATCAACATCATCTTTGACGCCGCCGGTACTCACACCAAGCCGATAGTATCCATAACTACCCCCCTCTGAGCGCACTTCTAATGCAGGTGCGTTGTAACCAGTTCTGGAAATAAAGTTGATACTGCCGCCTAAGTTGCTTGAACCATACTGCAAGGCATTGGCACCACGATAGACTTCAATATAATCCGCCGCCATCGGGTCAATGGCGGGGAAATCAAAACCACCATCAGCCAGGTTGGTCGGCATGCCATCTTGCATCAGTTTTAAGCCTCGACCATGAAAAGTGCGCTGTACGCCAGAGCCACGAATCGACAAGCGGGTTTCTTCTGCTCCAAAGCGTGATTGTGCCAATACGCCAGTCGCCATACCCAGCGTATCCTGCATATTGCTGGTACGGCCTTCGCGCACGTTTTCCATATCCACCACGGTCGTGCCACCTGCCGTTTTAGATAAGCTTTCTTTTGCTGTCTCAATATCCGGCTGTGTCAGTGACGCTTTGTTTTTGGTTGCTACCACATTGACTTCATCGAGATGCACTGTGCCCTCATGCTCGGCTTGTGCCAGGTAAGGCATCGCCGCCAAAATAGCCAGGCAGATTTTTGTTTTATTCATGTTGTATTCCCTTATTCTTTCTACGCAATATGCACTGCCTGCCATCAGACAAGCAGTACAAATACCTTAAACATCAAGCCGCAAATACTTGCCGGACAGCACCTTCTGGCTGCCAACGGATCAGCGCACTAATGTCGCACGCGAAATAAGTGCACAACTTGCCCAAATGCTCGGTGCATGCGTTGTAGGTAGGATCTTTGACCATGCGGTGCAAGGTCATGCGGCTGATGCCTGTAGATTCGGCAACTTCTTTGAGGGTGATGTGGCGTGCCCACTCCACCTGCTTGGCAAATATCATTGCCTGTAGATTGATAATAATCATGAGATGACTCCATTCGTGCCTGGATCACAGGCAGACGCTAAACCCGTCAAATAATTGACGGAACTAGATTGCGCTTGGAGTCAGAGGGGGCGCGCGGGTGGTATGCGCAGTCGGGTAAAAACTGGAAACAACAGGCGCTTGATATTCGCTTAAAGCGACATCAGCCTGTGCTTGCTGAAACAGGATATAGGCCGGATTGTAAGATGGCATCACGATATCATCCATGGCCATATGGCAGAACGGGCAATGATTGAGGTGATGGCTGAGTGACACCGGCTTTTGTGACGGCTTGTAGTCAATCAAGGTGGATAATTGCTTGCCTTGCGTGGTGACCACCTGAATCAGCAGCTTGCTGCCTTGGGTAGAACAGACTTCTTGCACAAAGCCTTTACCGCTTTGCATGGGGAAAGCCAGGCTCAGGGTCGGCACGAGCGCGGCCAGCATGATCGCCATCAAGGCCATGCGCGCCATCCACCGTTGAAATCTGAGCGTTACCATGCCGCTATTCTAACGGGAATCCTTTAGAATAAACAACTATTCCCATTGATACAGGACAAACCATGGCCGGATCCAGCCTGCTGGCATTACTCGATGACATCACTACTATGCTCGATGACGTGTCGGTCATGAGTCAGTTAGCCGCCAAGAAAACAGCGGGGGTCCTGGGCGATGACCTGGCGCTGAATGCGCAGCAAGTGACTGGTATTGCGGCAAACCGTGAATTACCCGTGGTGTGGGCGGTGGCCCGCGGCTCTTTTATTAACAAGCTCATTCTGGTCCCTGCGGCTTTATTGATCAGCGCGTTTTTACCCTGGCTGATTACGCCCCTGCTTATGCTAGGCGGCGCATTTTTGTGTTTTGAAGGCTTTGAAAAAGTCTGGCACAAACTGCATCACAACGCCAAGGAAGACACCCATACACAAGCCATACATACAGCCATGCAGCAATCGCAGGCAGACCTGGTGGTGCTGGAGCAAGAAAAAATCAAAGGCGCCGTGCGCACCGACTTTATCCTGTCGGCAGAAATTATCGTCATTGCTTTAGGCGTGGTGGCCGATGCTGCGCTGACGCAGCGTATCCTGGTGCTGTCTCTGATTGCCGTGGTCATGACCATAGGTGTGTATGGCCTGGTGGCCCTCATCGTCAAAATGGATGATATTGGTTTATGGCTGATGCAACGCCCAGGGACACACCTGCCGTCACAAGCGACGCGTAAACTCGGCTGGGGCATGGTGCAAATCGTGCCGCATTTAATGCGCTTACTGAGTGTGCTGGGCACGGCTGCCATGTTCCTAGTCGGCGGCGGTATTATTACGCATGGTATACACCCGCTACACGCGCTGGTTGAGCAGTTTTCACAATGGTCATTGCTGATAAACGCCGCTGTTGGCGTACTGGCTGGCGCACTGTGTGTTGGATTAATACATATCGTGAAATTAATTATCGGCAGGGACTAGTTTTTTTCTAACCCCTTGTTAGAATTGACAAAAAACAAGGGGGCTGCATGACACTTTCGCGTAAAGTTATTGTTGTTGCTGTATCTGTGTTACTGCTATGCCTAGTGGCCTCCTTCAACGCGACGCCTAAAACAGCGCTATGGCTGGATAACCTCCACTGGATGTCCACCATCAGCGCCTGCCTGATACTTGCCACCCTGGGTTATTTCCGCGCTAACCCTGCGCATCGTGCCTGTAAACTCTGGTTTGTCATTGGCACCTTCGCCTACTTTACCGGCGGGGTATTATGGATATTCCAGGTCCTGACGCATCAAACGGCCTTCCCGGCGCAATCGGATATTTTTTACCCGTTATTAGGCCCCTGCCTCATTATTGGCTTCATCACCGCCTTGCGCAGTCAGCTCTCGCGCTCAAAAACCTGGGCATTTACCATTGATGCCGTCTCCTTCAGCATCGCCATCCTCGGCTATGTGCTGATCTCTTATTTACCAAAATCGGCAGACGTCAGCCTGTTGCAACTGGCCGTGCTCACTGCCTATCCGGCCAGCATGCTGAGCGCCGCCCTGGTGTCGCTGCTACTCATCCCCTATTTAAGGCCAGCCTGGATGCTGCCCTGGCTGCTACTCAGCGCCGGGCTCGCGCTGCTAGGCATCTGCTGGATGCAATGGAACCTGAATGCACTCAACCACAGCCCGCAAACCAGCCTCTGGATTAACTATGGTTTCTCCGTCGCCGACCTGCTGATCGGCAGCGGCCTCTATGGCTGGCAAGTGCGCATCGCCAAAAAAACAGCCTTCCATCGCCAGTGCCGCCGCTTGCGTAGCTGGATTCCGGTGATCGCTTTTATATTCAGCATCAGCACCTTGCTGCTGATCTGGTGGCAAAGCGGCCCGCACCCGTATGCCTACCATATTGCGATCGGCTCGGTGACATCCATCCTGATTTTCTCCGCCGTCAGGCAAAGCATTTTATTGCGCGAGAGCGAGCGCCTGTTACGCGCCGAAAAACGCCTAGCCGAAAAAGAGATGGAGTACCTACAACTGTCGCGCAGTGACCCGCTCACCCGCTTGCCCAACCGACTCGCCATGCTCAATCTGCTGGAACATGCCATCATCAATGCTGCCAACGACAGCGGCATGGTCGCCTTGCTGATGATTGATTTAAAGCACTTTCAAAGTATTAATGACAGTTTTGGCCACCGCACTGGCGACCTGTTCCTGCTTGAAGTCGCCCAGCGCCTACAATACATTACCAATGACTGCGGCGAACTGGGCCGTGTACATGGCGATAAATTCGCGCTGATCGTCAGCCGCCACAAAACCGATGCCGAGCTCGTGCACCTGGCACACAACTTATGCAAAATCGTGCATAAACCGGTATTGGCAGAAGGCCATGAATTAATCCTCGACGCCTGCATAGGCATCAGTCTCTACCCGCGCGATGCCAGCAATGCAGATCAACTGGCGCGCAACGCCAATACCGCGCTGGCCCACGCCAAACGCTCGACCCAGCACCTGTTTTTATTCTATTGCAAAGAGCAAACCAAGCTGGCGCAAAACCGTTTCCGGCTCGATGTGCAACTACGCAAAGCGATTAAAAAACAGGAATTCTTTTTACATTTTCAGCCGATATTCAAGGTCAGCCAACAGGCGCAGCCACGCATCGCCAATATTGAAGCCCTGATCCGCTGGCGCAATAGCAAAGGCGATATTACCTCCCCGGCCGAATTTATCCCCTATGCCGAGCAATCCGGGCTGATTCTGCCGATTGGTGAATGGGTCATCAGCGAAGCCTTTCGCCACTTATCGGGGTTGATACACACAAACGGTCAAACCGTCGGCTTATCCATCAACATTTCACCACGCCAGTTCCGCGACCACGGCCTGCCTTTGCGTATTAGCCAACTCCTGCAACAATACGCGATCCCACCTGCGCTCATTACCCTGGAAATCACCGAGAGTGCCGTTTTTGAGCACGAGGAACAGGCACTGGAAATTCTCAAGCAACTCAAGGAGCTTGGCGTACGCGTATCGCTGGATGATTTTGGTGTCGGTAACTCATCGCTGTTCAAGCTTAAACATTTGCCGATTGATGAACTGAAGATAGACCGTGCGTTTATGGTCGATGTGCCGGACAGCACCGCTGACAGTGAAATTGTCAGCACGATTGTAAAAACCGCAGGTATTCTGGGGATTTCGGTGGTGGTTGAAGGCATAGAAACCCAGGCCCAACTCGACTTTTTACGCGATACCGGCTGCGACTGCATACAGGGATTTTTGCTCGGCAGGCCGATGCCGATAGAGGATATACACAAACTATTAACCGCTACCCAACCAGGCGGCGGGTTAACGTCTAAAACCGAACTGTTAATGACACGGTAACCTCACTGCCTACCGTCACCGCCAACTGCTTACGCACATCTGCCTTTAAAAACAGCGCATAGCGCTTACCTTCAAACGCCGGAAATATGGAGGTTTGCCATTGCTGGTTTCCCATACTCACCTCCACTTTCACCGCACCCCAACCACGACGCTTGGTCTGGTGATACTGGCTCAGTGTATGAATCTCATCTGACATGGCCACCGGTAAGCTGACATAGTGCCAGGTGCTTTTACTGCCTACCCACTGTTTGATGACATCACTAAAGGTATATTGCAGCCCATCCATCATGGCCCCGCTTCTAGCTACAACGATGTGTTTGGCTGTTTAAAACTATCCAGCATCAACAAGCCCACCCCGATACAGATAGCACTATCGGCCACATTAAATGCAGGCCAGGCCCATTGCTGCTGGTAATAAAACAGCAAAAAATCGACCACATAGCCCAGCGTTAACCGGTCATACAAATTACCCAAGGCGCCGCCCAATACCAGTGCCAAGCCAAAACAGAACAGCTTTTTTTGTGGATGCTTGACCAGCAGATAGACCATCACGGCCGAAGCCAGCGTAGAAACTGCCGTAAAGAAACCATGCTGCCAGCCACCAGCATCAGCTAAAAAGCTGAAGGCCGCGCCTGTGTTGTGGTAACGCACCAGGTCAAAAAAGCCAGTGACCGGCAAGTGCTCGCCATAGACGAACGCCTGCTGCACCAAATGCTTGCTGTAGAGATCGAGCGCGATCACGATGGCACTCAATATCAACCAAGGCAAAGCCGAACGCAGTTTAAGCATATTTGCGCACTTCACCATTGCCAAACAGGTTGCTTACGCAACGGCCACAAATGGTCGGGTGCGCAGCATCACTGCCAACATCGGCACGGTAATGCCAGCAGCGGTCACATTTCTGATGCACGCTTGGTTTAACCAGGATTTTCTGTGCCGCGGCATCGGCCACTTTGTAAGTCGTCGCGCTGGAGGTAATCATGACAAAGCGCAAATCATCTTCTAGGCTGTTTAATGCCTCAAACGTTTCCGGTGCGACATAAAATTCCAATTCGGCTTGCAATGAAGAGCCAACTTTGCCCTCACCGCGTAACACCTCGATTTCCTTGGCAGCTTGCGCACGCAAGGCAATCACGGTTTGCCAATGTTGCAGTTGGCTGTCACTCAAACCACACTCCGGCAAGCCATACCAGTCCTCTTCAAACACGGTGGCCACGCTATCCAGGCCCAGTGTCTGCCAGATTTCATCGGCAGTGAAACTCAAAATCGGCGCCATCAGACGCATCATGGCATGCGTGATGTGATGCAAGGCACTTTGTGCCGCACGACGCGCATGTGAAGTTTCACCGCTGGTATACAGGCGATCCTTAAGGATATCCAGGTAGAAACCACCTAAATCTTCAGAGCAGAAGCCGACAAACTTTTGCACGGCCAGGTGGAATTCGTATTTATCGTAATCCGCCAGAATGCCTGTTTGCAATTGCTGTGTCAGGTGTAGCGCATAGCGGTCGATTTCCAGCCACTGGTCAACAGGCAGCAGGTCTTTGCTGGCATCAAAATCAGCCAGGTTCGAGAGCAGGAAACGCAAGGTATTACGGATACGGCGATAGCCATCGGCGACACGCTTGAGAATCTCATCACTGATGGTCAGCTCACCAGAATAATCGGTCGACGCCACCCATAAACGCAGAATATCGGCGCCATAAGTATCCATGACTTTTTGTGGCGCGACGACGTTACCTTTGGATTTACTCATTTTATGGCCAGCGCCATCAACCACAAAACCATGCGTCAGCAAGGCCTTGTAAGGCGCAGTGCCGTCAATCGCACAACCGGTCAGCAAGCTGGACTGGAACCAGCCACGGTGCTGGTCTGAGCCCTCGAGGTACAGGTCGGCCACTGGCTGGTGTTCGGCCTCACGCACGTTTGCAGCGGCCGACAAGGTTGGATGTTGCGCAGAACGCACCACGGCATAATGCGTGGCGCCTGAGTCAAACCAGACGTCCAAGGTATCCGTCACTTTTTTATACTGCTCGGCATTCGCTGGCGCATGCTGGGCGAGGAAAGCGGCGCCATCCAGGCTGAACCAGGCCTCTATACCCTGCTGTTCTACCTGCTTGCATACGGTTTCCAGCAAGTGCATGGTTTCTGGATGTGGTTCGCCTGTTTCCTTGTGGACAAAGAAAGGCATAGGTACACCCCAGTTACGCTGGCGTGACACGCACCAGTCTGGGCGATTCTTGATCATGGCTTCCAGGCGCGCACGGCCCCAGCTCGGGAAGAACTGTGTCGCGTCGACTGCTGTATTTGCATGCTCACGCAAGGCTTTGCCATCTGGGCCGACAGAGTTCATGCCGATAAACCACTGGTGCGTCGCCAATTGCATCAGTGGCGTTTTATGACGCCAGCAATGCGGGAAGCTGTGGTTTAAACGCGCAGAGGCCAACAACACGCCATTTTCCTGCAACTTGGCCAGGATGATCTTGTTAGCATCTTGGCGACTCAGGCCGCGGATTTCTACAAATTCAACCAACTCGCTGCTAAAGAATTTGCCATCACCACCAATGAGTACGCGCGGTTTTTCATTAGGGAAATTGGCGCGCATCACCAACCAGTCATCGTTACCATGGGCGGCAGCCGTATGCACCAACCCGGTACCGGCATCGGTCGTCACGTGGTCACCCGTGATCACTGGCACCTGGCGGTTGTCGAACGGATGCTGTAACAGCAAACCACGCAAAGCTTCGCCCTTGCAACTGGCGATGACAGAAGTATTTTCCTCTGCATATCTGGCCAAGGTTTTTTCTGCCAGATCACGCACCAGGATCAGCAAGCCTTTGCTGGTTTGAATCAGGTCATAATCCAGCTCGGCATTCACACTTACCGCCTGGTTGGCAGGTAGCGTCCATGGCGTTGTGGTCCAGATCACGGCATAGGCATCACCATTCACGGCAGAACCAAATGCTTTGCTCAATGCAGCGTTATCTACCACCTTGAAACCGACATCAATCGCAGGTGAATTGACGTCTTCGTATTCCACCTCGGCTTCAGCCAGGGCAGAGCCGCAGTCCACACACCAGTGCACCGGCTTGGAGCCTTGATACAGATAACCATTCTGGTAGATATCACCCAGGGCACGCATGATATCGGCCTCGGTGTTAAATGCCATGGTCAGGTAAGGATGATCCCAGTCACCCAATACGCCCAGGCGGATAAAGTCTTTTTTCTGCTTTTCGACCTGCTCGGCGGCATAGGCACGGCACAATTCACGGAACTTGGCCGGATCAATATTCTTGCCGTGGTTTTTCTCCACCACCAGCTCAATCGGCAGGCCGTGGCAATCCCAGCCCGGCACATAAGGCGCGTCAAAACCACTCATGGTTTTGGCCTTGATAATGATGTCCTTGAGGATTTTATTGACGGCGTGACCAATGTGAATATCACCGTTGGCGTACGGTGGGCCGTCGTGCAGAATAAATGTTGGCGCGCCTTTGCGCTTGGCGCGGATGCGTTCGTACACCTTGCGCTCTTGCCAGCTTTTTAACCAGGCCGGTTCGCGCTTGGACAAGTCACCGCGCATGGGGAAACTGGTTTCAGGTAAATTCAGTTTATATTTTGAATCTTTGGTTTGGTCAGTCATTTAAATATCCAAAAAATCAGCCACAGATTGAGGCTGATCGATGTTCAGCGCTTATCCGTGGCTAAAATATTGTTTTGCCTGCAAGGCATCCAGCGCAATTTGCGCCTTCAATGCATCCAGCCCGGCAAATTTTTGTTCGTCACGCAGTTTATGAAAAAACTGCACATGCACATGCTGATCGTAAAGATCACCATTAAAATCAAACACATGCACTTCAAGCTTGAGTTTGGGGATGCCTTCCAGGGTCGGCCGATTACCCAAATTGGCAACCGCCGGTAAATTGTTCAATTTTACCGCATAAACCCCGGTCAGTGCAGGCCGTTCATGGCGCATATGTACATTGGCTGTCGGGTAACCCAACTGGCGCCCGAGCTTGGCACCATGCACCACCTTGCCACTAATGCTGTACGGGCGATCAAGCAAGGTATGCGCCTTGACCAGTTCGCCTGCCGCCAGCGCATTACGCACCAGCGTGCTGGAGACACGCTCGCCATGTAACTGCACTTCGGGCAGCGGAATCACATTGAAGCCATGTTCGATCAATGTTTGCACGGCGCCTGCACGCTTGGCACCAAAGCAGAAATCCTCACCAACCATGACCACATTGGCATTGAGTTGCTGTCGCAACACCTGCATAAACGTGGCTGGGCTCTGTGCGGCAAACGCCCGATTAAAGCGCTGCACATAGACATGCTGCACACCACACTCGGCAAAATATTCCAATTTTTCGCGCATCGATGCCAAACGAGCAGGCGCGTTTTGCGGCATGAAAAACTCGCGCGGATGTGGCTCAAAGGTCATCACGGCGGGCGTGATTTTGTAGGTTTGCGCATAGGCAACCAGTTGACGCAGCAAGGCCTGGTGCCCCAAATGCATGCCATCAAAATTGCCGATCGCGATCGCTTGCGGCGAAGATGCTGCTGGAATATGGCGAAATATCTGCATTATTTAGCCACCCGTTTCATAAAGTCCCTTGGCCGAAAACCAAGCAGGCCGAGTGCAGCAAAATACACACTCATGCCCAGCACGACGATGCCTGCCAGATGCGCCATGCGGGTCAATGTCGCCATGGCCAACCAATCACCGGACCAGGTCGCCGCCGCATGCAACACCAGTGCCATGACGGTCACCGCCACCAGCAGTTTGAGCAAGAACAACACCCAACCAGCCTGTGGCTGATAGGCGCCGGATTTCTGTAACGTCACCCAAAGCAAGGTCGCGTTCAGACAAGCCCCGAGGCCAACGGCCAGCGCCAATCCAGCATGTTGCAACGAGGTAAACCACAAGAAAGCCACATTCATGATTTGTGTCATGACCAGGGTAAAGATGGCAATTTTAACCGGTGTTTTGACGTTCTGGCGGGCATAAAACCCCGGTGCCAGCACCTTCACCATAATCAGGCCAAGCAGGCTCAGGCTATACGCAATCAATGCGCGCTCGGTTTGCAACACATCCATAGAGGTGAACTTGCCGTAATAAAACAGGCTGGCGACCAGCGGTTTGGAAAGCACAGCCATCGCCACCGCCGCTGGAATGGCGAGCATAAAGGTCAGGCGCAAGCCCCAGTCCAGCAATAATGAAAACTCGACGCTGGATTTATCTACATGCGCCTTGGATAAACTGGGCAACAAAATCGTGCCTAATGCCACGCCCAGTACACCGGTCGGGAACTCCATCAGGCGATCGGCATAATACAGCCAGGACACACTGCCGGTGGGCATAAATGAAGCAAAAATATTATTCAGCACGATGGAAATCTGCGCCACAGACACGCCGAAAATAGCGGGGCCCATCAACTTAAGGATGCGGCGCACGCCCTCATCCTCAAAGTTAAGTGCATAGCGCGGCAACATGCCGATTTCCTGCAGGTAAGGCAACTGATAGAGCAACTGGATAATGCCGCCCACAAACACCGCCCAAGCAAGCACGTAGACGGAATTGTGGAAATGCGGCGCAATAAAAATCGCCGCCGTAATAAAGCTCAAATTAAGCCAGACTGGCGTAAAGGCAGGCACCTGGAATTTGCTGAATGCATTGAGCACCCCACCTGCCATGGATACCAGCGAAATAAACAGGATATAAGGAAAGGTGATACGTAATAATTCAGTGGTCAATGCAAACTTGGCCGGGTCATGCACAAAGCCCGGCGAAGTCAGGCGCACAATCAGCGGCGCCGCCAGCATACCAACAATAGTAATCGCCACCAAAAACAGGCCCAGCAAACTGGCCACATGATTAATCAATGCCTTGGTCGCCTCAGGCGTACGCTGCTTGCGGTACTCGGAAAGGATAGGCACAAAGGCCTGGCTAAATGCGCCCTCGCCAGAAATACGGCGTAACAGGTTGGGGATTTTAAACGCAACAAAAAAGGCATCAGTCGCCATGCCCGCGCCAAAAATACGGGCAATCAGTGTGTCACGGACAAAGCCGAGCAGGCGCGAGATAAACGTCATACCACCTACGGTGGCCAGTGCTTTGAGCAAATTCATAAATGGTGGAAAATACGCGCCTTCATCTATTTTTGGCAGCTTATTGCTCACAGCGAACTGTCAGCAGATTGAAAAGTTGGCCGATTTTACCATGCAGCAACAATCAATCGACTAAATGCGTTTTTAATCTTGCAAAAACAAAGTAAAAACAGTATGATGCACGGTTTCGTATCACACCCCTTTTGAAAGTTACAGGATAAAACGAATATGGCAAATACCGCACAAGCCCGCAAACGCGCGCGCCAATCCGTCAAAGTAAATGCGCACAATGCTGCGTTGCGTTCTACTTTGCGTACTGCGATCAAAAAAGTAATCAAAGCGATTCAAACTGGTGACAAAGCTGCTGCTGTGGCTTCTTACCAAGAAAACGTTAGCGTGATCGACCGTATCGCTGACAAGAAAATCATTCACAAAAACAAAGCTGCTCGTCATAAGAGCCGTTTGACTGCTGCGATCAAAGCATTGTCCGGTGACACACCTGCGACTTTGGCTTCTGTGAAAAAAGCAGCTGCACCTAAAGCCGAAGCGGCACCAGCTAAAAAAGCTGCCAAGCCTCGCGCGAAAAAAGCTGCTGAATAATTTCAGTAGGGGTGCATACTAAAAGAGCCGGACGCATGTCCGGCTTTTTTATTGACTAACATCCGCCACGCTGCAAAAACCAGACACAAAAAAAGCCCGGACATGCCGGGCTTTTTTAACAGTGTCAGTTACTCACCAATATGCAATTCACTGCGCGCCACTTTAGCAGCATTGAGCACAGCTTGCGCGTCCTCACCAATCACTGTGAAATGCCCCATTTTGCGCGCTTTGCGCGGCTCATGCTTGCCGTACAGGTGCATTTTGAGGTTGCCATGCGCAAAGGCTTTGTCCCACGCAGGCTCAACCTGCTTGCCGCTATACAGCCAGCTATCGCCCAAAATATTCACCATGACTGCATTGCTATGCAAATACGGACTGCCTAATGCCTGGCCAGTAATCACACGCACTTGCTGCTCAAACTGGTTAGTCACGCAGGCATCCAGCGTGTAATGTCCAGAGTTATGCGGACGCGGCGCAATTTCATTCACCAGCAACTGGTTGCCGACCACAAAAAACTCCACCCCCAATACACCGACATAATTCAGGCTATTGGCCAGTTTTTTCGCCAGCTCTTGCGCATTGGCTTTAATCACTTCAGAGCAACGTGCAGGCGCGATACTGATATCAAGAATACCGTTCAAGTGGCTATTTTCAGCAGTGGGGAACGCAGCAATATTGCCATGCACATCGCGCGCCAGCACCACGGAGACTTCCAGGTCCAGCGGTAACATTTTTTCCAGCACGCAGGTTTCCTGCTTAAAGCCCTGAAAGGCGGCCACCGCTTGTTCGCGGTTGGCGACACGCGCCTGACCTTTGCCATCGTAACCAAAGCGCGCCACTTTCAGCACCGCCGGGTACATATCACCATCTTCTGGCAAATCGCTTTCAGCCGTCACTGGCACAAACGGCCCAACAGGCAAGCCAGACTCCTTGAAGAACGTTTTTTCCTTGATGCGATGCTGGGCGATCGCCACTGCATCCGCACTCGGATGCACAATGGTCGATTTCGCCAAGGTAGCCAGCGTTTCAGCAGGCACATTTTCAAATTCGGTTGAAATCGCCTGGCAGGTATCAGCCATCACCTTCAAAGCCGCCGCATCGTCGTATGCCGCACATAAATGTATATCGGCAATCATGCCCGCCGGGCTATTCTTGTCAGGATCCAGCACCGTCACCTTGTAGCCCATTTCATGCGCTGCAATGACGAAAAAACGGCCAAGCTGGCCGCCGCCCAGCATACCCAACATAGCAGAAGGTTGAATTACGGATGATGTCATGGTTTTTCGCTCAACTCCATTGCATGAACTTTTTCAGCTTGTTTTTTGCGGAAAGTCGCCAGCTTCTCAGCCAAGGCCGCATCCTGGTTAGCCAACATCGCAACCGCAAACAAACCTGCATTCGCTGCGCCCGCATCACCAATGGCAAACGTGGCCACCGGGATACCCTTAGGCATCTGCACGATAGACAGTAGCGAGTCTTGCCCTTGCAGGTGCTTGGAAGGCACAGGCACGCCCAATACCGGCAAAGTCGTTTTCGCAGCGACCATGCCGGGCAAGTGCGCAGCACCACCGGCACCGGCAATAATCACCTGGAAACCATTGCTTGCAGCAGATTCCGCAAACTGGAACATCAGGTCTGGCGTGCGATGTGCAGACACCACGCGCGCTTCGTAAGCGACACCAAAATCAGCCAGCATTTGCGCGGCGTTTTTCATGACCGGCCAATCGCTGTCCGACCCCATAATAATGGCTACCAAAGGTTTACTCATCACGTTGCCTTGTCACTCTCTTTGTCTTGTTGGCAATTAAACCAATACCAGATTATCTCTGTGTATCAACTCTTTTTCTTCTACATAGCCCAGTACACTTTCAATCTCGTTGCTGGGTTTACGCTTAATTCTGCGCACTTCATTAGCATTGTAATTGACTATGCCTCGCGCCCACTCTTTCCCTTGTGCATCCACACAGGCGACCACATCACCGCGCTCAAACTGGCCCAATACGTCGACCACGCCAATCGGCAGCAAACTCTTGCCATCTTTGCTCAGCACACTGACAGCACCATCATCCAGCACCAGTTTGCCACCCACACGCAAATGATCAGCCAGCCACTGCTTCTTCGCCAGCGTTTTCATTTTGCCTGCTTTTAGATGTGTGCCTATGGCCTCACCCAGGCTTAAACGCATCAACACCTCTGGCTCACGGCCAGAAGCAATCACGGTATGCGCGCCGCTATTGGCCGCACGCTTGGCCGCCAGGATCTTGGTCAACATGCCACCGGTGCCCACGGCACTGCCGGCGCCACCCGCCATGCTTTCCAGCTCGGGATTACCAGCGGTTTCAAAATTGATAAACACCGCATTGGGGTCTTTGCGCGGATCAGCAGAATACAGGCCTTGCTGGTCGGTGAGGATAATCAGCGCATCGGCTTCAATCAGGTTGGCGACGAGCGCGCCAAGGGTATCATTATCACCAAAGCGAATTTCTTCGGTGACCACCGTATCATTTTCATTGATGATGGGAATGACGTTTAAATCGAGCAAGGTACGCAAGGTTGTGCGCGCATTCAGGTAACGCTTACGGTCGGCCAGGTCCTCATGCGTCAGCAACAATTGCGCCGTGTGCAAACCATGTTGCGCAAAACATTGCTCATACATCTGCACCAGGCCCATTTGCCCCACAGCGGCCGCAGCTTGCAGCTCATTCACTTCTACCGGACGTTTTTTCCAACCCAGTCGCTGCATGCCCTCAGCGACCGCACCGCTAGATACCAGCACCACTTGCTTGCCTTGTTTGACCAGCGCACTGATTTGTTGTGCCCAGGCCGCAATCGCAGTCTTATCCAGGCCCTGGCCATTATTGGTCACCAGACTGGAGCCGACCTTCACAATCAGGGTTTTGCTGTCTTGTATGAGTGAAACGCCCATAAAACTTATTCTGTCGCTGGCTGCGGTTGTGCTGCTTCTAGTTCGCGCTGCGCACGCACTTGTTCAATATGGTCCATGATGGCGTACGTCAGCGTCTGGCAGCCGATGCCACTGATTGCCGAAATCGGGAACACTGGACCATCCCAGCCATAGGCTTTGACAAAGTCAGCCACTTTCTGCGCACTGTCTTCCAGCATGTCAATTTTATTCAGCACCAGCCAGCGCGGTTTATCGTAAAGTTCCTGGTCGTATTTTTTCAGTTCATTCACGATGGCTTTGGCTTCCTGCACCGGATCAACCGCATCATCAAACGGCGCCAGATCAACCAAATGCAATAGCAAAGAAGTACGCTGCAAATGACGCAAGAACTGATGGCCCAGGCCAGCCCCTTCAGCCGCACCTTCAATCAGGCCAGGCACATCGGCAATGACGAAGCTGCGGTTGCTGTCGACACGCACCACGCCCAGGTTCGGATGCAGCGTGGTAAATGGATAATCGGCCACCTTTGGTTTAGCCGCAGAGACTGAGCGGATAAAGGTAGATTTACCGGCGTTAGGCATGCCAAGCAAGCCGACGTCCGCCAAGACTTTCAACTCCAGATACAGCTCGAATGCCTCACCTGGGTCACCTTTAGTACACTGACGCGGGGAACGGTTGGTACTGGTTTTAAAGTGGATATTACCCAGGCCGCCATTGCCGCCTTTGGCCATCATCACTTTTTGGCCATCCGCACTCAAGTCCACCATCATCTGCCCGGTGGCTTTATCGCTGATAGTCGTGCCGACGGGCACGCGCAGGATCATGTCATCGCCACCTTTGCCGTAGCAATCGGAACCGCTGCCATTCTCACCGCGTTGTGCTTTAAAAGTACGCGTATAGCGGTAATCCACCAGCGTATTGATATTACGGTCAGCCACGACGAAGATAGAACCGCCGCGACCACCGTCACCACCGTTGGGGCCACCCATAGGCTCGTACTTTTCACGGCGGAACGTGGCAACGCCGTTGCCACCGTCACCGGCGTAAACTTTGATAGTAGCTTCGTCAATAAACTTCATGATTCAATTTGCCTTTTAAGCGCATGGCTGCGTTATGGTGAACAAGGCTGCATGCAATCTGCGAACTATAAAGTAAAAAGCCCCGTCAAGCGACAGGGCTTTTTACATAAAACTTTGATTAAACCGCTTCGATGCTCACGGTATGACGCTTCAACGCGCCTTTGATTGCAAAT
Source organism: Methylophilus sp. 'Pure River' (assembly GCF_046765995.1). Lineage (NCBI taxonomy): Bacteria > Pseudomonadati > Pseudomonadota > Betaproteobacteria > Nitrosomonadales > Methylophilaceae > Methylophilus > Methylophilus sp. 'Pure River'. Next base: position 183,850 of record NZ_JBKOUE010000004.1, on the reverse strand, counting down.
TTAACTTTGCCTTCTACCAATGCATACAGTGTGTGGTCTTTGCCCATGCCGACGTTTTCGCCAGCGTGCATTCTAGTACCACGTTGGCGAACGATGATGCTGCCAGCGTTAACTACTGTTTCACCGAAAGCTTTAACGCCCAGGCGTTTGGCTTGTGAGTCGCGACCGTTACGTGAACTACCGCCTGCTTTTTTGTGTGCCATGTTTGATTCCTTATTCTAGCAATCTGCTCTACTCAAGCAGAACGTGCTTATTTTGCTGAAATAGTGTCGATTTGAATTTCTGTGTAGCTCTGACGATGACCTTGAGTCTTGCGGTAGTGCTTACGACGACGCATTTTGAAAATCATCACCTTGTCACCACGGCCGTGTGATACCACGGTAGCACTCACTTTAGCACCAGCAACCAAAGGTGCACCAATCGTGGTTGACTCGCCGTTAGCAATCAACAACACTTTGTCGATTACAACAGTAGAACCAACGTCACCAACCAATTTTTCTACTTTTAATTTGTCACCAGCGGCTACTTTGTACTGTTTGCCACCTGTTTTAATCACTGCGTACATAATGATGCCTTAAACGTCGCCTTTTAAAGAACCCGCAATTATACGCAATTTATTGCAGAATGCAAATATATTTGCGCATGTTTTTCATGTCCAGCCAGACCGCCGGTTTGACTGCCTTTTTTGCCGCCAAAAGCGCTATTTTACAGCGTATCGCCAGGGACGGATACTGCCATTGGTGTAATACCGATAGACCGCAAATACACACTCCAGCAATTCGGCAGACAGCTGCGTATCCTCGCCCGCCGCCGTGCGTAGCGAAACCACGCGGTACATCGGCTGCATTTCAATATTATTCAAGGAGCTTAACGGTTGAAAGTGTACGCAGGCAAGTGGATGGTCCTGCTGCAACAAGTGTACGTTAAACATGTCCGTGACCCGCAGTTGCAAGGCCTGGCCGTCATGCAGGGTCAATGCATAGTGTTTTTTATTCTGTTGCGTCACGCTTTTTACTGCTGACGCCAGCAATTCTGAGACTTGCATCACTCGCCTTTTTAACAAAAGTCGCAGCTTATCGCTGCCAGGCATTGCCGAACAGCCACAGTTTCGATTAAATTAACCATATCAGATTAGAGACTTAACGGCGGCAGGACCAGTTGTGAAAAAATACGAAATCATCGCCGAAGAAATCGCCAGCGCGATTCAGCAAGGCCTGCTCAAACGCGGCGATAAACTGCCTTCCATCCGCCAGATACAGACCAGCAAGCAGGTCAACGCGTCTACCGTATTTCAGGCTTATTATCTATTAGAAGCACGCGGCCTGATTGTGACGCGCCCGCGCTCCGGCTATTACGTCGCCGGGCCGCTGCGTAGCGAACGCCTGTTACCGCACACTGCCAGTGACGAAGGCACACCGACCACGCTGCAAGTCAGCGACTTGGTATTCAACCTGCTCGAGCGCATCAAAGACCCGCAGCAGATTCCGTTCGGCTCAGCCTTTCCCAGCCCACTGTTATTTCCGCTGTCAAAACTTGCAGATCATATGGCCAGCACCGTGCGCCGCATGCAACCACAGGATACGGTGAGCGACATTGGCCAGGGCGATATTGCGCTGCGGCGCCAGATTGCCTTACGCTACCAACTGGATGGCAAGCCTACTGACCTCAGCGATATTGTGATTACCAATGGCGCACTGGAGGCGCTTAACCTGTGCCTGGCCGCCGTGACCCAGCCTGGCGATAGCGTCATTATCGAATCGCCCAGTTTTTATGCGGCTTTACAGGCCATTGAGCGCATGGGTTTGCGCGCGATTGAGGTGCCCAGCCACCCCGAGCAAGGCATAGACCTGGCGGCATTGGAGCGCGCTATTATTCAGCACCAACCCAAAGCTTGCTGGCTGATGACCAACTTCCAGAACCCGACCGGCAGCCTGATGCCAGAGCAAAAAAAGCAGGCCTTGGTCGAGTTGATCACGCGCTATCAATTACCCATGATAGAAGACGATGTGTACCGCGAATTATATTTTGGCAAACAGCGTCCGCTACCTGCCAACACCTGGGATAAAGAAGGCTGGGTGATGCATTGCAGCTCTTTTTCCAAAGCGCTGGCACCGGGATACCGCGTCGGCTGGGTATCCGCCGGGCGCTTTGCCGAAAAAATCACCCGCTTAAAAATATCCACCACCCTGGCCACCTCAATACCAGCACAACTGGCATTAGCGAGCTACCTGGCCAAAGGCGGCTATGACAAACACTTGCGGCAGCTGCGACACCAACTCATGTTGCAGCAATTACAATTCTCGCAAGCCATCCACCAGCACCTGCCGCCACAAGTACGTTTTACCTTGCCGCAAGGCGGCTATTTCTTATGGCTACAGTTGCCAGATCAACGCGATAGCTTGCAGCTGTTTCAACAAGCGATTGCCGAAAATATCAGTCTCGCTCCCGGCCATATGTTTTCGTCACAACAGCAATACGCCAGCTATATCCGGCTCAATTACGGGCATACCGTCAATCACGTGCATTTGCAGGCCATTGAACGCCTGGGACGATTGATCAAGCAGGCATGAATATCGCACATCTGATATGGTTTTTTAAAAAAAAACTGAATCTGTTTTAAATCCACCTTCTCTTTTACACTGCATTCGTCTTATTAATACCGAGTGCTTGTATGACATCTTCACGCAGTAAACCTGTGATCCCGATTGTGGCAGCCCCTGTCGCCGGGCAGACTATTTCGCTTTACCAGAAAACACCCAAGGTGTATCCACGCTCAGTCAGCGGTTATTTCAAAAACTGGCGCTGGCTGATGATATGGCTGACACAATTAGTGTTTTACGGCATGCCCTGGCTGCAATACGGTGGCCGTCAGGCACTGTTGCTGGATATTGATACCCATCGCTTTTACCTGTTTGGCTTGGTGATTTTTCCGCAGGATTTGTTTTATCTGGCACTGCTACTGATCATCAGCGCCCTGGGCCTGTTTCTATTTACGGCGGTGGCGGGCCGCCTCTGGTGCGGCTTCTCCTGCCCACAGTCGGTATATACCGAGATCTTTTTGTGGATGGAGCGCACGATAGAAGGTGACCGCATGGCCAGGCAAAAACTGGATAGCCAACCCTGGGGGATACGCAAAACCGGCATTAAAGTGAGCAAGCACTCCGCCTGGCTGGCTTTCTCCCTGGTCACTGGCTTTACCTTTGTCGGCTACTTCACACCGATACGCGAATTATTCAGCGACATGGTGCAATGGCAAATGGGCGGCTGGTCTTGTTTCTGGCTAGGGTTTTACGGACTGGCTACCTATGGCAATGCCGGTTTTTTGCGCGAACAAGTGTGCAAACACATGTGCCCCTATGCGCGTTTTCAAAGCGCGATGTTTGATAATCACACCTTGATTGTGGCCTATGACAGTGCGCGCGGCGAACCACGTGGTGGCCGCAGTAAAAACCAGGACTACCAGGCTGATGGATTAGGGTCGTGTATAGACTGCAATATCTGCGTGCAGGTCTGCCCGGTCGGCATCGATATCCGCAATGGTTTGCAATATGAATGCATCAGTTGCGGCCTGTGTATCGACGCTTGCAATGACGTCATGGACAAAATGCAGTACCCACGCGACCTGATCCGTTTTTCGGCGGCGGGCCTGAGCGGGCAACACAAACTGCGGCAGCATTTATTACGCCCACGCGTGTTGATTTATAGCGGATTGTTTGTATTGATGACTGCCTGGTTAGGCTACGGGCTGTTGCATAAACCGGATTTCAAAGTCGATATCATGCGTGACCGCAATATCATGTACCGCGAAACCGGCCATGGCATTGAAAACCCTTACCAGTTGCACCTGACCAATGCGACCGAACACAATCAGCGTTATCAGGTACGTGCCAGCGGCATAGACGGCTTGCGTGTGGAAAGTGAGCAGACACTCACAGCAGCCCCGACTGAGGAAATATTAGTGCCATTGAGTTTGTCAGTGCCTGCGAGCGATCTGCAAGGCAGCCATCGCATCCAGATTGAGGTAACAGCGCTCTCGAATGGCGAGCAAGTATCTACCAATAGCACCTTCTACCTGCCCTGATACTTACCCTACCCCTTGCCCGTGTACCTGGCTGGTAAACGCTTTCCTAACCAGCCAGATCCAGTACACGGGTCTTTTTCTGTGACAGCATTTTCAACAGTAATTTGTAGCCATCAAGGTCAAACTTGAGCGCTGTGTTTTGCTCGCGCAATGCCTGCAAACTGTCGTCGTCCACCGCCACGCCCACATACACCCAGTGCTCAAACACATGAATCTGGCGCAGGTCATTCTCTAGGTTATATTCTTCAATGCCGATCTTGCCGCGATACGGCCAGGCTTTGAGCTTATGCGCCATCAGTGCCTGCTGCACACGCAAGGCGTGCATCTCGGCCGTCTCCTGCCCGCAACACACGCCTTTACAGCGTTTGAGCTGATAAGCAACACACGGCCCGTCACGCCCGGTTTCCAGGCCCAGGGTTTTGGCACATAAATGGCTGAGGTCGGCAATTTTACGCAACGTCTCAACGGCTTGCCGCTTGCTTCTAAACGTGCCAAACAAATGATCCATCTGGCTGGGGTCAATCTCATCTTCATTGACCAGCCTGAGCATAGGTTGTGCACCCGCCACTAACTGCCAGCTGCACAACTGGCGCTCGCGACGCAATTGCCGGTTATAAATAGGCATACGCTCTTTCACCAGGCGCGACTCCAGTAACAGGGCACTCAATTCGCCCGCGGCTGGGATCCACTCAAAGCGCTTCATTTCCTGTGTCATACGCATCTCTTTGCTGGAGGCGTGGTCACTACTGAAATGCGATAGCACGCGGGCGCGCACATTCACGCTTTTACCTATATATAAAGGTAAGTCGTTCTCGCCATAAAACAGGTAAACGCCTGGCGCCTCGGGCAACTCGCCAACCAGGCTGGCATCAATATGCGGCGGCAAGGTGGGTGCCGCCATGAGTTTGAGCGCCGCGGCTTGCACGACCTCTGCGCCCAGGTCTCGCCTGGCATCATTGAGCATGATCAGTATCGCTTCAACGTCCCCCATGGCGCGATGACGTGCCAGGCCGGTGATCTGGTGACGCGCGACAATCGCATCTATGCCATGACTGTAATGCTGCGGGTATAACAGGCGCGAGAGCTTGACTGTACACAGCACCGGTTGCCGCAACGTGATGCCCAGCCGCTTGAATTCAGTTTTTAAAAAGCCATGATCAAAACGCACATTATGCGCAGCCAGCACCGAGCCCTCCAAAAACGCTAACAGCTTATCTGCCACCTCAGCAAACAGGGGTGCATCGGCCACCATGCTATCGTTAATACCGGTCAATGATTGAATAAATGGCGGGATGGGCTGTTGCGGGTTGACCAAGGTTTGCCAGCGCAGGGTTTCCACGCCATGATCAAAGCGTACCAGCGCAATTTCGGTGATACGGTCACGTAAAGGGGTAGCCCCGGTGGTTTCGAGGTCAAGAAAAGTAACGGATGGCAACATGACGCAAAAGGCTTTCTACTGCACAGCTATCAGGCGGGAAAACCTGCTCATTTTAGCGCATTTTCATCTATTCTCTGCCATGCCAACAAATGGCTATTCCCCGCCTCCCAGCAGGGTCTTTCACCTTGCGATTGGCTATAAACAACCACTTTTATCACTGAATGTCTCATATCTTATATAAAACCAGTGTTTCTCCTACAAAACAGCTATAGACACTCACCCCGATTGATGCTGTAATGATTAATGATTCCTATTAATGACAATATAATTTTTTAAGCTCATGCCTAACCTCTATCTGGAAAACCAATTGTGCTTTTCGCTCTACTCGGCAACCCATGCCTTGTTGCGCTCTTACAAGCCCGATCTGGACAAACTGAACCTGACTTATCCGCAATATCTGGTATTGGTTGCACTATGGCAATACAAACAGCTGTCCATTAAACAAATCGCCGAAAAACTGATGCTGGAACCAGCTACCATTACACCGGTAGTCAAACGCCTGGAAGTGAAAAAACTGACCAAACGCACACGCCAGAAAGATGATGAGCGCGTGGTGATTGTCAGCCTGACCGAAGAAGGCCAGGCCTTGCGCAACAAACTGTCAGATGTTCAAAAACGTGTGGCCTGTGACACCGGGCTCAACAACACTGCGTTTGACACGCTGAATCAAACGCTGAACACCCTGACCAAGAATGTAACGTCTAAAATCCCGGACTAGCCGTAGGTCGCCCGTACCACTCGCGCAGCAGCCAGGCTCTGCCAGATAAAAGAAATGTAGTGCTTAATGTTTGTACATTTCTTTTGTCGCCGGCAGCAATCTTCAAACACCTTCATAGCATCCATTGCACGATAACAATATTTGCCATTGGCAAAGCAATACCCAGGCTATCAGCAGACAAATAAACACGGGCTGTGATGCTGATATCACAGCCCGTGTTTATTTAAAGCTTTGTGACAAACAACTTAATCCGGCATATTCAATTGCCGCATAAATGCCTGAAAAGACCCTTTGGTCGCATGCAAAGCCTGCAACTTGCTGACAGACTCATCCAAAGCATCACTCATCACTTCCAGCGCGTCTTCATCCAGCCGCAAACTCATGGCACCAATCTCAAGCTCTATCGTGCGGTGTGTTTCACAATAATGCACACGAAAACCGGCCTGGCCGGACAACAGAATTTTCTTACACATACTTTCCTCACTCATACTCAACCCCTAAATATGGTTGTGTTTATATTGCCACTGACGTTGCGGCCTGCTCATGTTCGTTCACCAGCAAAGTCCATTGCACACACATGCGGCGCGATACACTACAAATCAGGTCTGAATCTGCATACTCCGGCGCAGTCAGTGTTTCGGCCAGGCGCAAGGCCTGCTTCGCCAGGTCATAGGTTGGCTTTTTGATATACAAGGTCGCCACATACAACAGTGACGCCATCACTGATTCAGCATCAGGCAAACTGGGGTCGTAACGCATCGCGTGGATATTCATCGCATTCATGGCCATCTCTCTTTCAAATACTCATTTCGATTTCAGTCTGCATCACAATCCGGGCCGCTGCCTTGCGTAGCATTTCGTTGATGACGATAAAGCTGTCGGCCTCAAATTTAAGTGTGGTACCGCCGACCTCAAGCTCCACCGTGTCTGAAGACTGGTGATAAAGCACTTTGCAGGCGGTTTTTCCAGCCAGCATGGTTTTTCCAACCACCGTATGACGTTTCATCATGACTCTCCTTGGCTAAACTTTTTTCAAATGATAATAATTATCATTTACATAGTCAAGTGAAATTACATCACAAGCTATAGAGGTTTGAAAGAAGCCCCTTTTTTCAGCCATCTATCAATAAAAAAACCCTGCAAAAGCAGGGTTTCAGAAGCCAGGCAAACAAACGTTAAGCGCGCATTTTTCTGCGCATGGCCAGCAGGCCCGCCAGGCCGCATAACAACATGGCATAAGAAGATGGCTCAGGCACTTGTGCTACCAATGTCGTGATCGGTGTTTGCGACATCTGCACCACACCTGCATTCAAAAAGGTCAGGCCAGTGACAAAAGCTGTCGTGTTAGCCGGATCCAGCATCGCCGCAGTATCAATACCGGCCACCGTAAAGCCTGACAAAGGCGTCGCAAAATGAAACACTGTGCCGCCAGCCACGGTCCCCAACAAACCACCAGGGGTCATGTCGCCTAAGGCATAAATGGCATAGCCATCCGTATCAGCGGCCAACAACGGCAACAATACAGACGTAAACTGATTGCCGCCCGACACTTCGTAGTCATAGCCAACCGCCACCAGCGGGTCAACAAACACGCGCTGATTCAACTGTACGTTAAACTCAAACTGATAAGAGCCATCCACAACCACAGGGAGAAACGCATTTTCAGCGGTTTGCCCTGGCAAGGCGCCGTTATTAAACGAGAAGCGCCATAAACCAGGGGTCGCGGTAGACACATTGCTCAAATTGACCAGGTTCAGCACCTCATTCGAGAAAGAGCCAGGTAATACTTCGTAGTTCACATTATTGCCTGCATCATAGCCAGCTTGTGCAGGCGTGCCGCCCAAGCCATTGACGCCACCACTGGCGCTACCTGTCGTCCATTGCAAACGGTCATAACGAAACTCGGCACTAAAACTACCATTCGTCGTTCCTGGCGTTTTCTGCAGCACTAATTGAAAATTGTTCTGTTTGTCATTCTGGGCAGGAAAATAGCCAACGTTATGCCAGGTCACCACTACCGAATCGGCAGTTGGCGAAGCCACATAGACACGATTACTGCCTACGGGATCAGGCGCCTGACCAGCACGCGTATCCACATCTGCCCAATAGGGTGCAATCATTGGCTGGCTGGCAACCGGGAATGCGATCGGCGTATAACTCTCCAAGGGGCTTAAGAAGCTGATGTTGCCATTGTTATTAATAAAAAACCGGCTGAAATCCTGGCCAAAAAAGTTAATCCCAAATGGCAGGTTCAAGGCATTGCTTGAGTCATCATCATTCGGCAACATGGCCAATTCACCGAAACCAGCCTCTCCACCAAACCCGCTTAACAGCTCAATCGCCTGTAACTGCGTGGACAAACCCACCAGCAAAATAGCCAGGCTGACTTTCTTCATCTGGGATACAACAATACGGCGACTACCCTTCTTATTACTCATGATGGTACTCATGGCGCAACTCCTCACTTTAATGATTTATCAAGATCTTTTCGTGAGTTATTTTAACAATATTTATATTTAATTAATATATAAACACAACATTAAATATTAAAAACGGGGAGATGACCGCCACGCAAACTGCGTACAGCCTCGATCAAACATATGGACGGGGGATATGGCTCAGGTATTAATAAGACAGCAGGAAAGTCGTGGCGTCGTTACTGCTCAAGGGTTTACTCAGCAAATAGCCTTGCATCTCGTCACAGCCTTGCGTCTGCAAGAAGGCTTTCTGCTCAGGCGTCTCCACGCCTTCGGCAATGGTTTTCATGCCCAGGCTGCGCGCTAGCTGGATAATCGCAATGACAATGGCCTTGTCTTCATCATCGGTGGTGATATCACGGACAAAACTCTGGTCGACCTTGAGTTTGTAGACTTTAAATTTTTTCAGGTAGCTGAGTGAAGAATAGCCGGTACCAAAGTCGTCTATCGACAAGCGCACGCCCAAGCCGCTCAGCGCATCCATCATGGCCACCGCCCCTTCCGGGTTTTCCAGTGCCACGCCTTCGGTCAGCTCCAGCTCCAGGCATTGCGGTGACACCTGATAACGTTCAAGCACACTCTTCACCAGCGCAGGCAGTTTTGGATCGCGGAACTGAATACTGGACAAGTTGACCGAGACAGAAATGTCTCTAATGCCCGCCAATTGCCAGGCGTGGATTTGCTGCGTGGCCTGCTCCAGTACCCAACTGCCGATAGAAATAATTAAGCCACTAGACTCGGCCAGCGGGATAAACTCAGCTGGTGAAATAAAACCCAGTTGCGGATGTTTCCAGCGCAGCAGGGCTTCTACACCGATCAGGCGGCCTGAATCGAGCGCGACTTGCGGCTGGTAATATACCGCCAATTGTCCCAGCGCAATGGCCTGACGCAAGGCGTTGACCAATTGCAGGTTACGCGCAGTTTGCACTTGCATGTGGTTGCTAAAAAAACGATAGCTATTCCGGCTTTCTTTTTTAGTACGATACATGGCGACATCGGCATTGCGTTGCAGGCTTTCCATATCGAGACCGTCATCCGGATAGATGGCAACCCCAACCGACGCGGTAATGGTCAACTCGTACTGGTCGATCACAAACGGCTGCTCCACCGCTTTCAGCAAGCGCTCGACAACCTCTTTGGCAATGACATGATCAGCCTCGGCCAGCAGAAATACAAACTCATCGCCACCCAGGCGGCAAATAGTGTCTTGCGGCCGCACCAGGCTTTGGAAGCGATGCGTTAATGCGACCAGCAGGTTATCGCCGTAGCGGTGCCCCAAACTATCATTCACATCCTTAAAGTGATCCAGATCCAGAAACATCAGTGCGAATTGCCCGTCCTGATCCCAGGCTTTTTCAATCTCCACAATCACACGCTCAGTCAGCAGGTTGCGGTTGGGCAAGCCAGTCAGAGCATCATAATTGGCCAGGAAGCGTATGCGCTCCTCAGCTTCTTTGCGCGCGGTAATATCGCGAATAAACGCGCTGTAATAATGTTCATGGTCGCGCTTGATTTCAACGATGGTCAACTCGACCGGAAACTCGCTGCCATCGCGGCGCAAGGCCGTAATTTCAATCAGCTTGCCCAGTAATCGTGAGTGGCCAGATTGCTGCAAACGCTGCATGCCCTGATGATGCGCCTCACGATAGGCAGGCGGCACAATGACATCTTCCAGCATGCGCCCAACCACTTCAGCTCGCGTATACCCAAACATCTGTGCGGCAGCCCGGTTCCACTCCACAATCAAGCCCTGTAAATCAATGTTCACAATGGCATCCAGCGCGTTCTCCAGCACCAGTTGTGCGCGTTGTTCGCTCTTGAGCAAATTGGTCTGGAACAGGCTGTTCTGCGCCTGCACCTCAAAACGGTCGAGGGCGAAATCAATATTCGCCACCATGCCTTGCAGCAAGCGCTGGATATCCGGTTCAAATGCCTGCTCGTGCTCGGCATACAATGACAGGCAGCCGATGACTTTGCCTTCAGCATGCAATGGCAAAAATGCCGCAGCTTTCCAGGCAAACTCGGTGGCCTTGTCATGCCATACGGCGCTGATCGGATTGGTCTGGAAATCATGCACCCAGTATGGGTGATCGGACAGCATGCTTAAACCACAAGGCCCTCTGCCACTCGCGGCAGCAGGGTCCGCCGAGATCAACACTTCATCCAGATAATTAATACCCGAGCCAAAGGCACTGGACACCACGATCTGCTTGCTACCTCTATCCAGCTCCCCAATCCAGGCCATATTGGCATGGCCCAAATTCACAATAATCTGGCAAATCTGTTCAAACAGGCGGTGTTTATCCTGGCTCTGCACAATCGCCTGGTTACATTGACTCAAGGCGAGATAGAGCTGATTTAACTGTTGATGATGTTGTTTAACCGAGGCGCCATCGCTATCCAGTTGCGTGAGCTGTGTACGTAATTGCTGCCAGCCTTCTTCCACACTGGCAGATTCGGTCGGTGCAAACATGACTGGGCTAAACGTATCACTGGCATAAGCATCGGCCAGCACGCGGTTAAAGGTTTGCAGGTCTGCGGCTTGCATCGCCAGAGCAGTGCGTTGTTGCTGCCAGATGAGGATGGTTAATACGCCCCATAAGGCCACGCCTAAAGAAAGTAACAATACAACCAGTTTATGGGTGGCTGACGGAAGGGTGAGCGCAGTAAGGCTGGCCTGCGTAAGCGCGAGGCAAATTAACAGCGAAAACAAGACCATCAGCCACAAACGTCTGATTAGCTTGCCCCGCCCTGCAGATGTGAATTGTTGTGCAGACATGGATGTTTAGCCTAAGCCCCCGTCCACTACTGTAAGGGATGTGACTCAAATCAAATCCCCAAATACCTGTATAAATGCCCGGCAAATTTCCCGATGTGGTCATTTAGCAGGTAACCTCCCCCTCACTCAAGCGACTGCGCCCCAGCTATTCCTCACTATAAGACGCTCTGGCGGCGCCCTTGATGACCTCATAATGGGTAAAAAACGCATCGACTGCGGCCGGATCAAAACGGATACTGGATTCGCTGCGAATATAATCCAGCACTTTACCTTCTGGCCAGGCCTGCTTGTACACCCTGGGATGCATCAAAGCATCCCACACATCCACAATCGAGAAAATACGCGCAGCAAACGGAATCTCCTCGCCTTTCAAGCCTAAAGGGTAACCATGCCCATCCCAGCGCTCATGATGACCATAGGGAATATCCATACAATTACGCAGAAAATCAATGTTGACCAACAAGTCGCGCGCAATCTGCGGATGCGTGCGCATCAGCCGCATTTCGTCTTCATCCAGCTGGCCAGGCTTGATTAACACCGCATCAGGAATACCAATCTTGCCGATATCGTGCAGAATCGCACTGCGCTCAATCAGCTTGAGCGATGCTTCGTCGGTCACGCCCATCTTGCTGGCCAGCGCCACGGTCATGGCCGCCACACGATAAGTGTGATCCTTGGTTTCTTTGTGCCGCAAATCGAGCACCTGTACCCAGCCACGGATGGTCTGGTCATAACTGTGTATCAGGTTTTGCTGGTCACGTGCAGCATCTTCGAGCGCACGCTTGACCAGGAAAAACAATAACATGGCGGTGACCATGATAAACAGCCAGCCTTTGATATCCTGCATCATCGTCAGGTCACGCGGATCAGTAAACAGTTGCGCAACGACCTTATCAGAAAAAAAGATCCAGGCAGCGCCTACCAACACATATACCATTACAATCTTATACTGCGGCCGCATGGTCAACTCTCATGACAATCATCAAAGTGTGAATTCTTATCGCAAAAGCTAATTTACGCAATTGAAAATCTGCACTCGCATCCCTTCAGCAGGCCAATCACGCTACTTAATTGGCGGTTGCTAAACCGCCCAGGACATTTGCCCGCAACCCAGTAACTTTGCCTGGTACATGGCCTTATCAGCCGCAGACAGCAGTTGTTCTATGGCTTCGCCGTCCTTGCACACGGTTAAACCAATCGATGTCCCCAGGCGGCAAACGGCGCCCTGGATCTGGAAATCGCGTTCAAACACCATCAGGCATTTCTGGCCAACCATTTCCACCGAAGACTTGCCCTGCTCAGGTAAATCAGATAGCACGATCACAAATTCGTCACCGCCCACGCGCGCCAATGTATCACTGCCACGAATCACCTTGCTCAAGCGCTGCGCCACTTCAATCAAGGCCAGATCGCCCGCTTCATGCCCCAGTTGGTCATTCACGGCTTTAAAGCCATCAAGATCCAGATATAACAGCGCTGTGCCGGTTCGCTTCACACGTCCCAGCTCTATCGCCTGCTGCAAACGCAAAGACAGCAGCTTGCGGTTAGGCAAGCCCGTGAGCGCATCATGGTGCGCCACATGGTTCAGCTCCTGGTTCTGGGCAGAAATTTTGTGATAAGCGTCTTTCAAGGAGCCGATCAGGTCCTCGTTTTCAAAACTGATACGGGCCGCCTGCCGCAATGACTGGTTAAAACGATAGGCAATGCCTATCATCAGCAGGTAAAAAATCACACTAAACACTGCCATAATCAAGCTGGACAGGTTTTCGCTAAACGAGAAGACCAGCACCGTTGGCAACATCGCGGGCAAACTAAAGGCAAAAAAGGCAGGGATACACGACGCCATGGTCACCACACCACCCATTACCATCGCCTGAATGGCCGTGATCACAATAATCACCGTCATGGGCGGTGCGTCTTTCACCAGCAACCCCAGCGCGCCCCACGCCAGCCCTGACAGCGCCAGGGTCAGGCAGTAACGATAAGCCAGGGGATAATTGAATCCATGCTTGGCCAGCCGGTGCTGGCAGCGCTTGAGTAGCCACACGCGCAACACAATGACGGCATAGACCACGCTGCACCATAACAAGAACAAATGACCTTTTTCAGAACCCCATTGCGAAAACGCAATCAACAAACCGCCGAACGCACTCCCGATTAAAGGAATGCGCGCTCCCGATAACAGCCTGTGAAATAATGCCTCGTCAATCCGAGCCTGCAAACTCATTAACGCATGACCTCTTCTTTTTTATTCTTACGCCAGTTTTACATACACTGTTTTAACTAATGCTAATGCAAGCCTTTAAAAATAACCAGTTAAATCAAAGGGGTTTTCAATACATTACACCCGTGTTGCATCCAATGCGGCGGCACTGAACACCCTAAAAACAAAAACGGCTTGCAAATATGCAAGCCGTTTTACATTCAAGCGCGCCCTCCTCACAGAGGACGAGAGGCAACACAACTTATGCCTGGGCTGGACGTCTTTTCAACGCAACCAAGCATACCAAGCCAGCCAGCAACATGCCCCAGGAGGCAGGCTCCGGCACCGGCGTCGTCACGATGGAGTTCAGATACCAGGCACTATCCCCTTGCGCTTTGGTCAGGCCTTGCACATGCAGGGCATAGTCGTCCAAATTGACCTGAGAAGCGGAAGCAAATGTCGCCGTCCAGGTAACGGACTCATTCGCCAGTAAGCGGTCATTCGCTCCTTGGCCAAGCACAAACCTAAAGTCCCAACCACCGCCAGGGCCACCACCATTCCCTGCAGTCAGGCTAGTGACACCACCGCTAATATTGCTAATCGTGATATTGCTGGCGCTGACATCCGGCGTTGCTTTGACAGCGATTGACCCGATAAAAGCTTTATTCGTAAACAAGGCATTCAAATCATAGGCGGACAAGGTAAATGTATAGACATTGCCGGTGTTGCTAACTGACAACGAAGCAAAATCAGAGGCTGGTTCATAAGTCCCTGACAACAGTTCGCCATAGGTTTCTACTGCCGCATGTGATGACACCGACACCATCATCGCCAGAGAAAAAATCAAAGAATTAAAAAAGCGCATAAGCTTATCTCCCACTAAAATTATCGCAATAATATTTTCCCGAACAACCATTATTGCAACCTTGATTTTAGCGAGCAAAATATAAAAGCCAATAGCCCGTTAGGGTGTTTTGCAAGACTTAACATTTAGTAAAAAAAACCTGCGTACACCACATGAAAATGGCGGCGTGACTAGCGCTTAAACCCGAGGCGATTGACGCGCAACCCGAGCCAAAAACTGGTCCAGCTGCGCGGCAAAAGTATGCCGGTCAGACGACTGCATCGCGCTCGGACCTTGCGTCTCCACGCCACTCGCACGCAACGACTCCATAAAGTCGCGCATGGCCAAGCGCTCTTTGATATTTTCGGGTGAATAAAACTCACCGCGTGGATTCAGCGCATGACCACCTTTTTCGATCACTTGCGCGGCCAAGGGGATATCTGCCGTAATCACCAGGTCACCCGCTACCAGCGCGGCGACAATGGCGTTATCTGCCACATCAAAGCCTTTATCGACCTGCATCGCCCGTAAATAAGGCGAAGGTGGCACCCGTAACAGCTTGTTGGCAACAAAGGTCGTTGTCATGTGGGCACGCTCAGCCGCCCGGAACAGGATTTCCTTGATCACCACCGGGCAAGCATCGGCATCCACCCAAATGTGCATTAGCGCGCTTTCGGCGGTGTTTTGGCGCTGTTCGCGCCTGGCTTAGACGTAAACAGTGCGCCCTGCGGCTTGTTGCCACCCTGGCGATGTTGCGCCTGGTGACCATTGCGCTGACCGGAGTTCGCATGCCCGGACTTGTGCGGATTGGGTTTATTGCCTTGACCAGATTGGTTAGCACCCGCTTGACCCTGAGCTTGCCTAGGCTGAGACTGTGCCGGTTTAGAAGACTGTTGTTTATTGCCTTGAGGCTGTCTCTGTTGTGATTGTGGCTGCCCCTGTGGTTTCCCTTGGCGCCCACGGCCGTGATTCTGCCCGCGTGGTGGGCGGTCAGGCTCTTCGCTGTTTTTCTCTGGCGCAACAAAACCCTCTACCGGCACCCGCGGAATATCACGCTTGATCAGCTTTTCAATGTCTTTCAGCATGCCAAACTCTTCGCGATCCACCAGTGAAATGGCGGCACCACTGGCACCGGCACGGCCAGTACGGCCAATGCGGTGTACATAGTCTTCCGGCACATTAGGCAGCTCAAAATTCACCACTTGTGGCAACTGGTCAATATCCAGCCCACGTGCGGCAATATCGGTCGCCACCAGCGCCGTGATAGTACCTGCTTTAAACTGTGCCAGCGCCGCCGTACGCGCATTCTGGCTTTTGTTGCCATGAATCGCCATGGCCGGGATTCCGTCTTTGACCAGTTTTTCCGCCAGGCGGTTGGCGCCATGCTTGGTGCGGGTAAAAATCAGCACTTGTTGCCACTGATGATGCTTAATCAAATAGCTGACCATTTCGCGTTTGTGCGCCTGCGACACCATATGCACGCTTTGCTCAATCAATGCATTGGAGGCATTGCGGCGCGCCACTTCCACCAGGTCTGGCGCGTTGAGCAAACTGTCAGCCAGTCGTTTGATATCGTCAGAAAACGTGGCCGAGAACAGCAGGTTTTGGCGCTTTTTAGGCAGCAAGGCCAGCACCTTTTTAATGTCATGGATAAAACCCATGTCCAGCATACGGTCGGCTTCGTCCAGCACCAGGATTTCAATGCCAGACAAATCCAGCGCCTTTTGCTGCACCAGGTCTAGCAAGCGACCCGGTGTCGCCACCAGGATATCCAGCGGTTTGCTCAGGCGGTTGATTTGCGGATTAATGCTGACGCCGCCAAACACCACCATGCTTTTGAGTGGCAGATATTTGCCATAAGTGGTGACGGATTCGCCAATTTGCGCCGCCAATTCACGTGTGGGCGACAAGATCAGGCAACGCGGCCTGCCCTTCACGGCCTGTGCCAATGGCACTTCAGACAAGCGATGCAAAATCGGCAGCGTAAAGCCCGCCGTCTTGCCAGTCCCGGTTTGTGCACCGGCCAGCAAATCGCCGCCACGCAGCACATAAGGAATCGCCTGCGCCTGGATAGGCGTCGGTGAGCTATAACCAGCATCGGCAATCGCGCGCAAGACTGGCGCGCATAAATTCAAATCAGCAAACGTGATGTTTGCAGGGATATTTTCTTGTGACAAAGTAATTCAACTTATAGAAATTGCATGGACGAATTAAAACCAGCCATGCAAGTATTAATAGGCGTTGGTCTGTTGCCTATGGCAACACCAATCTGGACAAACGAATCAAACCTTAAAGAGGGTAACAAAGCCGCTACGTTGATTGGTAAGCCGTAGGGTAAGCGCATTATACCCGCTATTACATAAAATCCTAATCGATTGAATAGACTAGGATTTTATGCAATCCTGGGACATTATCGGCCGGCCGCCATTCTGGCACGGGCAGCATGTAGCTTTTTGTAGCTGTCGATGAGACGGTGGTGCCTGTCCAAGCCTTCCAGTTGCATGCTGGTTGGCGTCAGGCCATAGAAGCGTACGCTACCGGTGACCGAGCCAATCACGGCGTCCATCCGCGACTCGCCAAACATCTTGCGGAAATTGGCTTCGTAGTCAGCGAGCTCCAGTTCATCATCCAACTCAACTTCCAGCACAACATTCAATGCCTGGTAAAACAGGCCGCGTTCCAGCGAGTTGTCGTTGTACTGCAAAAAGGCACCGACCAGGTCATGCGCCTCTTCAAATTGCTGCAAGGCAAGATGAATCAGCAACTTCAACTCCATGACCGTGAGCTGGCCCCAGTCAGTATTTTCGTCAAACTCAATGCCGATCAACGTGGCAATATCGCCGTAATCATCCAGCTCGTTATTCTCCAGGCGCTCCAGCAAGGCTTCCAGGCTGTCGTCGTCCAGGGTATGCAGGTTTAAAATATCCTCGCGGAACAACAATGCCTTGTTGGTGTTATCCCACACCAGGTCCTCAACCGGATACACCTCAGAATAACCCGGCACCAGGATACGGCAAGCCACTGCGGGATATTGACCACCCAATTGGTCATACACGGCAACATAAGCCTCTTTGCCCAACTCAGCCAGCATGCCAAACATGGTCGCCGCTTCTTCAGCGTTCGCATGCTCGCCTTCGCCGGAGAAATCCCAGTCGACAAACTCATACTCTGATTTGGCGCTGAAGAAGCGCCAGGAGACAATGCCGCTGGAATCAATAAAATGTTCAACAAAGTTATTCGGCTCCGTCACTGCTTCGCTGGCAAAAGTTGGCTGCGGCAGGTCATTCAGGCCTTCAAAGCTGCGGCCTTGCAGCAACTCGGTCAGGCTACGCTCGAGCGCGACTTCCATGGTCGGGTGCGCGCCAAAAGAGGCAAATACACCGCCAGTGCGCGGATTCATTAAAGTGACGCACATCACCGGGTACTGTCCGCCCAGCGAAGCATCTTTCACCAGCACCGGAAAGCCCTGCTCTTCCAGGCCTTTGATCCCGGCCACCACGCCAGGATATTTCGCCAGCACAGCTTGCGGCACATCCGGCAAGGCGATTTCGCCTTCGATGATTTCGCGCTTTACGGCGCGCTCAAAAATTTCTGACAAACATTGCACCTGTGCTTCCACCAGCGTATTACCAGCGCTCATGCCATTGCTAACAAACAGGTTTTCCACCAGATTGGTTGGGAAATACACGGTTTCGCCATCCGACTGACGCACAAACGGCAATGAACAGATGCCACGTTGAGCATTGCCGGAATTGGTATCAATCAGGTGCGAGCCACGCAACTCGCCATCCGGGTTGTAAATCTCCAGGCAGTAGTCGTCGAGAATCTCTTTCGGCAGCGCATCTTTACGGCCCGGCTTGAACCAGCGCTCGTTCGGGTAATGCACAAACTCAGCATTGGCAATGTCTTCGCCCCAGTACGCCCCGGCATAAAAATGATTGTTACTCAATCGTTCAATATACTCGCCCAACGCCGATGCCAGCGCGCTTTCCTTGGTCGATCCTTTGCCATTGGTAAAGCACATGGGCGAATGCGCATCACGGATATGCAGCGACCACACGTTAGGCACAATATTGCGCCACGACGCGATCTCGATCTTGATACCCAGACCCGCCAGCAGGCCGGTCATATTGGCGATGGTTTGCTCCAGCGGCAAATCTTTGCCGGTGATATAGGTCAGCGCATCCGTGTCTGTATCCACTGTCAGCAACGCCTGCGCGTCTTCGTCCAGGTTAGTCACTTCTTCAATGATGAAATCCGGTCCGGCCTGCACCACTTTTTTCACCGTGCAACGGTCTATCGAACGCAAAATGCCTATACGGTCTTTTTCGGAAATATCGGTCGGCAACTCAATCTGTATCTTGAAAATCTGCTTGTAGCGGTTTTCCGGGTCAACAATATTGTTGTGCGACAAGCGGATATTATCGGTGGGAATATTGCGCGTGCTGCAATACAGCTTCACAAAATAAGCCGCACACAAGGCCGACGAAGCCAGAAAATAATCGAACGGGCCGGGCGCCGAGCCATCGCCTTTATAGCGGATAGGCTGATCGGCAATCACCGTGAAGTCATCAAACTTGGCTTCCAGGCGTAGCTTATCGAGAAAATTGACTTTGACTTCCATGGGGAGAATTCCAAAAATGCGGCAAAAATGCTGAGGGCGTTATTATCCCTCACATCGCCTGCGCTGTGTTGAGGTCACTGAATACAGATAACAAGCTCGGCCTAAGCCGCTTAGCTTCCGGTATCCGGATGCTCAAGCTCGAGCAGGGTTTTGAGATCCTGTCGCCCTTGCTCCATCACGCTGGACAAGGCCTTGCGGTCATGGCGGATTTTGCGCGTGGCTTCCAGTTGCTCAATATCATGCTTTTCAAATTGCTTGATGATCTTGGCCGCCGCGCTTGCTGTTTCTCCGATTGCCAGCAACGCCTGTCGCGAAGCTTCTAAGGAGGAATAAAACGTCTCGCGTACCGGCTGCAAATCCAGGTCACGCAAGTCAAACGCATCGGTCCGGCTCCGGGCGCGCACCACAATCTTGACCTGCGGCCAACGCTCTTTGACCAGCCTGGCCATTTCCAACGTCGCCGCTGCATCGTTCACCGCAATCACAAATAAACGTGCCTCGGCAATGCCTGCCTCCTCCAACACATCCAAGCGCGACGCATCGCCGTAATAGCAACGCCAGCCAAATTGGCGCGTTAAATCTACCTGGTTTGGGTCGTTATCAATCAGCGTGACACTGATGCCCCTGGCCATCAACACGCGAGCTACAATCTGCCCAAAACGGCCAAAGCCAGCAATGATGACCGCGTTATTTTCGGTAATCGCCTCTTTGGGCGGCTCACCGCATTGCAAGGCTAAAAAGCGGTCATATAACAATAACAACACCGGCGTGATCAACATGGAGACAGCGACAACCGCATTAAGGATATTGTAGGTTTCGCGGGAAATAGAGGCTTGCGTCAAAGCCACGCCAAAAATCACAAATGCAAACTCACCGATTTGCGAGATGGCAACGCCGAATAATAATTTGTCACGCAAGGGATAATGAAACATTCTGCCGAGCCCAACCAGCACCAGAAATTTCATGGCAACAATCAGCAAGGCAAAGCCAAAAATCAGTCCTGGCTGGTTGGTGACTAAATCCAAGTCTACCGTCATGCCGACCGAGATAAAAAACAAACCAAGCAGCAAGCCTTTCACCGGCTCGATATCCAGGCGCAACTCATAGCGGTACTCAGAATCAGCCAACAACACCCCGGCCAAAAAAGTCCCCAGCGCCATCGACAACCCTACCGACGCCATTGCCAGCGAAACGCCGATCACCAGCAATAACGAAAAAGCCACAAACACCTCACGTATGCCGGTTTGCGCGACGATGCGCATGATGGGCCGCAAAATGGTTTTGCTCGCCAAGATAATGACCAGAATCACCGCAATCGACTGCGTCACGGCCCACACATCAAAGCCCGACGCACTCTTGTTAGGCGCAATAAACGCCAGCACCATAAACAATGGGATGACCGATAAATCCTGGAACAACAAGGTGGCAAATGCCGCCTGCCCGCCTGGTGTGCGCAACTGTTTTTTCTCAATCAAGGCCGTCAGCCCAATCGCCGTCGACGACATCGCCACGCCCATGCCAATAATCAGCGCCTCAGCCCATGAAAAACCAAGCAGGTGCGCCACCAATGTCACCAGCGCAATCGTCAGCGTCACCTGCAACCCGCCCAGGCCGAACAACAATTTGCGCAGCTCCCACACCTTTTGCGACTCCAGCTCGAGCCCGATGAGGAACAACATCAACACCACGCCAAACTCGGCGAAATGCAGCATATGCTCAGGATCGGCAATCAGCTTTAAGGCATAAGGGCCAATCAAAATGCCAGCAATCAGATAACCCAGTACCGAGCCCAGACCCAGCCGCTTAAACAGTGGTACTAACAGGATGGCGGACGCGAGGTAGATCGCTGCTTGAACAAGAAAACTAGAGGAATCCATGGTGTACCTTTGCAATGACATGACGCTGCATGGATTGTAGCTAAAATGCCCGCAAAACATGTAGCGGGATCGTCGATTGCATACACTTAAGCTGTGATTAGCGGCTCAATGATGCGAGGAGACAGTCCACGACACTGAAGTTGTAGGCAGGCAATAAAAAAGTCACGCTGATAATATCAGCGTGACTTTTGACTTAACGCACAAATACTTAAGCTGCGTTTTTGCGGCGTGCAACCAGGCCCAACAAACCAAGACCCGCCAGCATCAATGAATAGCTGTCCGCTTCTGGCACAGCAGCAACGTTTGAAGACAGGAATTCGACGCGCAAACCAGTTGGGTTACCAAAACCTTGTGCCTGATTAGTCACTACAAATGACAACGTATTCACGCCTGCAACAAAGTTACCTGCAGTGGCTGAAAAGGTGCTCCATGATGAAAAGCCATTAGAAGTGCCAATCTGATTGCCGTTCAGGTAAACAACTGCAGTATTATCAGCCGCAAACTGCGCATTAAAGCTAGCGGTGGCTGCGTCATAACCAGTCAAATCAAAGGTCGTCGTCCAGGTGTAGAGGCCATCAGCAGAAGGATCAAATGAATCACCCTGGTTAGCCGTAGGTGTTAACCATGAAGAAGTAGCAGTATTCGCCAGCCAGTTGCCCGCAAGTGGAAAGGAACCATTTGCAGTCACATAACCATATGCATCAACTGTGGTGGTTGTGCTTGATAATGCGTAGTTCGTATCTTGTGCGCCAGCTGCAAAGCTAGCGCCCGTATTGTATAAGCCAACAATATCAACCGCGTATGCGTTCACTGAGGCCAAACTCATTGCTGCAACTAACACTAAACTTTTCATCGCTATCCCCTGTTTATTAATTAACATTTACCAACGTCTTATAAATCATAAATAGTACATACGATAATCATTCTAGTGTAAAAGTATTATCATGTCGTTAGCCTGTTTGGGCCAGACCAATCCAAACAACCACTTAACCTCGGCATGGAGAAAAGAAAAACGGCTCGCATGTCTGCAAGCCGTTTTTTTGTATGTTGGCAATGTGGCGGAGATCAAACCCACGACAAATGAATCATGTGTTTAGCCTTCTCCACCAGATAACACACACCATCAATGGCCTTTACCGCTAGGCAGAATATCGGTATTAAAACCAAACACCTTACCCGCCCAGAGAAACACCACCCACACCAGCACACCAAAGGGCAAATAACCTGCAAAGCCCAATAATGGCATTTCAACATTAATATGAATCACATTCACATAAGGGATATCGTAGACCCAGTAATTCGGGTTGGTGACAGGTACTGCCGGATGCGCGCTGCCATAGTTCCAAATCTCCCAGAAAAATCCGTTAAACAATGAGCTGAGTGCCATCAGTAACACTGGGCTCCAGTTGCCATTCGCGACATCGGTAAAAGGTGTCCAGATGCCACGCATCATCAAGATGCCTGCGATACCTATCAGTGGCGCGATCCACATCGCCCAGAACAAAGGATAAGGCCAGAACGGCACGGCAGCAAACAACACAAAGCTCAGGTATAACATTGGCTTTGCCGGGAGAGCCAGCTTAGGGCCTTGGGCATATCGCCCTGCAATCTTTGGAAAAGCATTGAGCAAGGTATACCACTCAAAAATGGCCGGCCACACGGTGGAGTAAGCAAAAATAAAAATCCACACAACCGTGGTATGGCTTAAACCTGGGATGTCTGTATTAGGGTAATACCAGTTACCCAAGGCAAAATAATCGAAATATTCAAAGAAATACCAGCCACCAATTGAGACAACCGCACTAATCAGAAATGTTTTAGGACGACTCGCAAACAGTGAATAGCCTCCAGAATAGCGGTATGCCAGACCATCCAACACAAAAATGAATCCCCACCACATCGGCGTAAAGGCGTAATACACCAAATCACCAAACGGTGTGATGCGCGTCCACATCAACCACCAGAAAAACAATGTGACAACCGCCCCCACCCAAAACCACCAAGGCAATGCAAGTGGTGCAGGCCGCGGGGATGGCGCTGGCGGCTTAAAGCCAAACCATTGCGGAAATATTAAAAAAACAGCAAACGCGGCTTCGAGCAGCGCAACCCCAATAAAAACAATCAGATTAAACCCAGGCGGCTCGGCTACAAACTGTGGTGGAAAAACGCCAAACCCGGGCGGTAGATGCGTGTCTGGATAAGCGAACCAGGATGCTACTAACGGAATCAGTAACATCGCCACAACAGTCATCACCAACGCAGAACGTGTTGAAGTTGAAAACATAGATACCCCTTTTGATCGACAAATTATTTGTGCTCAATCATGAGCCCTTATCAATATTGCATAGTCACCGCCAAATAGCGTGACCGTTTATTTTCATACATAAACACATTCGTCAAACGTATGAACTAAGGTATGTTTTCTGCTTAATCATAATGAGCACGCCAAAGCGCAATAAAGGTTGGAGCAACTACCAAGTGATGTATATCTTCTAATTTGAACTTATGCTTACGAGTGGGTAAGCTTTGAATATACGATGTGTATTTAGACTAAACTCAAACAACAAGGGATGGTAACAATGCGTGCAATTGGAAATTTACTTTGGTTTATTTTCGGTGGTTTTTTAATGGGCTTGGCCTGGTGGCTTTTCGGCATCTTGGCCTTCGTCACAATCATCGGTATCCCTTGGGGAAAGGCCTGTTTTGTCATTGGTCAATTTACCTTCCTCCCATTTGGTCGTGAAGCAATAAGTCGTAAAGATTTAAATCAGAAAGACGATATTGGTACCGGATTACTGGGACTGCTTGGAAACATCATTTGGTTTATCTTTGCTGGTGCATGGCTAGCAATCGGTCATATTGTTTCTGCACTGGCATGCTTCATCACAATTATCGGCATTCCTTTTGGCATTCAACACCTCAAGCTTGCAGTGCTTGCGCTTGCACCAATTGGAAAAACAATAGTGACCAAATAAATTGTCGAGGTAGCGAGATCAACTAATCCAGGGGGGAGCTATTTGCTGTGCGGCTTGACATTCGAATCTAGTCTCAACGCTGGTGCTCCTGCCTGGACAAAAACGCAACCCTATTTACTTCTATTAAATGAACCCCACCCCAGAATGACGAAGATCACAAATGCAATTGTTTGCGCTGCAGCAAAAGCTGGCGCAGCGGGCGTGGGTGCAAGTATTGCTAAAGGAGGTGTTTTGGCTAAAAGCTGTGCAATCAGCACGAATACATTTAAGTACAAGGCCAGAATGCTGGTCACTACAAAAACCTTTCGCCAACCACCACTAAGCCCCTTCAGATAAAGGGCAATACTTGCAACCACTAAAACGGCTAATGAAATTGCACCAATAATGTGGGCTGGCAGAATCGTTGTAAATGGAAAGCCAAACCCAGTCACGTTGGTAAGAATAGTTGTAAACATAAAAGCGTTTATCCAGCGATTGTAATAATGGCCCGACATCAATCCACCGGCCATGATCAAGCCTGAAATAATTCCAACCAAACTTAATACAACGTGAACAAGCACAAAAGTATTTGAAACTGTAGTCATGACACCCTCCCAAATTGTTGATCAATCATCGAGCCGTGAATACTGATATTTCATACCTCTAAAAGAGCTCACCACATCTTGCTTAAATATATGGTCAGCTCTGTCATTGCTATTTAACTTTACGATCCAAGAAATCATGCATCAACTTCGCAATCAGGTCGCCATCCTCCTCTAGTGCAAAGTGCCCTGTATCCAGCAAGTGCAGCTCAGCTTTTGGCAGATCGCGCAAATACGGTGTAGCGCCTTCACCAGGGAATATTTTGTCGTTTTTACCCCAAACGATCAACATAGGTGGCTGGTGCTTACGGAAGTACTCTTGCCATTTTGGATACAGTGGCGGATTGGTACCATAGCTGTAAAACAACTCCACCTGGATATCCTTATTCCCGGGACGATCCAGATAGGCCTGATCAAGCATCCATGTATCTGGGCTCACATGCGCCACAGGGTCACGGAAACCTTCAGTATATTGCCATTTGGTGGCATTCAATTCCAGGACCGGCCGTACTTTTGCCGCATTAGCTTCAGATTTATCTTTCCAGAATGCTTTAACGGGATCCCAAAATGGATTGTCTATACCTTCAACATACGCATTGCCATTCTGCACAACGATTGCACTAATCTTTTCTGGATGCGCAGAAGCTAAACGATAGCCAATCGGTGCGCCATAGTCCTGCACATACATCGCATATTTTGTTAATCCGATTTGTGTTGTGAATTTATCAACCACTGCCGCCAAATTGTCGAAGCTATAGGTAAATTTATCCATGGCCGGCTGATCACTCTGTCCATAGCCAGGGTAGTCAGGGGCAATCACATGGTAGCGATCAGCAAGTTTTGGTATCAGGTTTCTAAACATATGTGACGACGTTGGAAAACCGTGCAGCAGTAACACCGTTGGCGCGTTTTTAGGTCCAGCCTCCCTGTAAAAAATCTTCACACCATCAATGGTCACCGTGCGATACGACGCCGCCGTTTCACTCTGGATGCTTGTGCTTGAAACGGGTGGCGTAGCTAAAACCTCCAAGGGGGTGAGTGCGAATACCGAAACTACTGCACCCAACAGAATTGGAATATTTACCATCAATCTAACAGTCGCGTTTCTCATCATCAGTCAGTCCTTTATTAAATATTAAAAGTGAATCAAGTCATCGATCTCGTCTGATCCGTCAACTTGCGGAGTGACTTAAATTTAACTGATTGATCATTTGTTGAGAATTGGCGCTGAGCGCAATTGATTATTTCGATTGCAGCAATAATCTTCCAGCCTTCCACACCAAGCCAACATCCTGGCCAAGGATTGCGACCGGGACTCGCATCAGCCAGTCCTGATTGGCTAAGGATGACTCAGGGCGTGCGATGCGGGGGAGGGAGTTTAGAACCTCAGGCGAGTAAAGCACCCGATTTGATGAATGGCATAGAGAAAAGAAAAACGGCTCACATTTCTGCAAGCCGTCTTTTATATTTCGGTAAGGTCGGAGCCGAACCTTGCAACCGATTTACAAAGCTTTCTTTTTCCTTTTTTGCGCAAATGCAATTAAACCGAACCCGGTTAACATCAAGGCAAAAGACTCAGGCTCAGGCACCGTTGTTAAAAAACTGCCGGTGAGTTTTACTGCCGTAGCGCCGAATGCATAGTAAGGATTGTCGAAAGTATAGCCCCCTTGCGCAGGTGAAACGACCACCACAGAATCTCCGTATCCAGCATAAAGAGGCAGTCCCAAATGATCGCCAAAGTAGTACACAATATAATCACCTGCACCCAAGTCAAAAGGTGTAAAAGCGGCATGAATATTATAATTTTGACCTGTGCCCGGCCCCAAGAAACGCTCTGTCTGCGTGTACTCACTGGTATTAAAGGTCTGTGAATAGACTAGGCTATAGGATGAAGCATCATAAAAAGCAACCGTAATATCAGATGGAATATCTACAGGCTCAGAGATAGGATCCGTATAAAACAGCCCTTTGTAAAAATCAATCGTCTTTATAGTGGCGGCTGAAGTGAGTGAAAATGTTTCTCCAATATACTGTGAAGGATCATCCCATTGGGTTGGATCTAAACAACTAGCGCTGGAACACACTGCACCAAAAGCTTGAGTCGAACCATAAGGTGCTGATTGATAAACCACACTGTCAGCATGCCCTACTTGCGCTGACAACAACATAGCAAGAACCAATATCCACTTCATCATCCTCTCCTCAAATAATTATTTAAATAGACTAGCTGAGAACTATTAATGCAGTTTTAACAATATTACATTGATGATTGGGCACAACTGATTCTCAATTGTATTCCACATCAATTAAATTTATGGAAATAATTTCATCAGCAGTGAAAACTTGAACACGCCCCAACTGAGAAACTAAAGAAGACCCGGAACTGATCGTTTGGCTATGGCACGAGATCTATGACTATGCGCCGGGCTCTTGGCTGCAAGCGGGTGAACTCCAGAGATGGCTTGAGAGATTAAACTTAAAAACCGCAAAAATCGCGAGATGCTGAAAAACTGAAACGCTGTTCAGTATCGAGAACAGAGAAACGGCTCACATTTCTGCGAGCCGTCTTTTATATTTTGGTAGGATGTGCGGGGATTGAACCCACGACAAACTTATTATTCATTAATTTTTTTACGTCTTTTTATCAAAACTACCAGACCTAAACCTGCCATCAACATTACCAAACTTTCCGGCTCTGGTACCGTTAAAGGAGAATAGTAAAGTCCAAACAGTAAAGGTTTATCTTTATATGAAAAATATCGAGATAAGGTTGGGTCAATGAAGTTAATTGTAACTTCATTTCTGACTATCGGTAAGAAGTCCCCAGTCTCAGAACTTAAAAGAAGTTTACCTTCGGCTGAACTTCCATAACCAGGGACAGCACTGAATTTTAAAGTGAAAGATTTTTCAACAGCAATACCTTTCAAATCGTAAACAATTGGCGTTATATCTGCACCATAAGGTAATGTATTAGTTACGTTAAATATCGTACCATTTATTGTAAATGTAACAAACTCAGGACCAGATTGATCATAAAGATCATAAAGTGTAATGGATTCCAATTTAGCAGCTATTACAGGAAGCACGATAGTCTGTTCAAAACCGTAAAAATAACCCCATTGATCCGAATGCTCCGGATCGACTTCTGCACTCCGAACATAAACTTCACCACCCCATTTTGCAAAATCCTCGAAACTAGGAGGATTAGTAGTATTTCCTAAAAAGTCTGCATAAGCAGGATTTGCAAATAATATTGCTACAGGTCCTAAAAACTTTAGGACAATATTTATGAATTTCCTAAACCTTTGCATTTTCATTTTTAGCCTCTACATAAAAGTTAGTTAAGTATACTCATCGAAGAACTGATTCAGCGTGATCACAGCAAGCCGAGCTTTTTCTTCAACTCGAGGATCTAGATGATTAAAGCCCGGCCCAATGTTGAGATTTTTCTTATCAGGCTCAGACACTCTTGCCTGGACAAACCAGCGTCTGTGCAATGCATCGTGTAATTTATCTGCTTGCAGATAATGCGAATGGAACGTACATTTTAAGAGTAGAGATTAAACAATAAAATCAAATTTGATACAGATCCTCAAGTTGCTGTAGCATTGATATTTATAAACATACTCTTCTCAATGGATTCAAAATATCCTATGTTCCTACCTCCACTACTTATCGGCGAAGATGAAGATGGCAATGTAGATTTTGTCTCGACTAGTAATACCTCGATAAAATATCCAAAGTTTGCAAACAAAAATGCAATGGAGTATTCGCATCTAAAACACTTCAAAGAACTACTTGATACACAACTCCCAGAACTCTCCTTCACTGCGCCAATTCGCGCAAAGAGTGATCCACCAGACTTTTACATAAATCGCAGTGGCAAAAAAATTGGCCTAGAGTTGACTATGCTCATTTTTAGAGACCTCAGACAAGAAGTTAAGTTTTTTGCCAAAATTCAAGAGCGCTTATTAGATAAATACTCACATGGTAAACTTAAAAAGCTAGAAGGAATTGAGATTGATATTGAGTTTTCAAATCACGTAAATAGACCTGCGGTCATTGGTGAAAATATTTTGCAAGAATTGATAGCCTCACTAAACAAGCTCGCCGATAAGCCATTCGAATTTTCAAAAAGAATGACAGACAATGATATTCCTTACCCCCTTTCAGAAACAGACTCAGTTGGAAATAAGCTTATTACATGGACAGTTACTCACTTAGGTTCAATCGAACCCAAAACTGAATTAGGAAAAAGAGCAGGTTTCGAAATTGGACATTCAATTAAACAATATTTGAAAGTGGACTTTATCAATTTGCTAAATAAAACAATCGAAGCAAAAGACATCGAGAAAAACGCTGGAAATGAACTATTAATTTCTGCTGGAATGCCTGATATTGATGGATGGATAACAACTATCGAAGCTATAGGGGTTTCTACATTCTTTGAAGAGTGGCTAAAAAACTTTAAAGGGCCTAAATTTTTAAGTAATATTTATCTGGATCAATGGGGGCAAAATAAAATTTATATTTTATATAAATCATAAATTTGAGGCTTATTGAATCTAGGTATTTTGCATTTGCATGAAATACCAAAAATTAAATTGGATTATTTTCTAATAATCTCTTTGCAACACACTTTAGAGAATCGAACCTCCCACGCCAAGCCAACATAACGGCCAACGATCTCACGCGGGATCACCGTCCGAATAGTCTGCCCCTGATTGCATGGCTATGACTCAAGACGTGCGTCTGTGAGCTAGCTTTTCATCAGCTAGTGTGTGAGTTTCTGAGATTGACTGACAGGTCAACTGGCTAGAAATCCTGAAACGCCGAAATTCTGAGTCGCCATCAGGCATTGAGAAAAGAAAAACGGCTCACATCCCTGCAAGCCGCGTTAGTATTTCTATCTGGAAATTACTTCCAGATGTGCAACACCATTTCATAAAGCAACTCGTGCCGCTCATCTAACTCATTTTGGCCAAACTCATTCATTGCTCTAAAGTTAAGTTTGTATTTTTCAATCATGTTAGAAAAGTCTAATTTGGATTTATAACTATCTTCTCTGAGAGTTTCATTCCAATAAAGTGTATTCGCATAAGATTGGAGCTTTTTTTTGTAACTTTCGTTATTACTAGAAATATTGTCTTTCCCCTTAAGCAAAAGCAATCCACCCAGCCGATTTCTTTCACTTTTGAATTTCTCTTCATCATCATTAAATAGCTTTAAATTCTCATCATTATCTGCAAGTATATGTTCAATGTGAAAGCCGTTTACTGTACCTGTATTTTGAACAAGATCGTAAAGTGAATGTTTCATTTTTAGATTCGTATTGTCTGCAATAAACTTTTCAATTCTGGCAAAGAAATAACGTTTAAACCGTTTATCCAATTCAATACCAGTTTCCTTAAAGAAGCCAGATGATAATGGCGCAGTTGCTGGGACTCCTCTAGCCTCAGTAAGAAGCTCAAGTAAAGTACTATCAAATGCCGGACGAATTGCTGAAATATCTTTGCCACGTATTGCAGCACTAAGCTTGTAAATTGCAACCGCGAATGCATTACTACCGTAACTACGCTGTAACTGAAGTAAACAAAACAATCTATCGACTTCATAGGCAATAGTCTGAATTTTGGCATCTTCTTGTGCATCATTAAGTTCACATGAAGAAAGAATCAATAGAAACTGCATATCCATTTCAGTCAAGCTATTGTAATAGACGTGAGCTGAAGCATTGTTCAAAGTGCTGTCGTTATAATGACCTAAAACTTTTGTATAAAGATCTGTGTAATATTTGAAATCGTTTTGTAGAAACTTTTTTACCTGCTCCGGGTTATGATCAAGCTGTAATTTATTTTCTGAAAAAATCACACGATGGTAATCCTTATCATATCTACGCCCCTCTCCAATAGAGTCCGCAAATTTTGCCCTTAAAAAATAGGTGAAAAACTCATCAATTTCATCTTCATTGAAGGCATTGATCTTCGAAACCTTTTCTTCCCAGAGTTCATTAAGATTGAGGCCATCCAATTCCTCTTTAGAAACTTGTCCTAACAACTTCCCCTTCAATATTTCGTAAGGTTTTAATTTAACCCCTCTATCATTAATCACTTCAAACACCATAGGCACATCTGTTTGCTCTACGTTCAAATTAATCAGAACGAGTCGATGCATAAAATAAAAAATGAAACTTTCTAATTTATGTAGGTCTTTAAACTCACCATCAAGGCGCGTTGAAAGTGTCGAATAATTTTTTACCATATTGAATGCAGTAAGGCCGCTATCGGTATTTATTTGCTCAGTATCCTTTCCAACAAATAAATCCTGCATGGCACTTTTATGCATTTCGTGATTCATCCAGAAATCCGTTTTGTAACCTGATAGCCCTACAATTTTTTGCCCAACCCAGCCTTCAAGCTCTGAATTGAATTTCTTCGCAAGATGTTTCAATTTAATAAGAATTAAAGTTAACGTTGTTAAACGTTGCTGCCCATCGACTACATATAACTTGCCATTAACCAAATTGGTGACATAGGTATTAATGTAATACCACGAGTATTTATTAATAACCTGATCCAAAGGCAGGCTTATATTTTTGTACTTGTTGTACTCCTCATTAAATTTATAGAGTGTATCGTCAAGTAATTGCTTTACTGGCTCACTTGTCCATTTATATTGTCTCTGATAGAAATCAATATAATAGGTCCTGTTAGAAAATAGCTTATCTATATTCTGCGTATCTGGTTGAACATCCATATTTACCCATTTCTTATAAATTGTTGTTGGCTTACTAACTCTTTGATATGTTTAATCAGAAAACGGATTTTGATTACCATAGAAAGCTTAACTTTCAGTAAAGCAGCTATTAAAGAAAGTCTTTGCAGATTTTCTACGCAACCTAATTGCGGCGTGAAGTAAACATCCCTCAAATATTAATCTAAGCAATTATAGCTATCAATACCAAGTCACTCTCGCCTGGATAAATTCTAAGTTACACATTAAGCCAACATAACGGCCAACGATTGCTACAGGGATTCCGTCGTATCAATCAGCCTGTGATTGCCTACCTATGGATCAAGACGTGCGACTATGGTCAGTGTTTAAAACTGCGAGTGGTTGAGTTTCGGGGTCGGCTCGGGGATGGATAACCTGAAAGCCGCCAAAATAACGAAATGCTGAAAAACTGAAATCTGAAACACCGATTGGCATTAAGAAAAGAAAAACGGCTCACATTTCTGCAAGCCGTCTTTTATATTTTGGTAGGGTGTGCGGGGATCGAACCCACGACAAACGGATTAAAAGTCCGCTGCTCTACCAGCTGAGCTAACACCCCATCTGTTTCTTGTCTGCCGCTTGTTTTGCGTCAAATTTGAAAGAACGCGATTATGGGGGATGAATTAAATTTGGTCAATGCTGTTTTTGCTTTTTTTGTATAAAAAGTTTATTTTTTTATTCATCCCCATTTTTCGCTTTACATTCCGGGGAATTTACCGCCCATCATGCTGCCCATCCCGCGCATCATTTTGGCCATGCCGCCTTTGCTGAACATCTTCATCATCTTTTGGGTTTCTTCAAACTGGTTGAGCAGGCGATTTACTTCTTGCACTTGCACGCCGCTACCAGCCGCGATACGTTTTTTACGGGTGGCTTTGATCAACTCGGGTTTGCGGCGCTCTTCTGGCGTCATGCTATTAATAATGCCTTCCAGGCGGCGCAGCGATTTATCGACGTCGTCAGTATTGATTTTTTGCGCCATGCCAGAGATTTGCGCAGGCATTTTGTCCATGAGTGAGGCCATGCCGCCCATCTTTTGCATTTGCATCATTTGCGCTTTAAAGTCTTCGAGGTCGAACTTGGCGCCGGACTTAATCTTATCGGCGACTTTTTGCGCTTCGGCCATGTCGACCTTTTTATGCGCTTCTTCAATCAGGCTTAATACATCACCCATGCCGAGAATACGGCCAGCCATGCGGTCGGGATGGAAAGGTTCCAGGCCATCGACTTTTTCGCTGACACCGATAAACTTGATTGGCTTGCCAGTGACGTGGCGCACAGAGAGTGCGGCACCGCCACGCGCATCACCGTCCAGCTTGGTGACGATGACGCCAGTGAGTGGCAAGGTCTCGCCAAAGGCTTTAGCCGTATTGACGGCATCCTGGCCTTGCATGGCGTCGACTACGAACAGGGTTTCGGTCGGCTTGAGGTAGGCATGCAGGTCTTTGATTTCGGCCATCATGGCTTCATCAATCGCCAATCGGCCCGCCGTATCGAAAATCACCACATCGTAGTAACTCTTTCTGGCTTGCTCCATGACCTGGGCGGCTATGTCTAACGGCTTTTGCTGCGGATTGCTGTCAAAGCAGTCAATCTCCAATTGCTTGGCCAAGGTTTGTAGCTGTGTGATGGCCGCCGGACGGTAAACGTCAGCACTGGCGAGCAATACTTTTTTCTTTTGCTCTTTGAG
This sequence comes from Methylophilus sp. 'Pure River', assembly GCF_046765995.1. Lineage (NCBI taxonomy): Bacteria > Pseudomonadati > Pseudomonadota > Betaproteobacteria > Nitrosomonadales > Methylophilaceae > Methylophilus > Methylophilus sp. 'Pure River'. Next base: position 150,789 of record NZ_JBKOUE010000004.1, on the reverse strand, counting down.
CAATTTGGCCAGCTTGCCTGAGGTGGTCGTTTTACCAGCCCCTTGCAAACCTGCCATTAAAATCACCACCGGCGGCACGGCCGCCAGGTTGAGGCCTTCGTTGGCCTTGCCCATGAGCGCAGTGAGCTCTTCGTTCACGACTTCAATGACGGCCTGGCCGGGCGTTAAGCTCTGCAATACATCACGGCCATTGGCGCGCTCTTTCACGCGGGCAATAAAGTCTTTAACAACTGGCAGCGCAACATCAGCCTCCAGCAAAGCCATCCGTACTTCGCGCATGGCATCGGCAATATTTTCTTCGGTCAGACGTGCTTGGCCGCGCAGGTTTTTAATCACGCCCTGTAAGCGGCCGGTCAGGTTTTCCAGCATGGAATGCCTTTCTTTCACAATTCATGAATATGCAATGCGTACGATTTTACCTCATGCCAGCCCAAGCCAAAAATAAACTATTGGCTAACGTGATGCGGCTAACCGTTAGCACGCTGGTCGAATGCAGCGAGTTTTGCCATAATGCCAGGCATGACTCAACACCTGCTTCCTTATCTGATTGTGGCTTTTGTTTATATGGCCGTGGCGCTGGATTACTGGCGCATCGCCAAACAGGACAAAGCAATCAACGAACATGCCTTCCCGTTTCAGTTACACAGCGCCATGGTGGCGTTGGGTTTGGTGATGCATGGCGGGTTGTTGTATCGCGATATTTTTGCTATCGGCTCGCTGAACCTTGGCGTGTATTATGCGCTCTCGGCTATTTTATGGCTGACGGTGCTCATCTACTGGCTGGCCGATTTAAAACACTCGCTACGCAGCCTACAAGCGTTTGTGTTGCCGCCTGCGGCCTTATTTGTGCTGATGCCAGGGTTTGCAGTGAAAGACTATTATGTAGACACGCACGGCTTCACCCTGTTTAACCTGCACATTTTAATTGCCATGGTGGCGTATAGCCTGTTTACCTTTGCTGCCTTGCACGCGTGCCTGATGCGCATGGCCGAGCGTGCGCTGCACAAAAAGAACAGCTGGCTGGCCCTGCCTGATTTCCCGCCGCTGATGGTGCTGGATGCCTTGCTATTTAAAGTGTTGCATGTTGGCTTTGTGTTGCTGACCATTACGCTGATTAGCGGCATGCTGTTTAGTGAAGAGATTTTTGGCAAGCCATTGCAGTTCAACCATAAAACCATCTTCTCCATTGCCTCATGGCTGATTTACGCCTGGCTACTGTTTGGCCGCTTTAAATATGGCTGGCGCGGCAAAGTGGCAACACGTTGGACACTGTTGGGCTTTGCTTTATTGCTGCTAGCCTATATCGGCAGCCGCTTTGTGCTGCACGTGGTGCTGGGCCGTTAACAGCAGCCACGCGAATTAACCGGCTTTCCCCTTGCTGTCCGGCACAATCACATACAACACATTGCGCTATGTTTATGTGATTGATAGGTGTGGCACTTTATTCTGCTGACACCTTGTTGTTTGGATGCTCAGCATGAAACCCTCGCTCTTATCGATTACGCCTTTATTCTGCCTGGCCTTGACTGCTCAGGCAGACGAAGTACAACCCCCTGCCAGCCGTAGCCCGGTGCAGCTTAGCGCTTACCTTGAAAGCTACCTGATCCACGACTTTAACAACCCGGCCAATGACAGGCGTCCTGGGTTTGTCTATAGCCACAACGTCACCGACAGCCCCAGCATCAACCTGGGCATGTTAAAAGCAGCATTATCGACTGAGCGCGTGCGCGGCAATCTGGCGCTAGGCAGCGGCAGCTATATGCGCGCCAACTATGCCGCCGAGCCGCATGGCTTACGCAATATTTATGAAGCCAACCTGGGCCTTAAGCTTTCCGGCGAACATGATTTGTGGCTGGATGTTGGCGTCATGCCATCGCATATTGGTTTTGAGAGTGCAATCGGCATTGATAACTGGACGCTGACGCGTAGCCTGATGGCGGACAACTCACCCTACTTTGAAACCGGCGCCAAACTGAGTTACACCACGCCAGACGGCAAATGGCTGGTCAGTGGCCTGCTGCTCACCGGCTGGCAACGCATACACCGCCCTGATGGCAACACCACGCCCGCCATCGGCCACCAGCTCACTTACAAGCCCAGCGACAAGCTCACCATTAATAGCAGCTCGTTTATTGGCAATGACAAATCAGACGCACAGCGCCAGATGCGCTACTTTCATAATTTTTATGTGCAGTGGCAGCTCAATGAGCAATGGGGATTGATCACAGCATTTGATATCGGCGCCGAGCAAGCCGCGCCTGACAGTGATCGTTACAACGTCTGGTTTAGCCCGAATATGGTGCTGCGCTACAGCTACTCAGACCGCCTGCGATTTGCCGCGCGGTTGGAGCACTACCGGGACAAACACGGCGTGATTATCAGCACAGGCACTGAGCATGGCTTCCAGACTACCGGCTATTCAGTCAATATGGATTACCGCCTGAACCCGCGCATGGTGTGGCGCAACGAATTACGCCAGTTAAATAGCCGCGATGCCATTTTTGATAAAAACAGCGCGCGGCAAGTGGACAACAACCTGATGGCCGTGACGGCCCTGACCATCAGCTTTTAAACTGCTAAGCTTAACGCAAGCTGATCAATGGCCAACCGTGCTCGCTGGCATACGCGGTCAATGTCGGATCAGCATCCACTGCCACCGGGTTGGTGACCAGCTTCATCAATGGCAAATCGTTATGTGAATCGCTATAGAAATAACTGGTGTCAAAATCTGCCAGGGTTTGGCCGCGCTCGGCCAGCCATTCATTGAGGCGCGTCACTTTGCCTTGCTGGAAGCTAGGCGTGCCACTCACCCCTCCAGTAAATTGGCCATCGACCATTTCCGGGTCGGTGCCAATCAGGTGCTCAATGCCATAAGCGGTGGCAATCGGCTTAGTGACAAAGCTGTTAGTCGCGGTAATTACCATGCACAAATCACCGTTGGCTTTGTGCTGGTTGACCAGGTCTTGCGCCTTTTGTGTCATCATCGGCCGGATCACATTGGCCATATATTTGGCATGCAGTTCGTCCAGAAACGCTTTCGGGTGCTGCGATAACGGTTGCAACTGAAACTTGAGGAAGGCATAAATATCCAGGTTACCGTTTTTATAATCTTCATAAAACTGCTCGTTGCGCGCCTTGTGTTGCTCGGCATCAAGCAAGCCTTCGCCAATCAGGAATACGCTCCAGTTATAGTCACTATCCCCCGCCAGCAGGGTGTTGTCCAAATCAAATAACGCCAGGTTTTGCTTCATACAATTTAAGTTTCTTTAATGATTAACTAAACAATTTGTTCGTCAGGCACCGCTTCTTTGGTCGCAGTCAGCACCAGGAACACGCCGACCAGAATCACGGCCAGCGCAATATATTCCATCAGGTGAATCTGCTCATCGGCGAACCAGACGCCCACCACAAAAGCGACGATAGGATTAACAAAGGTATTGCTACTGGCGACCATGGGCCGCACATGGTGCAGCAGCCAGTGATACGCCGAAAATGCCACCATGGAACCGAGCACGATGAGGAAAGCAATTGCCGCCCATGACCGTGGTGTGACTTGCGTTGACCAATGCTCGCCAAACGCCAGACTAAACAGCAGTGCAATCAGACCGCCGCACAGCATCTGGCTGGCCGCGCCCATCAGGCCTTGCGGCATGGTCATATGCTTGCTCCAGACTGAGCCAAGCGACCATGAGGCCGCCGCAAACATCAGCAAACCGGCACTCAGCCAGTCGCCTTGCAGGCTACCACGCGTATTCAATAACAAAATGCCGACCAGGCCAATGGCAATGCCCAGCCATTCACGGCGGCTGATTTTATGCCCCCACACGCTGGAGAAAATCGCCATCCAGATCGGTGCCGTGGCAATCGCCAGCGCGGCGACGCTAGACGACACATGTAACTGCACATGCGACACCGTGCCATTACCCAGCACCGGCAGCAACAGGCCGACCCAGGCCGCACCACGCCATTGCACACGCGTAGGCGCGGCATGCCCCATGGCGCGCAAGATGAGGTATAGCAAAGACCCGGCAACCGTGAATCGTATGCCTACCATGGCAAACGGCGGAAAACTCTCAATCGCGTACTTAATCGCCAGGTAAGTGGAGCCCCAAATAAAGTAGGTACAGGTCAACGCAGCGATCACCAGCAACCAATGATTTCTTTGCGTCATTACGACCTATCCAGCCTTTCGTCCACAATGAGATTCAATACAAAAAGAAAACGCCTGCCACCCAACGGCAGCAAGCGTTGATTCAGAACATGCTTACACCTGCGGGTTCAATTTTTCCGCTTTGGCATACAGCTTGTTCAAGCCATTTAAATAGGCTTTGGCCGAAGCCACCACAATGTCGGTATCCGCGCCTTGACCATTGACGATACGGCCACCCTTGGACAAACGCACGGTCACTTCACCCTGTGCATCTGTGCCGCTGGTGATGTTATTCACGGAGTACAGCAACAGCTCAGCATCACTGCCCACCACATTTTCAATCGCCTTAAAGGTGGCATCGACCGGGCCACCGCCATCTGCTTCTGTACGCTGCTCAGCGCCATCGACACTCAAGGTTAAAATTGCATGCGGAATTTCACCCGTTTGCGATGCCACTTGCAGGTAAGACAACTTGAACAGTTCGCGCTCCTGCACCACTTCATCACTCACCAGCGCGTGTAAATCTTCGTCAAAAATCTCAGATTTTTTATCGGCCAGCTCTTTAAAGCGTGCAAATGCGGCATTTAAGGCATCTTCACTTTCCAGCTCTATGCCCAGCTCTTTCAACCGTGTGCGGAAAGCATTGCGGCCAGACAGCTTGCCCAAAGTGAGTTTATTGGCACCCCAGCCCACATCTTCGGCACGCATAATTTCATACGTCTCACGATGCTTGAGCACACCATCCTGGTGGATGCCGGACTCATGCGCAAACGCGTTGGCACCGACGATCGCCTTATTCGGCTGCACTGGATAACCCGTAATGGTAGACACCAGTTTGGAAGCAGGCACGATTTGCGTCGTATCAATGCGGGTGCTTAGGTTGAAAATATCGTTACGGGTTTTAATCGCCATGACGATTTCTTCCAGGCTGGCGTTGCCAGCACGCTCACCCAGGCCATTAATTGTGCATTCCACCTGGCGTGCACCGTTCATGACGGCAGACAGCGAGTTGGCCACGGCCATGCCAAGGTCATTATGGCAGTGGGTAGACCACACCACTTTGTCAGCGCCTTTGACGCGTTTGAGCAAAATGGCAAACCGCTCACCCCACACCTCAGGGATACTGTAACCCACGGTATCCGGCACATTGATGGTTTTGGCACCAGCCTCAATCACCGCTTCAAATACACGCACCAGAAAATCAATCTCAGAACGCACCGCATCTTCGGCTGAAAACTCCACGTCTTCAGTATATTCACGCGCCCACTTCACCGCTTGCACCGCCCGCTCGACCACCTGGTCTTCGCTCATGCGCAGTTTGTTTTCCATATGGATTTTGCTGGTAGCAATAAAGGTATGGATACGGCCTTTGGCCGCATGTTTGATCGCTTCACCGGCACGGCGCACGTCGTTCTCACTGGCACGCGCCAATGAACACACGGTAGAGGTTTTGATCACTTTGGCGATCTCGGAAATCGCCTCAAAATCACCTGGGCTAGCCGCAGCAAACCCTGCTTCAATCACATCTACGCCCAGCTTTTCCAGCTGGCGCGCAATGCGGATTTTTTCTTCTTTGGTCATCGCCGCGCCCGGGCTTTGCTCACCGTCGCGCAACGTGGTATCAAAAATAATAATTTGTTCCATGAATTTTCCTAACGCTAACAAGCCAATTTTACTCGCTTGTCCTACAAATGACCACATCGCTTCCAGTTGGCACTTACGTCCATAAAAAAACGCGCCGGGAAGCGCGTTTTTTATGAGCCAATCTGCTTAAACCGCGTTCTTTGCTGCCAGCCGCTCGCGCGCCCACATGTAATAGCCAGACAAAGCATATACAAATACCACGCTGAACAACACTTCTGGCGGGCTGTATGAAATCAGCACAAAGGCCAGCACCACGGCCAGGATGGCCACAAACGGTACTGAATGTCGCAGATTGATATCCTTACCGCTATAAAACTTGAGGTCAGACACCATGGAACCCGCGGCAAATACCGTCAGGAACCAGGCGATCCATTTCACCTGCAAGGCGCCAAAGAAAATCTCGCGGCCATCGATATTGTATTCATAAGACACCCAGACAAACCCCGCCAACAACGCCGCCGCCGCCGGGCTAGGCAAGCCCTGGAAGAAGCGCTTGTCCTGGAACGGGTCGTCCAGCTTGGTATTGAAACGCGCCAGGCGTAAGGCGGCGCAGGCGCAATAAATAAAGGCGGCAATCCAGCCCAGTTTATTCATCGGCTGCAAGGCCCACACATACATAATGAGCGCAGGCGCCACACCGAACGATACCATGTCAGCCAGGCTGTCATACTCGGCACCAAAGGCACTCTGGGTATTGGTCATGCGCGCCACGCGTCCATCCAGCCCGTCCATCACCATGGCAATAAAAATCGCAATCGCCGACTGCTCAAAATGCAGGTTCATCGCCTGCACAATGGCGTAAAAACCGCCAAACAATGCAGCAGAAGTGAACAGATTAGGCAGCAGATAAATACCACGCTCGCGCAGACTAGTATGCTGCTCGCGTCGTGACAGGCGGTTTTGCGAATCAACCATAAGGGACTTTTTCAGAATTGCGGAATACCAGCATTGTTGCGGGCAATCACAAAAAATGCAAGCGCATCCGGCGATTGCAGCGGCCTGCGCAGCATCAGAAGCAGGCCTTGTAGCTGTGGTAAAATATCTGTTTATTTCAGCCAGTTATCGCACGTTCATGCAGTTTTCCTTACACAATACCGACGGCCTCGCCAGACGCGGCACTGTCAGCTTGCCTCATGGTGAGGTACAAACCCCGGCGTTTATGCCTGTTGGCACTTACGGCACGGTCAAGGCCATGTCACCGCAAGAGCTCAACGACATCCAGGCGCACATTGTCCTCGGCAATACCTTTCATTTGTGGTTGCGCCCCGGGCTGGAAGTGGTCGCCGCGCATGAAGGCCTGCACAAGTTTATGGGCTGGGAAAAACCCATCCTCACCGACTCCGGAGGTTTCCAGGTCTGGAGCCTGGGCGAATTGCGAAAAATCACCGAAGAAGGCGTCAAATTTCAGTCCCCGATCAATGGCGACCGCTGCTTCCTGACCCCGGAAGAATCCATGCGCATCCAGCGCGTGCTCAACAGTGACATCGTCATGATTTTTGATGAATGCACGCCCTACCCGGCCAGCCACGACCAGGCACGCAAATCGATGGAACTCAGCCAGCGCTGGGCACAACGCAGCCGTGATGCATTTAATGTCTATCAAACGCAAACCATAGAACACACCCTCACCATGCTGGGCGGCGCCGAGGAAGTGCAACAATTACGCTCAGACACCACCCCCAGTAACGGCAATGCTTTGTTTGGCATCATCCAGGGCGGCATGTACGAAGACCTGCGTGATATTTCGCGCCAAGGCCTGGAAGCCATCGGCTTCGATGGCTACGCCATCGGTGGCCTGTCGGTCGGTGAGCCTAAAGAAGACATGCTGCGCATTCTGGCGCACACCGCGCCGCAAATGCCGAAAGACAAACCACGCTATTTAATGGGCGTTGGTACACCGGAAGATCTGGTCGATGCGGTCAGCTACGGGATTGATATGTTTGACTGCGTGATGCCTACGCGTAATGCACGCAATGGCTGGCTATTCACGCAATATGGTGATGTCAAAATCAAGAATGCCAGTTACAAAACCGACACACGCCCACTGGATGCAGACTGTGAATGCTATACCTGCCAGAACTTTAGTCGCGCCTACCTGCACCATTTGTATCGCATTGGCGAGATTCTGGGCGCGCGTTTAAACACCATTCATAACCTTCATTATTACCAGGTATTGATGCAAGGCATGCGAGCAGCGATTGAAGAAAATCGTTTTGAAGCGTTTAAGGCAGAGTTTGCTCGTAAACGGGCGGAAAAGCGTTAGCCTCCTTAACTTAGCATTAATGTAAAAGATCGCTCTTCTCGCCAGGCTAGTGGATTAACTTAAAAACTCTTTCGCCTTGTCGGCGAGTCACTTTCTGATGCTTGCCCCTCAGAAAGTAACCAAAGAGGAGGGCACCCAGCCATCACGGCCTAAAGGCTCCCTTGCGTTGTTGGCTACGGCCGCTACGCTTAACATCGCTACGCGAGTTAGCCTACGCCGTAACAGACTGCTGCGCAGTCTTAGTTATCAACAAAATAAGCCGGTCACGAAACTCACCCTAGTAGCTTGCACACTACGCAAGCTGCCGCGGTGCTCAAACAGTCGCTCCCTTCCTCCTTATTTTGTCTCCGCTACTCACCGTGATGGAATGGGATTTATCTCGCCAAACTAGTAGCGTAGAAATTTGAAAGGTTAGAAAACCAAATTCATTTATTAAAATCACCTACCGGTGCGCTCATTAGGTTTTCGGGGTCCCCATCTGCCGCGCCGAGTAGCGCAGGCGAAGTGGGAGTCTTCGGCCATCGGCTGTCCGAGTTCCGCAGTGGCTTGCGGGGTGTGCAAGCCGCCAGGGCGAGTTTCGATGGCCGCCCACTTTGACGAGCAACGCAGGAATCAAGCGGAAGCTGGGATGCACTTTCTTTTGGTTACTTGTTCTTTGTGCAAGCAAAGAAAAGTAACTCGCCAAAAAGGTGAAAAGCAACCGTCAAACCAAAGAACAACCTTTTATCACAATCACTCCACTTCAGTATCACGACACTGGCATCGCAATTAACCACCGCACCCTCACCATCAACACACAATAAAAAAGCCAGCACATCAACACGTGCTGGCTTTTAAACGTTGGCGGACATCACCAACCAAAGTACACATCAGGCCGTTTTGCGCAGGCGCAACCAAACCGGCACAACACCAACCGCAAACAAGGCTAATGGCTCAGGTTCGGGCACCATGGTCGTCGTACGGAAAATCACCTCACCCAAACCAGGCTGTGGACCGCCATCGGTGGTCAGGATTTCCATATGTACGTAACGAGTAGAAACGTCACCAAAAGTAAATGCCTGACCAGGATCTGCGGCAGTGTAATTCGAACCTACCGCAGTAAAGCCACCCAGCAAACCACTGTTGCCATTGCTAAAGTCATTGTCATTATCGGCATATAAATTAAATTGCAATACCGAGCCAGTATTGGCGGTCGCCCATAACCCGATGGCATCAATATTGTATACAGCCCCCAAGTCATAGCTAAAGCTGCCAAAAGGGCCGACACTGAAACCGGAATTCAACGCGGACAGGCCATCGTGCGTCGTACCGGCGACAAAACTGTCAAAGTCGGTCACGCCTGCAATATAGCCTGCAGACAGGCCGGACTGGTTGATCTGATTGACCAAAGCATACGCGCCACCAAAGTCAGCGTTTGAAGCGCTGACTGTCGTTGCCTGCACAATGACCCCCGCTTGTGCGAACTGGCAAGAAATTGCTAAAGAGACTGCTGCCATATACTTAAAATAATGTTGCATACACTCCTCCAATATCATAAAAATAATAAAGATTCACCTTGAACGCGCATGATCAAGACGAACCAACATTAAAATACTTTTACAATTAATGGTCAAGCACTTACGATTGCCATTGCAAATCGAGCGGTGACAGATTAAGAAGGCTCTATGATAGAATCATGCGTTATTTTCAGTATGACCTAGGAATAGATATGTTTATCAGCAACGCTTACGCAGCTGCCGCGCCAGCTACCGACATCATGAGCTTTTTGCCCATGGTGGTGATTTTTGTCTTGTTTTACTTTATGTTGATCCGCCCACAGGTCAAACAGGCAAAACAGCACAAGTCCATGCTGGAAACCTTGAAAGCGGGTGATGAAGTGGCCACCACCGGCGGCATCGTCGGCAAGGTGACGAAAGTCAGTGAAAACTTTGTCAGCATTGAAATCGCTGCGAACACGGTGGTGAATGTGCAGAAACATACGGTACAAACACTGTTGCCACCTGGCACCCTGAAATCCATTTAATCCTAACCACAAGACGCACGCGTCTTTCATTCCGACCAAGAGTTTCTTATGAACCGTTATCCAATATGGAAATTCGTGCTGATCGGCACAGTGTTTATCATTGGCCTGCTATACACGATCCCCAACTTTTTTGGTGAATCACCAGCGGTGCAGATCAGCCCGGCCAAAACGTCACTGAAAGTAGACGATAGCCTGCTGCGAAAAGTGGAAGACACACTGAAACTGGCCAACATTCCGTTTGACGGTTTGTTTATGGATGCCAGCGGCGTGAAAGTGCGTTTTGCCAACACGGATACGCAACTACTGGCCAAGGACAAACTGGTTGGCAACCTGGGTAAAGACTACACCGTGGCGCTCAACCTGGTGCCACAAACGCCGAACTGGCTGCAAAGCATAGGCGCCAAACCGATGTATTTGGGTCTGGACTTGCGTGGCGGCGTGCATTTCCTGCTGCAAGTGGACATGAAAGCAGCGTTGGACAAAGCCGCTGAAAGCACGGTGGGTGACTTCCGCATGTCTTTGCGTAAAGAAAAAATCAACTACTACGGTATTGAGCGCCAGGGCCAGGTGGTAGTGATTAAATTTGAATCAGAAGCCGAAGCCACCAAGGCGCGCAACCTGCTGGCCAAGGACTTTTCTGACCTGACCTACAAAATTGCAGGCAGCGACAAAGACTTTAACCTCACAGCCAGCATGAGCGTGATGGCGCAAAAACGCATCCAGGAATTTGCGCTCAAGCAAAACCTGCAAACCCTGCATAACCGGATTAACGAGCTGGGCGTAGCAGAGCCTATCGTGCAGCAACAAGGCCTTGACCGCATTGTAGTGCAATTACCTGGCGTGCAGGACACGGCAAAAGCCAAAGAGATTCTGGGCCGCACGGCGACTTTGGAAATCCGCATGGTGGATGAAGAAAAGTCTGACATGGCCACACTGCAAAAAGCGCAGGCAGGCCAGGTGCCGTTTGGTGACGAGTTGTTTGCTGACCGTGAAGGCCGCCCGGTGCTGGTGAAAAAGAGCGTGGTGCTGACTGGTGACCGTATTACCGATGCAGGCCCTGGCGTGAACGGCCAGAATGGTTCTTCCGTAGTCAACGTGACACTGGATGGCCGTGGTGCAGGCATCTTTAAAAACGTGACCCGTGAAAACGTCGGTAAGCGCATGGCGATTCTGCTGATTGAAAAAGGCAGTACCGAAGTCATTACCGCGCCGGTGATTAACGAAGAAATTGGCGGCGGCCGCGTACAAATCTCTGGCATGGCCGATGCACAGGAAGCCACCGACATTTCATTACTGCTGCGCGCCGGTGCGCTGGCAGCGCCGATGGAAATCATCGAAGAGCGTACCGTTGGCCCAAGCATGGGTGAAGAAAACATCAAACGCGGCGTGCATTCTACGCTGTGGGGCTTTGCTGCGATTGCGGTGATGATGATTGTTTACTACATGGTGTTTGGTGGCGTGTCCGTCATGGCACTGGGCGTGAATCTGTTGTTGCTGGTAGCGATCTTGTCCATGCTGCAAGCGACACTGACGTTGCCTGGCCTGGCGGCGATTGCGCTGGCACTGGGGATGGCGATTGATGCCAACGTGCTGATCAACGAGCGTATCCGCGAAGAGCTGCGCAATGGCAACACGCCACAAGCCAGTATCCACGCTGGCTATGACCGTGCGTTTGATACCATCCTGGACTCCAACGTCACCACCCTGATTGCTGGCCTGGCCCTGTTTATGTTTGGTACCGGCCCGATCAAAGGCTTTGCTGTGGTACACGTGTTGGGCATTATGACCTCTATGTTTAGCGCCGTGCTGGTCTCCCGTGCACTGGTTAATCTCTTGTACGGCTACCGCCGCAAGATTGAACACCTGCGTATTGGTTAATCACCCGCACGCTGACAACGCATATAAGAGAATAGATTATGGAATTATTCAGAATTAAAAAAGACATCCCGTTCATGAGCTACGGGCGTCTGACCACCTCGATTTCGCTGATTACTTTTGTATTGGCGATCTTTTTCCTGCTGCATCGTGGCTTGAATTACGGCGTGGACTTCACTGGCGGCACCGTGATGGAGGTACACTACCCGGCGGCGGCCAATATCGAGCAAATCCGCCAGGTAATGGATGGTGTGGGCCTCAAAGACGTCACGGTGCAAAACTTTGGCTCCAGCCAGGATGTATTAATTCGCCTGCCTGTGAAAAAAGAGCTGTCGATTGCACAATTGTCCGAAAAAATCTCCAGCGCATTAAAAGCGGCAGATGCAGGTGCAGAAATTCGCCGCGTTGAATCCGTCGGCTCACAAGTCGGTGAAGAGCTGTATGAAAACGGCGCACTGGCATTGTTACTGGTGTGTGCAGGCATCATGGGTTACCTGGCCTTGCGCTTTGAATGGCGCTTTGCGGTGGCCGCGATTATCGCAAACATGCATGACGTCATTATCATTCTCGGTTTCTTTGCCTTCTTCCAATGGGAGTTTAACCTCACGGTACTAGCGGCGATTCTCGCGGTATTGGGTTACTCAGTGAACGAATCCGTGGTGGTGTTTGACCGCGTACGCGAAAACTTCAAAAAAATGCGTAAAGCAAGCGCGGTGCAAGTCATCGACAATGCCATTACGCGCACCATGTCACGTACCATCATCACCCACATGATGACGCAAACCATGGTCTGCTCCATGCTGTTCTTCGGTGGTGAAACCTTGCACAACTTCTCCCTGGCACTGACTATTGGTATTTTGTTCGGTATCTATTCGTCAGTATTGGTCGCTTGCCCGATTGCCATGTGGCTGGGCGTGAGCCGAGCCAACCTGATTGGCGACACGGAGAAAAAACCAAAGGAAGACGAAGCTGCCCTTGCGCCTTAAGTCATTACCTTTTAAGCGGCATTGATAAACCGTCGCGATGCTTGATTTTTAGCCACTGGTGGGTACACTAGTGGCTTCTTGTTTTTAACCCCACTCTTTTGGACAACATCCCATTAAGCTGGCAGATCGGTCTGCTATTGCTCTTGCTGTCGCTGACAGCCTTTTTCTCCATTGCCGAAACCAGCCTGATGTCGCTCAACCGTTACCGGATGCGGCACCTCGCCAAAGAGGGGCATCGCGGCGCCAAACTGGCCAGCCGCCTCATTGCACAAACCGATAAAACACTGGGTGCTATTCTATTAGGCAATACCTTTTGTATCGTGGGCTCCTCTACCTTGGAAGTCGTGATTTCAGAACGCCTATTTGGTGAGGGCGATTATGTGTTGATGTTTGGCTCGCTGGCCATCACCTTTGCCATCTTAGTCTTCAGTGAAATCTCCCCTAAAGTCATCGCTGCTGCACATGCGGAAAAACTCGGCTTTGCCACCAGCTACTTGCTCTACCCGCTGATATGGCTATTCACACCGGTGGTCTGGTTTGTCAATTTATTCGTCAAAGCCTTCCTTAAATTATTGGGTGTACGCGTCAATTTTGACGAGCAGGCGCAATCAGTCACCACCGAGGAGTTGCGCAGTATTGTCAGCGATGCCGGGCAATACATCCCCTCACAAAGCCGCACCATTCTGCTGAACCTGCTAGACCTCGAAGACATTATTGTGGACGATGCCATGACAGCCCATACGATGGTCGAGTTTATAGACCTGGATCACTCGATTGAGCAGATCATGGAGCAATTAGCACGCAGTCACCACTCCCGCCTGCCAGTGCGGCAAGGCGACCACGAAGACATCGTCGGCATTTTGCATGTGCGCAAAGTGCTGCCGCTGCTGCGTGATTTTCACATCGGCAAAGCCCCGACCAAAGCGCTGTTACAGGCTGCCATGAGCCTGCCTTACTATATTCCGTCCGGCACCCCGCTTTACACACAATTGCAACAGTTTCAGAAGCGACATGAACGCATTGCGCTGGTCGTCGATGAATACGGTGAATTCAAAGGCTTGCTAACACTGGAAGACATTCTGGAGGAGGTGGTCGGCGAATTCACCACCCAGTCACCCGAACACGCCAACCATTTCCATCAACATGAAGACGGCAGCTGGCTGGTTGATGGTGGCAGTTTGCTGCGTGACCTCAACCGCAAATTGAAACTCTCCCTGCCTACCGACGGTCCACGCACATTGAATGGTTTAATTCTTGAGCACTTTGAAGGCATTCCGGAACCCGACACCAGCTTTAAAATCGGTGAACATAAACTGGAAATCCTCGACGTACAGGACCGTATCGTCAAGCGCGTCAAAATTTATCTTTAAAAAGCCGGATTTCTCCGGCATCAGGCCCTTGAATTTTTTAATACAAGGCGCAAAATAGGTTCTAAGACAGGTATACAAAACTATGGTACGACCCAAGCGTGAAGGTGATCTGGCTCTTGAATCCCAGATTGCCAAACCCAAGCCTCCAGAGTTATATAAGGTGTTGTTGCTCAACGACGACTACACCCCCATGGAGTTTGTCGTCGCCGTCATTGAACGTTTTTTTAACAAGTCTCGTGAACAAGCGACACAAATCATGCTCCAAGTACATACAGAGGGCATGGGTGTATGTGGCGTTTACCCACAGGATATTGCGGAAACCAAAATGCATCAAGTCTTGGAATCTGCCCGCGAAGCACAACACCCTTTGCAATGTGTGATTGAAGCCGCTTGAAACGCGACCGCCATATGGCAAAGATGCGGAATGGAAACGGCTCCAATCGTATGGTTCACGGTAATTTCCAGTCGTAGCATCCTGAGAATATCGGGCAAATACACTGACATACTTGCGGTTCAAGTCAGGTTGCACAGTGGTAGCATGGTAATGAGAGGATTCTGCCCGGCTTGACTCATATAAAGGTGAGCAAAAAGCAGCAGCGGAGCATTGAATTTTTTGTAAAAAAGCACGATAACAATAAACAGACAGGTTTTACTGGTATTGCATGAAGTTACGTCTGTGAATGAGGCGTTTTTTGTAGTGTAGTGTATTAAGGAAAGTCATCATGATTGCTCAAGAACTTGAAGTTAGCCTGCACATGGCGTTTATGGACGCGCGACAAAAGCGTCACGAATTAATTACGGTTGAGCATCTGTTACTGGCTATGTTGGACAACCCAACCGCCGCAGAAGTCCTGCGTGCCTGCGGAGCCAAGTTTGATACGCTGCGTAGTGAACTGTCCCAATATATCGAAGAGCACACCCCGACAGTAGCCGGGACTGAAGAAGTTGACACACAACCTACCCTGGGCTTTCAACGTGTGATTCAGCGTGCCATGCTGCACGTACAATCCTCAGGCAAAAAAGAAGTCACCGGTGCCAATGTGCTGGTCGCGATCTATGGTGAAAAAGATTCCCATGCCGTATTTTTCCTGCATCAGCAAGGCGTGACCCGCCTGGATGTGGTCAACTTTATTTCTCATGGTGTGGCTAAAATCCAGGAAAATGAGCCCAAGGCATCCAGCACTGAGCAGGAAACTGAAGGCGAAAGCGTCAGCACCGGCGCATTGGAAAGCTTTACCCTCAACCTGAACGCGCAAGTGATTGCTGGCAAAATCGACCCATTGATCGGTCGCAGCCAGGAACTGGAACGCGTGATCCAGACCTTGTGCCGTCGTCGCAAGAACAATCCTTTGCTGGTAGGCGAAGCTGGTGTGGGTAAAACCGCGATTGCGGAAGGCCTGGCTTCACGTATCGTCAGCAATGACATTCCGGAAGTGCTGGAAAACGCCACGGTCTATTCACTGGATATGGGCGCCCTGCTGGCTGGCACCAAATACCGCGGTGACTTTGAGCAGCGCCTGAAAGCCGTCATGAAACAGCTGGCCGAGAAGCCGGATGCGATTCTGTTTATTGACGAAATCCATACCCTGATCGGCGCAGGTTCAGCCAGTGGCGGCACGCTGGATGCCAGCAACCTGCTGAAACCAGCCTTGTCCAATGGCTCACTCAAATGCATAGGCGCCACCACTTATCAAGAATATCGCGGCATCTTTGAAAAAGACCATGCCTTGTCACGCCGCTTCCAAAAGATCGACGTACAAGAACCTAGCGTGGCCGAAACCATTGAGATTCTGAAAGGCCTGAAAACCAAGTTTGAAGAGCACCACAGCGTGAAATACAGCGCCAGTGCTTTAACGGTAGCAGCTGAGCTGTCAGCCAAGTACATCAACGACCGCCATTTGCCGGACAAGGCGATTGACGTGATTGATGAAGCTGGTGCTGCGCAACGCATTCTGCCTAAGAGCAAACAGAAGAAAATCATTGGCAATAAAGAGATTGAAGAAATCATTGCCAAAATTGCGCGCATTCCGCCCAAAAACATTTCCAGTGATGACCGTAACGCACTGAAAACACTGGAGCGCGACCTGAAAGCCGTAGTATTTGGCCAGGACAAAGCAATTGAAGTGCTATCTTCCGCCGTCAAAATGGCGCGTAGTGGCCTGGGCAATAGCAGCAAACCGATTGGTAGCTTCCTTTTTGCAGGCCCGACTGGTGTTGGTAAAACCGAAGTCGCCAAGCAATTGGCTTATGTGCTCGGCATTGAGCTGCTGCGTTTTGACATGTCCGAATATATGGAGCGTCATGCGGTTTCACGCCTGATTGGCGCGCCTCCGGGCTATGTTGGTTTTGACCAGGGCGGCCTGCTGACCGAAGCCGTGACTAAACAACCGTATTGCGTACTGTTACTGGACGAAATTGAGAAAGCACACCCAGACATTTTCAACATCTTGTTGCAAGTGATGGATCATGGCACCTTGACTGATAATAATGGCCGCAAAGCGGATTTCCGTAATGTGACAATTATCATGACTACCAATGCGGGTGCGGAAAACCTGTCTAAATCGAGCATAGGCTTTACCAACAGTAAAGACAGCACCGATGAAGCGGCTGACCTCAAACGTTTGTTTAGCCCTGAATTCCGTAACCGCCTGGATGCCACGGTTTCATTTAGTGCACTCAGCCAGGACGTGATTCTGCGCGTGGTCGACAAGTTCCTCATGCAGTTGGAAGATCAGTTGCACGAGAAGAAAGTCGATGTGACCTTTAGTGACGAACTCAAAGCCTACCTGGGCAGAAAAGGGTTTGACCCACTGATGGGGGCACGTCCAATGGCCAGATTGATCCAGGATACCATTCGTAAGGCACTGGCGGATGAGTTGCTGTTTGGTCGCTTGAACGATGGTGGTCACGTCCATATCGACATTGATGACAACGATCAGATTAAGCTGATTTTTAAAGAAGAAACCATTTCAGCCTAGTCTGGCTGGAACTTTGACACCACGGTGACATCTACTATAATGTCATCGTGGCTTTCCTGCACCAGTTTGGTGCAAAAAAATCCTCAACGCGCTACCAGATCTGCCTATATTGGCCACGAGTGACATAAAATCAATATGTTAGGTGTGTTCGCATTACTGGTATAATTATTGCTGTAAATGTATTGCCTGACAGATATGATTTTGTAATGCAAAAGATATTTTATTTTCTACATGCGTTGTGTTTGATGTTTGCTTTGCAGACAACCGCTGCCGAACCGGCGGTCACAACTACGCTACTAGAAACCGGTATTTCCGCAACCAGCCTTTCCAATGCCATTGATGACAGTTTATCGGCCGATTTTGGCGAAGGATATTGTTGCGTCGACATGCTGGAAATCGCCGAAGTAGACGTCGACAAAATCCTACTACCAGGTTTTAGTTATCCGCTGCATAAAACCACCTACCTCGCGCCTGAACACCGCTTATCCTCCTACCATCTGCTACTCAGTTTCTGGCTAGACCGGCCGCCGCAACTCGCTTAAAAACTTTCCATCTCTTGTTGCCTTGCTGGCAAAGAGCATCATTTTAATTACTAATTAAGGTGACTGTGACATGATGATATGTACAGTCACCTGAAAAAGGATCGTTATGTTAAGTCAGACCCGCTGGCGGAAAGCATGCAGGCTATTGTGGCTATGTTGTTGCATCACTCCCGTTGCGTTTGCAGAAACTACTTTTGACCTCAAAACCTTATTGGACAAAGCCGTCGCCGAAAACCCGATGATGGCCGTGAGCAAAGCACAAATTGAAGCAGCTGCGGCAGGTATCACCGTGGCAAGATCTTTCTACAATCCCGATATGGAACTGATGGCAGGCCCGGCCAGATACCGTGGCGTACCCACGCCAGGCGCCAGCGAAAGAAACTATGGCGTCACCATTTCACAACCCCTGGACTTTCCTGGCACCCGTACTTCACGCCGGGAACTGGCAGAACAACAACTGACTTATGCTGAAAAAGGCATTCAAACCACCAGTTTTGATTTGCGCAACCTGATCAAACAAGCCTATTTAACGGTGCTACTGCGCCAGCAGATTTTGCAAATGCTGGGCGCTAACCTGAGCATCCTGCAAGAAATCCAGAGCAAAATCAAACGCAAAGTCGATGTCGGCGAAGCCGCCAGGTATGAGCTGATTAAGGCCGATACTGAAGTACTGGCAGCCGAACGGGATTACGCCAGTGCGCAAACCCGCATTGATGAAGCTAAGGCAATTTTGCGCGGCATGATAGGCAATATGCCAGATAGCTTCGATGTCAAATCTGAGCTACCGACGATTTCCACCTTACCGGCCATCACCGAGTTACGCAAATCTGCCGAGAACAACCCTTACTTGCAACAGCTGTTTACCGCCAAAGACAGTGCGGAAGCTAAACTCAAGCTGGAGCAAGCCTTGCGTTTTCCTGGCCTCACATTGAAGTCTGACTTTACCCAAGATCCTGACCTGAACACCTTCAGGTTGGGCGTTGTGCTGCCATTGCCGGTGTGGAACCGCCGTGAAGGCCAGATTGCCCAGGCCGCCGCAGGCATAGAGGAAGCAGATGCCAATATCAAGCTGCAACAACAGGTGCTACGCAAAGAGATTGATAGCGCCTACCAGCGCACGGTCATTGCCAGCAACCAGCTCAAAGTCTTTGAGAATGGCTTGTTGCAACAATCAGAAGCAACCCTGAGTCGCGCAGAAGCCGCCTATAAGTTCGGAGAACGCGGCATCCTGGAGTACCTGGATGCACAACGCGTCAATCGTGATGTCAGACGTGACTATCTGATTGCCAAATTCGATTATTTTTTCAGTGTATTGCAAATCGAACGCTTCATCGGTTCGGATTTGGTTCAACCATAAGGGGATGGTCATGTCTCGTGTTTTATTTTCAACTTTGCTCGCTGCCGCGCTGGCAGTGATGTCTACCGCGTGCACCGAAAAACCCGCCCCGGCAGCAGAAACCAAAGAAGTCGTCGATCCCAGCCTGGTCACATTGACCAAAGAACTGGCCGCCAACGTGCGTACCGGTGCGGTAGAAGAATTGGCGTTTATTGATACCCTGCGCATCCCAGGCCGTATCCAGGTCGATGAACAATATGAATCCAGGGCAGGTGCATCTATCACTGGCCGCATCAGCACGCTGGACGTTAATCTGGGCGATGAAGTGAAAGCTGGCCAGAGATTGGCTGTGATCAAAAGTACAGAACTGGCGCAATACCAGCTGAGCTACATCAAGGCCAGCCAGCAGATGCAACTGCAAACCAAAGCCGTCGACCGTGCTAAGCAACTGCTGGAAGCGGATGTGATCAGCCTGGCGGAACTACAGCGCCGCGAAGGCGAGCTCAATGCGGCCAATGCGGAATTAAATGCCGCCCGCGACCAGTTACTGGTATTAGGCATGCCGCCTGCCAGCATTGCCCAACTGGGCTTGCATAACAGTGGCATGTCAACCAGTCAGGTCAACTCTAAAATCACCGGCACCGTGATTGCGCGTAAAGCCAGGCTAGGCCAGGTGGTGGCACCGGCAGAAGAACTGTTTGTGATTGCTGACTTGTCGCATGTATGGGCAGTGGCAGAAATCCCTGAGCAGCAAATTGCGCACATTAAAGAAGGCCAGTCGCTGGATATTGAAGTGCCAGCCTTGGACGATGCTGAACTCACCGGCACGCTGGCGTTTGTCGGTGACATTGTGAATCCAGCCACACGTACCGTGATGGCACGCGCCAATATCAGCAATGAAAAAATGCTGCTCAAGCCAGACATGCTGATTACCATTTTGCTGGAAGCCAAACCAGAAAAAGTGATTGCGATTCCGTCCACCGCAGTGGTGCGTGAAAACAATGCCGACCATGTGTTTGTACAAACCCTAAAACCAACGCAATATAAATTGCTGCCAGTCACCCTGGGCCGTACCTACCAGGGCAACAGGGAAGTGCTGCAAGGCCTGCAACCAGGCGATCAAATCGTGCTCGATGGCGCGTTTCATGTCAACAATGAACGCAAGCGCAAAGAAATGGAGTAAAGCATGATTGAATCTCTGATTAGAGGCGCGCTTAAGCAGCGCCTGATTGTGCTCGTGTTGGCGGTCGGCCTGATTCTGGCTGGCCTGTTTGCGGTTAAAAAACTGTCAGTCGATGCTTTCCCTGACGTGACTAACGTCCAGGTCATGATTGCCACGCAGGCCACTGGCAAGTCGCCAGAAGAAGTCGAGCGTTTTATCACCGTGCCGCTGGAAATCGCCATGACCGGCTTGCCCGGCCTGACCGAAATGCGTTCGGTGAATAAAAATGCCTTGTCACTGATCACGCTGGTCTTTACCGACAGCACTGATGTCTATTTTGCCCGTCAACTGGTGATGGAACGCTTGATGGAAGTGATGGAGCGCATGCCGCAAGGCGTGACGCCTATCCTGGGACCGGTCTCTACCGGCCTGGGTGAGGTCTATCAATTCACGCTGGATAAACCGGATGACGGTAAAAAGGCATTGACCCAGGCTGACCTCACAGAGCGTCGTGCCATCCAGGACTGGGTGGTTCGCCCCCTGCTGCGCGGCATCCCTGGCGTGGCAGAAATCAACTCGCAAGGCGGCTACGTCAAGCAATACCAGGTGCTGGTCAACCCGGACCGCATGACGCATTTTTCGATCAAACTCAAAGATGTATATGAAGCGTTGGCGCGCAATAACGCCAACAGTGGTGGCGGTATTTTGCCGCATTATGCAGAGCAATACCTGATTCGCGGTGTGGGCCTGGTACAAAACCTGGACGACATCCGCAACATGGTGCTCAAGGAAGAGAACGGTATTCCGGTCTATATCCGCGACGTCGCAGAAGTCACCATCGGCCACGAAGTTCGTGTCGGCGTCGTGCTCAAAAACGGCGACACCGAATCCGTCGGTGGTATTGTCATCATGATGCGCGGCGGCAACGCCAAAGAAGTGGTGAGCCGCATTAAAGCCCGCGTCGAGGAAATCAACAGTAAAGGCATGTTGCCACATGGCCTGCAAATTGTGCCCTACTACGATCGCAGCGAACTGGTGGATGCCGCGCTGCATACCGTCACCAAAGTGCTGATTGAAGGCATTATCCTGGTGATTGTGATTCTGTTCCTGTTCCTGGGCGACGTGCGTTCCAGCCTGATTGTGGTCGGCACACTGATTCTCACGCCTTTGATCACCTTTATGGTCATGAACCATTACGGTATTTCCGCCAACCTGATGTCATTGGGCGGACTGGCCATCGCTATTGGTCTGATGGTTGATGGCTCTGTGGTGGTGGTGGAAAACACCTTTCACCACCTCGGTCACCGCAAAGATGAAAGCCGGATTCGTGTGGCCCTGGAAGCAGCGACTGAAGTGGCGACGCCGGTATTATTTGGCGTCGGTATCATCATCCTGGTGTTCTTGCCATTGATGACGCTGGAAGGCATGGAAGGCAAAATGTTTGCGCCTTTGGCCTACACCATTGCCATTGCGCTATTTGTGTCGCTGGTATTGTCACTCACCCTGACACCTGCCTTGTGCTCATACATGCTGAAAGGCGGCAGTGGCGATGACACCAAGCTCATACAGGCCATCAAGCGGCCTTATTTATCGGCGCTGAACTGGGTGCTCAATAACGAGAAAAAAACCATCATGGCGTCCGGCCTGCTGTTCGTCGGCACCATTGCGTTGTTTCCGTTCCTCGGCACCTCATTTATCCCGGAAATGAAAGAAGGCTCCATCGTCCCTGGCATCAACCGTGTGCCGAATATCTCGCTGGAAGAATCCATGAAAATGGAAAACAAAGCGATGAAATTGATCATGGAACAAGTGCCAGGCATCAAGTCCGCCATCTCCGGCCTGGGTCGTGGTGAAAGCCCGGCCGATGCGCAGGCACAAAACGAATCTACGCCGATCATTAGCCTCAAACCGCGTGATCAGTGGCCTGCAGGGTGGACGCAGGATGACATCGCTGAGAAAATGCGCGAAGTGCTGGAGAAGTATATTCCAGGCGTGCAAATCATCATGGCACAACCGATCTCTGACCGCGTCGATGAATTGCTGACCGGTGTGCGTGCGGATGTCGCCGTGAAGATTTTTGGTGAAGACCTGGATGCGCTCAAGCAGAAAGCGGATGAAATCGCTAAGCTGGCCGGTACGGTGACAGGTGCAACGGAAATCAAGGTCGAGAAGGTGTCAGGGCAACAATACCTGAATATCACCATAGACCGTCAGGCGATTGCCCGCCATGGTATCAACGCGTCCGATGTGCACGACGTGATTGAAACGGCGATTGGCGGCAAGATTGCGACCGAGATTTTTGAAGGCCAGCGTCGTTTCTCGGCCGCTGTGCGTTATCCGGAATCTTTCCGCAATAATGAAGAAGCCATCCGCAACATTATGCTGACCTCGCCCAACGGCTCACGCGTGGCGCTGGAAGATCTGGCCGACATTGAAATCAAGGATGGCCCGGCGCAAATCAGCCGCGAACTGGCGAAACGCCGTATCGTCATTGGTGTTAACGTCAAAGACCGCGACCTTGGTGGTTTTGTGGCTGAGCTACAGCAAGTATTAGGACAAAAACTGCAATTACCGGATGGCTATTATCTTGAATACGGTGGCCAGTTCCAGAACATGGAACGTGCCATGGGTCACTTGATGATTATTATCCCGGTGACCATTGCCGCGATTTTCTTCTTGCTGTTCCTGCTGTTCCAGTCTTTACGATTTGCCACCATGATTATCCTGGTGTTGCCATTTGCCTCGATTGGTGGCGTGATTGCCTTGTTTATCACCGGTGAATACTTGTCCGTGCCTGCTTCCGTCGGCTTTATTGCCTTATGGGGCATTGCCGTACTCAACGCTGTGGTGCTGGTCTCGTATATCCGCACCTTGCGTGAAGAAGGTCTGAGCCAGCTCGAAGCCATTCGCAAAGGCTGTGCCCAGCGTTTCAGACCGGTGATGATGACCGCGACCGTGGCCATGCTGGGCCTGGTGCCGTTCCTGTTTGCCACTGGTCCGGGCGCCGAGGTACAGCGGCCGTTGGCGATTGTGGTGATTGGTGGCTTGATTACCTCTACCCTACTCACCCTGATTGTGGTGCCCACGCTTTATCGTAAGTTTGAAGAAAGTAAAATAGAGGCATAATGCTGCCCCAGTGAGTCTATGCGCTAAAGGATATTTTTATGAAAGAAATCAAAGCAGTCATACAACCGGCGAGATTGGCAAAGATACGCTCTGCACTGCGGAATATCAAAGGCTTTCCTGGCATGTCTGTCAACAAAATGGAAGGTTGCGGCCCGCACTTGCAAAAACCAAGTGTGGGGGTGCGCGAAGAACTGACTGATTACAGCCCTAAGGTCTACTTGTATATGGTGGTGCCGGATGAGCTGGTCGAGGGGATTTTACAGACCATTGTCGAGGTAGCACATACCGGCAATATCGGCGACGGTATTGTGTGGGTAACGCCGGTAGAACGTATGATCCGCCTGTCAGAACAGATTATGGTGCTGGATTAAGTCCATGTTATAAAGAGCGCCAGTCCAGCCCCTCATGCTGGCTGGCAATCTGCACCCAGTCGCGGTCGCAATTTAATACCCCACTCAACGCCTGCTGTGCCAACGCAGGCGTATTATTTTTCTCGCTCAGGTGCGCAGCCACCAAATGCTTCAACTGACTGTTATCCAGCTGGCCAAGCAATTGTGCACTGGTTTGATTATCCAGGTGCCCCAACCAGCCGCCCACCCGTTTTTTCAGTGAATGAGCATAAGGGCCGGTGCGCAACATTTCCAGGTCATGATTACACTCTAGCAGCAAACCATCACAGCCTTGCAACATCGCCACAATATGCGGCGTGACACTGCCGACATCCGTCAACACGCCAAATTTGCGCGCTCCATCGCTAAACACAAATTGCGCTGGCTCACGCGCATCATGTGGCACAGGATAAGGACGGACTTCAAGCGCTTTTACGGCAAATACGCTATGCGCATCAATAATATTCACGGTGAGAGATTGAGACTGTGTCGGTAGGTAACGCTGGCACATACTATAAGTGCCATGCGTGAGCCAGACCGGAATCTGGTAACGTGCTGCCAGTTTAAACACCCCACGCGCATGATCGTCATGCTCGTGCGTGACCAGGATGCCTGAGAGTTGTTCCGGTTGCAGATCCAGGCGCGCCAACCGCTGCACGGTTTCTTTCACACTAAAGCCACAATCAAGCAAAAGCCGGGTTTCCCCGGCTTCTACCACAGTGGCATTACCTGCGCTGCCACTGCCTAATGATGCAAATCGCACACCTGACCCCGGTTATTTCAGTTGCTCATACAGCAGGGAAATAATACGGTTAGCCGTCGTTGATGTATTGCGTTTGTTATCCACCGTCAACACATACACATCGGTGGTGTCATCTGCATTTTCCAGCACCTGGATACGATATTGCTTACTGGATTTGTCACCATCTGAGGTGCCTTTCCAGAACCTGGTTTTATCGCCAGGTTTGACTTCTGCCGGTGCCGCTGCTTTTTCGTCCTCATCGCTACCCCAGAACTTCAAGCGCTCCAGCAAGCCTTTTTTCTGCTTTATCGGGTCTTCTGCATCAGTATCCGCATAACGCACATAGAAGATGCCCTCAGAACGGTTCTTGTCTTCCGTGACAAAACCAATGCGATCCAGCGCCAAACCAACACGACGCCAGGCACGGTCGAATGGCTCATTCAGTTTCAAGGTCACACTCTGGTCAGGCTCTTTAATCACATCCGCGCGCTTGTCAGAGGCTACTTGCGTCATCACCTGATCGGCTTTCTGTTCATCCAGGCCCAGTTTCACCATCATGCGACGCAACAACTCGGCATCCAGGTCAGCATCAAACTCCTGACCGGCGTTGTTTTTATTGTCTGCAGCGTTGACACGATAGCCTGTATCAATTCTCCCCAGCTGTGTGTCCACATAAGTTTTACCATCATCAGGTGCTCCTGCCACCGTACGATGTGTCATATAGATTTCGGTCGTGCCTTCTTTTTCACCGCGCTCCAGGCGGGTGCGGAATTTACGTCTGTCAGCAAAGCCGGACAACTTGTCCAGCCAGGCATCGAACTTCTCACCGTAGCCACGATTATCTTCTCTTGGCTTGATGGCATCAGCCTTCAACCACTCGGTTTCAATCACACCCAGTTCCGGATTTTCCACCTTGACTGCAAAGCCTTGATCCAGCCAGAAATCACGCACAATCGGCCAGATTTTTTCAGCCGGGGCATTCACCACCAGCCAGCGTTGTTGCCCAGCTTTAACCATACGCACGTTTTTCATATCGGCCAGGACGGGTTGCGGACCATTTTGCTCTTGCGCATCCTGGTTTTGGCTATAAGCAGAATAGCTGGTGCTGCCAGGCACGTTATACGTGCTGCTGGTGCGCACAGTAGTCAGGTCTGGCGGCACTTCCAGCGGTTTAGACCGACCTGCACCCTTGTAATCAGAGCTGTTATCAATAAACGGGATAGAATCGCAAGCTGCCAGCACCGTCACCAGGCTGACCAGCACGGCCCGTTGTAACCAAACATGATTCATGTATTTCACTTATGTCACCCTAAATTAGTCTTGGCTCAATCAAGCGGCAATTTCTGCCTGCTTCATGGCACTGCGTAATACTTCATGATACTGGCTGGACAAATTCACCAGCGGCAAACGAATGCCGGTCGCAATCAAGCCCATTTGCTGTAATACCCATTTCACTGGAATCGGATTCGCCTCTACAAACAATTTTTGATGCAGGGCAAACAATTTGGCATTGGCCGCTTTAGCCGCAGCGATATCACCATTCAAGGCATGCACGCACATGTCATGCATTAATTGCGGCGCCACATTGGCCGTCACCGAAATCACACCTTTGCCACCCAGCAACATTAACGCCAGCGAGGTTGCGTCATCGCCGCTATACACAGCGAAGTCGGCTGGCACACGCAACAGTAAATCCGTGCCGCGTTCAATACCGCCCGTCGCATCTTTAATGCCGACGATATTAGGCACTTGTGCCAAACGCACCACGGTGTCATTGCTTAAATCGCAGCCGGTACGGCCAGGCACATTGTATAAAATTTGTGGAATGGCGACCGCCTCAGCCACCGCTTTAAAATGCTGGTACAAACCCTCTTGTGAAGGCTTGTTGTAATAAGGCGCGACCAGCAGGCAGGCATCGGCACCCAGGCTTTTCGCTTTTGCTGTCAGTTCAATCGCTTCTGCAGTTGAGTTGGCACCCGTGCCGGCAATCACAGGCACCCGTTTGGCGACATACTCAACCGTGGTTTTAATCAGCAAACAATGTTCGTCAACATTGACGGTGGGGGATTCGCCAGTGGTACCAACGATGACAATGCCATCGGTACCGGCGTCGACATGAAAATCGATCAGCTTTTTGAGCGCGTCCAGATCCAAACGACCATCTTCAAACATCGGGGTCACGATTGCGACCAAACTGCCCGTAAACATACCTAGCGCCATTCAATAATAAAGCAAATATTTTAACTGATTATGCGCCTGAACGCCAAAGAACCCGCTTAGCCACCAGACACGGCCTGCCAGGCCATCGCCAAACCTGCTTTCAGTTATAATGACAGCCTTTGCAACCGGGATGAAATAGCGTTTTTGCCAGGCAGCTAACATGCAGACCACGAGCCGACTCAAGCAGGACACATTGATTGCGCAGATTGACGCCCTGCTGCCGCAAACACAGTGCCGCCAGTGTGGCTACGATGGCTGCAAACCTTATGCGACGGCTATCGCCAGTGATGAGGCAAATATCAACCAATGCCCACCTGGAGGAGACGCAGGCATACACGCATTGGCCACCTTACTGCAACGCCCCTACCAGCCGTTAAACCTCGCCCATGGCGTGACCAAAGCCAAGGCGGTCGCGGTAATTGATGAAGCAAGCTGCATAGGCTGCACGCTCTGTATCAGTGCCTGCCCGGTCGATGCGATCCTCGGTGCTTCCAAACGCATGCACACGGTAATCAGCCAGGAGTGTACCGGTTGTGAGTTATGCCTACCGCCTTGCCCGGTCGATTGCATCAGCATGCAAATGGTAGCTGGCCGTGAAATGGCCATGAATACTGAGGAGGCGGCGCTGGCGCGACGTCGCCACGAGCAGCGACTCAACCGGCAGGCGCTTGAAAAACACAACAAAGCCCAAACCTATCACAAGCCAGCCACGATCCACGCGGAGACAGAGAAAGGCGGCACACCAGCCTCGGCAGACGCACTTAAAAAAGCAGCAATTGCCGCCGCGATGGCACGTGTGAAAGCGCAAAAACTGGGTTAACCACTGCTGTAATCAATGAACTATTTGTTATGAATGCCCAAAAAAGACTGGCGATTTTCGAGAGACTGGCGCAAGCCATTCCTAACCCGACCACAGAACTGGAACACAGCTCGACCTTTGAATTACTGATTGCAGTGATTTTGTCAGCACAAGCGACTGACAAAGGTGTAAACATCGCCACCCGCAAACTGTTCAAAGTCGCCAACACGCCGCAAGCCATCCTGGACCTCGGCCTGGAAGGCTTGGAAAGCTATATTAAAACCATAGGCCTATATCATGCCAAAGCCAACAACGTGCTCAAATGCTGCCAGCAACTGCTGGACCTGCATGGCGGCGAAGTGCCCGACACCCGGGCAGCGCTGGAAGCATTGGCCGGTGTCGGCCGTAAAACCGCCAATGTGATTCTCAATACCGCCTTTGGGCAACCCACCATTGCCGTCGACACACATTTGTTCCGCGTCGGTAACCGCACAAAACTGGCGCCCGGCAAAAATGTGCTGGAGGTCGAACAACGTTTTTTAAGCACCACCCCCAAGCAATTTTTAAAAGACGCGCATCATTTATTGATTTTACATGGCCGCTATACCTGCACGGCACGCAGCCCCAAGTGCGGGGAATGCTGCATTACCGATTTATGTGAATTTCAAGACAAACAAATACACCCGGTGAAGCCACCGGCAGAGAGTTAATCATGGCCTTATTTAATCCCAGCCGCGATGAAGTACGCCAGTTTTTCTTTGACGCCTGGGCCAAGTTCAAACAGCAGAGTGTATTGACCGACCTTGAAAAAGTGGCGGTGGGTATTATGCATATGCACCCCGAATACCACGCGATCCTGGATCATCCAGAGCAATACCTGGAGCAAGCCTATTATCCGGAAATGGGCGAAACCAACCCGTTTTTGCATATGAGCTTGCACCTGTCCATCCAGGAGCAAATCAGCATTAACCAGCCGATTGGCATTACCCAAGCCTACGGCAAACTATGTACGCGCTTTCAGCAAGAGCATGAAGCACAACACGCCTTGCTCGAATGCCTGGCCGAAACCATCTGGCTGGCGCAGCGCAACCACACCGGGCTGGATGCAGCGCATTACCTGAGCTTGATCGAACAGCGCGCCAACATTGCCCCATCTGCCTGAATTATGCTTCAATAGCCGTCATGGCAGCTAACCCGCACGACTGGCTTAACGAACATGGCGATTACTTATATCGCTTTGCACTGACGCGATTGCGCGACCCGCATCAAGCAGAGGATGTGGTGCAGGAAACCCTGCTGGCAGCGATTAAAAGCACTACATTTGCCGAACAATCCAGCCCGCGCACCTGGCTCACGGGCATCCTCAAACACAAAATCATTGACTGTATGCGCAAGCAACTGCGCGAAATCCCGGCTTCAGAACTCCTGACTGAAGAAGATGCCAATATGGATGAATTCTTTGACGACACCGGCCACTGGGCAGAAAAGCCGCAGGCGTGGGATATACCGCATGATGCCTTGCAGCAAAAACAGTTTTTGCAAATTTTGCAGCAATGCATGGCGCGTTTGCCGCAAAAACTGGCGGCCATTTTCACCATGCGCGATGTCGATGAATTAGATAATGAAGAAATTTGTAAGGCATTGAATATCACCGCGACCAATGCATGGGTAATGTTATACCGTGCCCGCATGGGACTGCGAAAATGTCTTGAAATGCACTGGTAACGCATCAAGGTGAAACGGAAAAAGAGATGTTGAATTGCAAACAAACCAGCGTGCTGGTATCGCAATCACTTGACCGCCCACTCACCTGGCGTGAGCGCTGGGCAGTGAGGTTACACTTGCTGATTTGCGTCTACTGCCGACGTTTTACGGCGCAGCTCAAGTGGATTCAAGGTGCGATGCAATCTTGGCAGACTCACGCCACGGATCGCACTGAGGATGTTTTATCAGCGGCAGCACGGGAACGCATTACGCAACAACTGGACAAATTTTACTGATGTCCGCTTTTAAACCCTGTTTTAAAAAGGAACTAACATGACGACACACAAAATGGCTGTAATCACTGGCGCAGTTGCTTTATCCATTGCCGCAGCTGCGGCCCATGCAGGCAACAATCCGTTTGAATTAAAAACACTGGGCCAAGGCTACCAGGTGGCAGATGCCACAGACAGCAAAGCCAAAGAAGGCAAATGTAGCAGCGGTAAATGTGGTGCCGAGAAGAAAAAAATGAAGGAAGGTTCTTGCCACCATGATAAAGCCAAAGAGGGTTCCTGCTCTGCTGACAAGATGAAAGAAGGCAGTTGCTCGGCTGAAAAAATGAAAGAAGGCTCTTGCCACGCTAACAAGTAATCATCGCAAGCATCGCCATGGCACAGTTAGCAGATATTCGCGGTGCGGGCCTAGGGTTAAAGCGTGAGCTGCTGCCCCAACTCATGCAGCAACACGGGCAACCGCATCTAGCGCACCTGCAATTTCTGGAAATTGCCCCCGAAAACTGGATTCAGGCCGGTGGCAAATATGCTGCCGAACTGGACTGGCTGGTCGCGCACTACCCGATCGCCTGCCATGGCTTATGCCTGTCACTGGGCGGGCCAGACCCGCTCAATGCCGGCTTTCTGCAACAGGTCAAACAGTTCCTGTCTGATTTTGAGATTCCACTCTATACCGAACACTTAAGCTATTGCAGCGATACTGCCAATGGCTATATTTACGATTTACTGCCCATTCCCTTTACTGAGGAGGCGGTGAAATATGTGGCGCAACGCATCCGGCAAACGCAGGATATTCTGCAACGCCGCATCGCTGTAGAAAACGCTTCGTTTTACGTCGCAGCGCCACTCTCCCAAATGGACGAAATCAGTTTTATCAACGCCGTATTGGCCGAAGCCGACTGCGACTTACATCTGGACATCAATAATGTCTACGTCAATAGCGTCAATTTTGGCTTTGACCCCTACGCCTTCCTGGACCAGATTCCTGCACAGCGTATTGTCTATGGCCATATGGCCGGGCATTTGCAGGTAGAAGCCAATTTACTGGTGGATACGCATGGGGAAGCGATTATCGACCCAGTGTGGCAGCTGTTAACATACGCCTATGCCAAGCTGGGCGTATTCCCAACCTTGCTCGAACGTGACAGCCATATTCCGCCGCTACCCCTGCTCATGCAAGAGGTTGACCGTATCGCCACCCTGCAGCAACAAACACAAGCTATCCACACACCAAGCTTAGGCAAGGTCGCCTGATGCTTGCATTTCAAGCCTATCAGGCAGCATTCACCGCCCACTTGCGGCAGCCTTCCCTGCATGCCAAACCGACAGGGGTGGACGCCAAGCGCATGCGTGTTTACCGTGAAATCGTGTTCAACAACTTTGAGGCCAGCGTCAGCGCCTGTTTTCCTGTGCTACGTGACATTCTTGGGCCACGCCGTTTTAGCAAACTGGTGCGGCAGTGTTTTGCGTCACAGCCATTTAACAGTCCATTGTTTAAAGATATTCCAGGCTGTTTTATGTCTTTTTTGCGCACGCAGACCCCAGCAGACTATCCAGCCTACACCGCACAACTCGCACACTATGAATGGATAGAGCTGGTACTTAGCCAGCAGGTCACCGCACCACCTGCGTTTGCAGAGGCGGCTACGACAGAATCTACGCTGCTACATCGCGTGGTGCAGTTATGTGAGGCGCACCAATTGCTGCATTATGATTATGCAGTACACCAACTTTCCAAAAAGCACAGTTTGGTTGAGACCATACCGACCTTTTTACTGGTGTATCGTACGCCTGAGTTCAAGGTACACTTTATCCAGCTGAATGCCATGACTTACCAACTCTTGCAACAGCTGCAAACACAAGCCGCCACCTCACATCAACATCTGCTGCAATTAGCGCAAAAAATTCCGCATTTTCCCACTGAGGCTGTCATCGCATTTGGCTTAGAAACGTTATTCTCTTTTTACCAGCAACAAGCCGTAATTGCCGACGGTTTACTATCAAAATAACGGTTTAAATAAGACAGACCGGTCTGCCAAACCAAGCGCAGCTTTGTTACTAAAAGCGACTTTTTTGTCTAAAACCACTGGCAGAAGCGGGAATTTTTATCGCGATAAACATCGGGAATCCATGTTATCTATTGGAAGCTGGTAAAATGAGCATATAAAATATTTACATTAAATTAATCATGCAAAACTCACTCGCCAAAGACGCTTTAAAACAATTTCGAATTATTTTCGGTACTGTCAGACAACATTTTAGAGAAATTGAAGCTTCGTGCGGCATCTCAGGTTCCCAGTTGTGGCTCTTACATGAAATCGCTAGCCATCCAGAATTAGGTGTCTCACGCTTGGCAGAAAACCTCGCTATTCATCAATCCACCTGTAGCCTGCTGGTCGAAAAACTGGTTAAAAAACACCTGGTTGAAAAACAGCGCCTCAGCGAGGATCAACGTAAAGTAGGTCTGATTGTGACCGAAGCAGGCCATACCGTTTTAGCCAAAGCACCACAACCTGTCGATGGCATTTTGCCGCAAGTGCTGGCCACGCTGGATACAGAGGCCCTACAAAGCCTGAACCTCTCGCTCAAGCTGGTCATCGGTAAACTGGATGCACAATCGAATACCTTAGCCAACCAGCCGCTGGCTGACTTGTAACCACCTGCTCCACCCAGAATATAAAAAAGCCGGCAATCGCCGGCTTTTTACTTTGTGACTGAAGGTTGGTTGGTGACTATCAGGCTGGCAACTAATCGCCAAACACCGCAGCTTCGCGCGCATTCGCCAATTTGATTACTTCGGCTTTACCGGCACGATCAAGATCCCACCACTGGCGGATTTCTTCTATGGTTCTAAAACAGCCCTGGCAAAAACCATTACTGTCATCAATGCTACACACCCCGACACATGGGGATGGAATTTCCTGGTCTGACATGTTAAATCCCTTTCGCTGTCTTGCTCAATACACCTTAGCTCAATGCGCCGTGACAGTTTTTAAAACGCTTGCCTGAACCGCATGGACAAGGATCATTGCGACCGACGCGTACGCCTTCTGGCAAGCCCTGTGGCGGCTGTGCCGCATCACCACTATTAGTCAAGGCAGAGTCATAGTCGGTGTGCTGATATTGCAAATTACCCACATCCGCTGCACGCATGGCTTCCTCGGCACGGCGCTCTTCCTCTTCCAGCTCTTCGCGGGAGCGTACTTGCACCTGCATGGTGATCTTGGTGACTTCGCTCTTAACGGTATTCAGCAAAGACTCAAACAACTCAAACGCTTCACGTTTGTATTCTTGCTTAGGGTTCTTTTGCGCATAAGAACGCAAATGGATGCCTTGACGCAGATGATCCAGCGCAGCCAAGTGTTCACGCCAGTGATTATCCAGGCTTTGCAGCATGACTGCGCGCTCGAAATTGCGCATATTGTCGTTGCCAGCCAATGCTTCTTTCGAACCATAACTTTCGTTCGCCGCATCCAAAATACGCTCACGCAAGGTTTCTTCATGCAAGTCTGGATTGTTTTCCAGCCACTCACCGACTGGCAAGCTCATGCTTAATTCGTCCTGTAATGCTTGCTCCAGCGCAGGCACTTCCCACTGCTCTTCCACGCTGCCTGGTGGCACATAGGTATTAAACAGGCTGTTAATCACATCCTCACGCATGGCACGGATGGTTTGGCCAACATCGACAGACTCCAGCAACTCATTCCGTTGCTCGTAAATCACCTTGCGCTGGTCGTTAGACACATCATCGTATTCAAGCAACTGTTTACGGATATCGAAGTTACGGCCTTCCACCTTGCGCTGCGCGTTTTCAATCGCGCGCGTCACCATGGCATGCTCAATGGCTTCACCTTCTGGCATATTGAGGCGGGTCATGATCGCCGCCACACGCTCGCCAGAGAAAATACGCAGCAACTGGTCTTCCAGTGACAGGTAAAAGCGGCTAGAACCTGGGTCACCTTGACGACCGGAACGACCACGTAACTGGTTATCGACGCGACGAGATTCGTGGCGCTCAGTGCCGATAATATGCAAACCACCTGCAGCCAATACGGCATCGTGACGTTGCTGCCACTCGGCTTTCAGTTGGGCGATTTTGCTTTCTTTGTCAGCATCGCTTAAATTGGCGTCATTGCGAATTGCATGAATCTCACCTTCTGAGTTACCGCCCAAGACAATGTCGGTACCACGACCGGCCATATTGGTCGCAATCGTGATCATGCCAGGACGGCCTGCTTCGGCAACGATGGTCGCTTCACGCTCATGCTGTTTGGCGTTTAACACCTGATGTTCCAGCTTGGCTTGCGTGAGCAATTGCGAAATCAGCTCTGAGTTTTCAATCGAAGTCGTACCAACCAATACCGGTTGGCCTTTGGCCTGGCATTGCTTGATATCTTCGATCACCGCTTTGTATTTTTCCATGCCGGTGCGATAGACCTTGTCCATCGCATCTTGTCGCTGCACGGGTCTGTGCGTAGGAATCACCACGGTTTCCAGCGCGTAGATCTGGTTAAATTCATACGCTTCAGTATCCGCCGTACCGGTCATGCCGCTGAGCTTTTGATACATGCGGAAGTAGTTCTGGAACGTGATAGACGCCAGTGTCTGGTTCTCTTTCTGGATCGCCACGCCTTCTTTGGCTTCCACCGCCTGATGCAAGCCATCGGACCAGCGGCGGCCAGGCATCATACGGCCAGAAAACTCATCCACAATCACGATTTCATTATTGCGCACCACGTAATGCTGGTCGCGGTGATACAGGTTCTGTGCACGCAGGGATGCATACAAATGATGCACCAGGGTAATATTGGCTGGCTCATACAAGCTGGAACCTGCGGTCAACAAACCTGTTTGCTCCAGCAATTGTTCCGCGTGCTCATGGCCCGCTTCACTCATGGTCACGCTTTGCGCTTTTTCATCGACCCAGAAATCGCCTTCGCCGTCTTCCACTTGCTGACGGACCAACTGCTTGGCAACTTCATTAATCGCGCCGTATAAATCAACACTGTGCTCAGCCTGGCCAGAAATAATCAGTGGCGTACGTGCTTCATCAATCAGGATGGAGTCAACTTCATCCACCAGCGCATAGTGCAAAGGACGCTGTACGCGCTCCTCTTTACTAAACACCATGTTGTCACGCAGGTAGTCAAAGCCGAATTCGTTATTGGTACCGTAAGTGATATCTGATGCATACGCCTGTTGCTTGGCATCGTGGGGCATTTGCGACAGGTTGATCCCTACGCTCAAGCCCAAAAAGTTGTAGAGCTGCCCCATCCACTCGGCATCTCGCTTGGCAAGGTAGTCGTTGACGGTGACCACATGCACACCTTTACCCGTTAACGCATTCAGATAAGTCGGCAAGGTTGCCACCAGCGTTTTACCTTCACCGGTACGCATTTCGGCAATTTTGCCTGCATTCAGTACCATGCCACCGATCAGCTGAACGTCAAAGTGGCGCATGCCCAGCGCGCGCTTGCTACCTTCACGCACCACTGCAAATGCCTCTGGCAACAATTTTTCCAGGGACTCGCCATTGCTGTAACGCTGTTTAAACTCTTCGGTTTTTGCCCGTAGCTGCTCGTCACTCAAGGCCTGAGTCGCGGGCTCTAACGCATTGATTTGTTTGACGGTTTGCTGATACTGTTTGACCAGTCGATCATTACGACTGCCAAAAACTTTTTTAAACAACGAGGCTAACATGAGTCACACCGATTTCCGCATACGCGGCGTTAAATTGAAATAAACAGAGATTGTATAAGATATAGAGGGGGGTTGTCTCAATTATTGCACGTCAGCAATCATTCCCTGATGCATTTACCGGGTCCAATGCACTGATTAAGAGTGACCCCTGAGGTATTCACGCGGGTCCAGCGGGTTGCCATTGAGACGAATTTCGTAATGCAAATGCGGTCCAGTAGAGCGGCCTGTGCTGCCAATCAAGGCAATCTTCTGCCCTTTCATCACGCGATCACCCGATTTCACCAGCAATCTGGAGTTATGTGCATAACGTGTTTCCAGGCCTGATCCGTGATCAATCTTGAGCAGGTTGCCATAATCAGGCGTTTGTACCGCCGTGGTCACAATGCCGTCCGCCGCCGCATAGACCGGCATACCAACCGAAGCTGGAAAATCCAGACCTTCATGAAAGGCGCGGTGACCATTCAAAGGGTCAATCCGCCAACCATAGCTGGATGAACTGTAAGCCGCTGCGACCGGGCTGCTGTTAGGCAACATTTCGCGCAGCACACTTTTCTGTAACAATTTCGCTTCAATCTTGCCCTGATACTCATCCCTGAAATCCAGGTCGGCCGACATCTGCTCAATCGTGGCTTTCAAGTCCTCTTCGCTTAACGGCGAGTCCTTCACCAACGGGCCACCCTGACCTAATGACTCACTGACCGGGGATTCGCTTGCGGGGACTTCATTCACTGGCGTTCTTTCATTAATTGGCTCTGCGGTCGATTTAACCCCCGCCAATTTGGACAAACGCTGATTTTGCGCATCCAGGCGCAAAATACGCGCCTGCAATTCACCGATTTGCTTGGCATAAGCATCGAGGTGACTTTGGGTAGACAACATGGCGCCACGCAAGTGCGGCGGCAACATGGCTTTAACGCCTTGCGACTTTATCACTTGTTGCGGCGTGATAAACAATAAGGTCAATACGACAGGCACCAGGATCAGCGCCAACACCATACCCAAACTCTCAAACACACCCAGTGTTTTTGGCTTGGCCATTTTTTCTGAAACAATAATGATATTAATCATGCTAAGAACTCTCGCTATTCACCGGCTAGCGATGATGACCCAACGGGTTACTCAACGCTTTCTGGCCTGGTGGTGTACAATATTCACGCATTCTGTGGACAATCCGCCATGTTCAAAATCAATCAGATTTTCAAGCATCATCACGATCTCAAGCCGCTATTACAAGAAGCGGATGATAGGCAGCAATTACAGCAATGCTGGTCAGCAGTGGCCCCGGAATTCTCCAGGTTTTCGCATGTACTGGCGCTACATGATGGTGCATTGACGATTGCCGTACAATCAGGCGCAGCGGCCAGCAGAATCAAGTTAATGGAAACCCAACTCTTGCAAAAAATCCGGGATTTTTGTCAAAATTCCAGGAAAATCAAAGGCTTAAACCTTAACGCAATTAAGGTCAAAGTGCAAGTAAAATCTCGCCCGCAAAGCAAGCATAAACGCATCAAAGCCCCTTCAAATCGCGCTTTAAACACACTCGAAGCCTATGCTAACGAGGCCAATAATCCGGCGTTGGAAGCTGCTTTACGCCACTTTATTGACCAGCAACGTGACGACTGAGTGACGCTTTTTCCACCCTCAAAATAGCCCTGAAAACGCGCTTGTAGGCGCACTTTAATAGTGCAATAATGGCTCAACCTGTTACATTTTATTTACAAATTAAGTAACAGGGTTTTAAGCAGTCATTACGTTTAACGCAGTTTCATCAGGAACAGGAGAAGTCATGTCAGTCGCATTAATGTTAGCCCTCAGTGCTGCAGTGTTGGCGGTGCTCTATGGCGTAGTAATGAGCAAGTGGATTTCAGGCTTACCCGCAGGCAATGCCCGCATGCAGGAAATTGCCGGGGCCATTCAGCAAGGCGCAGCCGCCTATCTATCCAGGCAATACAAAACCATCGCACTGGTAGGTGTGATACTGGCCATTTTAATTGGCGTATTTTTAGGCGCGCAAACCGCCATCGGCTTTGTTATCGGCGCCCTATTATCCGGTGCCTGTGGCTTTATTGGCATGAATGTCTCGGTCAAGGCCAATGTGCGTACGGCACAGGCTGCGACCAATGGCATAGGCGCAGCGCTGGATGTGGCCTTTAAAGGTGGGGCGATTACCGGCATGCTGGTGGTGGGCCTGGGCCTATTAGGCGTGGCTGGCTTTTATGCCTATCTCGGCGCCGAGCAGGCGACAGACCTGAATCCATTGATTGGCCTGGCATTCGGCTCTTCATTGATTTCCATCTTCGCCCGGCTGGGTGGCGGCATTTTCACCAAAGGCGCCGATGTTGGTGCTGACCTGGTCGGCAAAGTCGAAGCAGGCATCCCGGAAGATGACCCGCGCAATCCTGCCGTGATTGCTGATAACGTCGGTGACAATGTGGG
This sequence comes from Methylophilus sp. 'Pure River', assembly GCF_046765995.1. NCBI lineage: Bacteria > Pseudomonadati > Pseudomonadota > Betaproteobacteria > Nitrosomonadales > Methylophilaceae > Methylophilus > Methylophilus sp. 'Pure River'. Next base: position 113,054 of record NZ_JBKOUE010000004.1, on the reverse strand, counting down.
CGACTGTGCTGGCATGGCCGCCGACCTGTTTGAAACCTATGCCGTGACATTGATCGCCACCATGGTGCTCGGCGGGCTGATGGCTGCAGAAGCAGGTGCCAATGGTGTGATTTACCCCTTATTGCTGGGCGCAGTTTCAATCGTCGCATCAATTATTGGCTGTTTCTTCGTCAAGGCCTCGCCTGGCATGAAAAACGTCATGCCAGCACTGTACAAGGGCCTGGCCGTCGCAGGCACACTCTCCCTGATTGCATTCTATTTCGTGACGCAGTATGTGTTTCCGCAAGGCTACACGCATGGTGAAATCACCGTCACCAGCCAGGCATTATTCGGCGCTTGTGCAGTGGGCCTGGTATTAACCGCAGCGCTCGTATGGATCACCGAATACTATACCGGCACTGATTACGCACCAGTGAAACACGTGGCACAAGCCTCGACCACCGGCCATGCGACCAACATTATTGCCGGTATAGGCGTGTCCATGAAGTCGACCGCGTTGCCGGTGATTTCGGTCTGTATCGCCATCTACGTCGCCTTTCACCTGGCGGGCCTCTATGGCGTGGCGATTGCCGCCATGGCCATGTTAAGCATGGCAGGTATTGTGGTTGCGCTGGATGCCTACGGCCCGATTACCGATAACGCAGGCGGTATCGCTGAGATGGCCGAGTTACCCAGTAGCGTGCGCGACGTCACCGACCCGCTGGATGCCGTGGGCAACACCACCAAAGCGGTCACCAAAGGCTACGCCATTGGCTCAGCAGGGCTGGCATCACTGGTGCTGTTTGCAGACTACACGCACAAACTGGAAGGCGCGGGCATCACCGCCAGCTTTGATTTAAGTGACCCGAAAGTGATTATCGGCCTGTTTATTGGCGGCCTGATTCCGTTCCTGTTTGCCGCCATGGCGATGGAAGCTGTTGGCCGCGCCGCGGGCAGCGTAGTGGAAGAAGTGCGCCGCCAGTTCCGCGAAATCAAAGGCATTATGGAAGGTACTGCCAAACCGGAATATGGCAAAGCAGTGGACATGCTCACCAGCGCAGCCATCAAGGAAATGATGTTGCCATCATTATTGCCGGTTGCCGTGCCAATCCTGGTCGGATTATTCTTGGGCCCGGTCGCATTGGGCGGCTTGCTCATGGGGACGATTGTCACCGGCCTGTTTGTGGCGATCTCCATGTGTACGGGCGGCGGCGCCTGGGATAATGCCAAGAAATACATTGAAGACGGCCATCACGGCGGCAAGGGCTCAGATGCACACAAAGCCGCAGTCACAGGCGACACCGTCGGCGATCCTTACAAGGATACAGCTGGCCCGGCAGTAAACCCCTTAATCAAGATCATCAACATTGTGGCGCTGCTGATCGTCCCGCTATTACATTAACAAGCCATTCACAAACAAAAAGCCGGGTAAATTACCCGGCTTTTTATGCATCATATTTAAGTGTCAAACGTCCGATTAAAACGCTGGCTTCACTTCTGCTTCGTTGTAACGCACAACGCCATCAGTGATTTCCTTATGCGCAGATTCAATGCCTTCCCAACCTTCGATTTTCACCCATTTTCCTTTATCCAGGTCTTTGTAGTGCTCAAAGAAGTGGGCAATCATGTCCAAACGCCAAGGTGACACATCGCTCAATGTTTTCTGATAAGCATACAGGCCACAGACTTTTTCGATAGGCACGGCCAGTACTTTGGCATCACCACCGGCTTCGTCGGTCATTTTCAGCATACCCAATGCGCGGCAACGTACCACGACACCCGGCAATAATGGCACTGGTGTGATTACCAACACATCCACCGGGTCTCCATCGTCGCCCAGGGTGTGTGGAATATAACCGTAGTTACATGGATATTGCATGGATGTACCCATGAAGCGATCCACAAACAGCGCGCCACTCTCTTTATCTACTTCGTATTTCACCGGGTCGCCGTTGGCCGGAATTTCGATAATAACGTTAAAGTCGTGAGGCAAATCTTTGCCGCTTGGCACCAAATTCAAAGACATCTTCTCAAACCCATTTCAACAAAAAAGCGCCATTATAGGCGAATAATATGAACATTTGCTGGCAAACAGCACTATTTTTGATCCGGCACAAGCGGCACAGAATCGCGACACGCCTGCCGCACCGCGACTGGCGTCAACTTGAGTGCCAAGTAAAGCAATAATGGAATAATGACCAACTCATCCAACTGGCCGATGACTGGAATAAAATCCGGAATCAGATCAAACGGCAAGACTAAATATCCTAGCGCCAACCATAACAAGGCCTTGGCCAGCCAAGGCGTTTGCGGGTGCGCATGCAAGGCACGATAAAAGGCCACCTCTTGCTTAAAGCGGCTGGCCAGTGTTGCCAGTTGCGCACGCAAACCCATGAAAGATTAATCCACCTGCAAAGTACGCCCGGTCAACTTGGCAAACGCCTCCATATATTTATCCGAGGTACGTTGCGCCACGTCGACTGGTAATTCAGGCCCTGGCGCGACCTTGTTCCAGCCACAGCTTTCCAGCCAGTCACGCACATATTGCTTGTCATAACTGGGCGGGTTGCTACCAATTTGGTACAGGTCTGCGGGCCAGAAACGGGAAGAGTCCGGCGTCAAAGCTTCATCCATCACATGCAACACACCATGCTCGTCGACACCGAATTCAAATTTGGTGTCAGCAATGATAATACCCTTGGTGCGCGCATATTCTGCTGCACGGGTGTACAAGGCAATCGCCGCTTTTTCAACTTGCGCGGTCAGGTCTTTACCGATCAGCGCCTCTACTTGGGCGACGCTGATGTTTTCATCATGCTCGCCAACTGCGGCCTTGCTAGAAGGCGTGAATAACGGTTTAGGTAATTGTTGCGCCAGCTGCAGACCGGCTGGCAAAGGAATGTCGCAGACCGTGCCCTTGGCTTGGTACTCTTTCCAGCCACTGCCGACCAGGTAACCGCGTACAATCGCCTCCAGCGGCAGGGCTTTGAGCTTTTTAACCACTACGGCACGGCCTTTGACCTGTTCGACTTCATCCGGCGCAACCACAGACTCAGGCGCAATGCCGGTCAAATGATTAGGCACCACGTCCTGCAACTGCTCAAACCAGAAGTTAGCCATTTGCGTCAGCATTGCACCCTTGTGCTGAATGCCGGTGGGCAAAATCACATCAAAAGCACTTAAACGATCCGTACTCACCAGCAGCATGGTGTGGGCATCGATATCGTAAATATCACGCACCTTGCCCTGGTGCAATTTTTTCAGGCTTTTGATGGAGGTTTCGAGCAAAGGCGCACGCATAATGTCTATCACACAAGTAAAAGCAGCATTATAAATGCGGACGCGATTGCTGGCGAATAAATTGATACCCAAGCACTCAAGCGGCTACGGCAACATCCTCTTCAACCTCAGGCAAATCTGTCATCGACAATTTGGCATATGCAACATAGCGCGTTAAGCGTAACAAGTTACAGGTATAGCCATATTCGTTGTCATACCAACCTATCAGTTTGACAAAGGTCGGGTCCAGCATAATGCCGGCACCGGCATCAAACACACTGGCCGCCGGAAACCCACGGAAATCGCTGGAAACCACAGCTTCTTCGGTATAGCCGAGCACGCCTTTCAGGTCGCGTTCCGCGGCGTATTTCATCACGGCACAAATATCTTCGTAAGTGGTTTTTTGCTGCAACTCTACGGTTAAATCGACCACAGACACATCCGCTGAAGGAATGCGCATGGACATGCCCGTGAGTTTTTTATTGAGCGCCGGGATCACCTTCCCCACTGCCTTGGCAGCCCCGGTACTGGAAGGAATGATGTTTTCAAACACGCCGCGCCCACCGCGCCAGTCTTTGTTGGAGGTACCATCAACCGTTTTCTGGGTAGCGGTCGCCGCATGAATGGTGGTCATCAAGCCACGCTTGACACCAAAATGGTCATGCAGCACCTTGACGATCGGCGCCAGGCCATTGGTGGTGCAAGAGGCGGCCGAGACAATATCTTCACCATGATAATGGTAGTGATTGACGCCATAGACATACATAGGCGTATCGTCTTTGCCGGGGGCAGACTGCACCACAATGCGCGCGCCACCGGCAATATGTGCGGCACAGGTTTCCTGGGTCAGGAACACGCCGGTACATTCGATCACCACGTCCACCGCTTCAGCATTCCAGTCGATATCTGCCGGTTTGGCATGCGCCGTCAAACGAATTTTTTTGCCATTGACGACCAGGAAGTCGCCCTCTAAATGTGCATCCTGTGCCAGCCTGCCGTGCACGGAGTCATATTTGAGCATATACAACATATGGTCAGGTTCCTCGATGCCGTTGATGGCAACCACCTCCATATCCTTGAACTCAGCCTGATTTAATGCGGCGCGCAGCACCATACGGCCAATGCGGCCAAAACCGTTAATCCCTACCCGAATACCCATTTTTGACTCCTTCGTCATTGGATACGGTAAAAACAAGCAATTTTGATGCTAATTTTCAACAATTAGCATTAGACAGCCGCGAAAGCCGCGAATAGAATAGAGTTGAATCTTTTGAATGTTGCAAGCAACTGGCCATCGGATATTTTGTGAACATCGCAGAACAATTACTGAGTGGTATCCTGGACACATTACCGCTGCAAATCGCAGTGATTGATGAGACCAGCAGCATTATTTACGTGAACCAGGCCTGGCGGAAATTCGGGCTACTTTACGGCCTGGCGCTGGAAACAGACTGGTTTGGCATCGCCTACCTGGATCTTTGCCGCGCCAATGAAGACACCAACCAGCCAGTGTTGCTAGATGGTATAGAACGTGTCCTGAGTGGCTCAATGCCGCACTTCACAACTGACTATTTGTGTCACACGCCAACACAGGAACCCACCTGGCTGACACTCAACTTGCAGCCCATGCAAACCACCCTGGCAGATGGCAAGTTATTTTTACTGTCACTGACCAATATCACCCACCACAAACAGACTGAAGATCGCATCTCGGCGCTCACTCTGACCGACCCGCTCACCGGGCTGGCCAATCGCCGTCGCCTGGAACAATTCATGCGCGATGAATGGTCACGTGCCATCCGCCATCAGTCCAGCCTGAGCGTGATGATGGTCGATGCCGACCATTTCAAACAGTTGAATGACAGCATGGGGCATGGTGCGGGAGACGAGTGCCTACGCCAATTGGCAGGCATATTGAAACGTTACAGCAATCGCCCGGGCGACTTGGCAGCACGTTATGGCGGAGAGGAGTTTGTCTTGGTGCTGGGGCAGACCACACAACAGGAAGCGGCTAAAATCGCCGAACGCATCCGCCAGAAAGTCATGGCGCTGGATATCCGTTTTGCTGGTCACCGACTGATGACCGTCAGCATCGGCGTTGCCTCACTAGGCCTACAACAATCGCAGTCACACAAAGAGCAGCACGCCCGCAACCAATGGTTAAACTTCAGTGAAGACGGCAACTTGCTGATTGAACAGGCGGACAAGGCCTTGTATGTAGCCAAGAAACAAGGCAGAAATCGCGTCGAAGTCTACGACAAACATCACAGGCTGACGGTGCCGCTTTCCGTGTAGCGACAACCCTCAGCCCGCGTGTATTTTAAGCTGCTCGCTCTTCCAGAATGGCCACCGCGGGTAAGGTTTTACCCTCTAAAAACTCTAAAAATGCGCCGCCTGCGGTAGAAATATAAGACACCTTGTCGTAAATATCATATTTCTGGATCGCCGCAATCGTGTCGCCACCACCCGCCAGCGTAAAGGCTTTGGTTTCGGCAATGGCCTTGGCAATGGTTTTGGTGCCATCACCAAACTGGTCAAATTCAAACACGCCAACCGGGCCGTTCCAGACCACGGTGCCAGCTTTCATGATGATCTCCACTAGCTCAGCAGCTGATTGCGTGCCGATATCAAAAATCATCTCATCTGCAGCCACATCCGTTGCCGACTTTTTCACCGCAGGTTCATTGGCATCAAATTGCTTGCCCACCACCACATCTTTGGCAATTGGCACGCAGGCGCCACGCGCAGACATTTTGTCCATCAGGCATTTCGCGGTGCCAATCAAGTCATCCTCACACAAAGACTTGCCGACTTCCTGGCCAGAAGCTTTGAGGAAGGTGTTGGCGATACCACCGCCAACCACCAACTGGTCGACCTTATCAGACAAGCTTTCCAAGACGGTCAACTTGGTTGACACTTTGGAACCACCCACAATCGCCACCAGCGGACGCGCAGGTGCCAGCAAGGCCTTGCTTAATGCATCCAGCTCTTGTGTCAGCAGAATACCTGCACAGGCGACTGGCGCAAACTTGGCAATCCCATGCGTGGAAGCTTCAGCGCGGTGTGCAGTGCCAAAGGCGTCCATTACAAATACATCGCACAAAGCGGCGTATTTCTTCGCCAGCTCATCGTTGTTTTTCTTTTCACCAACATTAAAGCGGCAGTTTTCCAGCAAAATCAGCTGACCGTCTTGCGTGGTCAAACTGTCTTCTGGCGCATTAGGCGCCAGCCAGTTCTTGACCAGGCGCACCGGCTGCCCCAGCAACTTACTCATCACGTCAGCCACTGGCTGCAACGAGTTCTCTTCACTGTACACGCCCTCTTCCGGGCGGCCCAAATGTGAAGTCACCATCACTTTGGCGCCTGCTTTTAATGCATATTCAATCGTCGGCATGCTGGCCACAATTCTGGCATCACTGGTCACCACGCCGTCTTTCACCGGCACATTGAGGTCGGCACGGATAAACACACGCTTGCCACGCAAGTCGAGGTCGGTCATTTTGATGAATTTCATGAAGGTCTCCCTTGAGCGGTCGCCGCCGCTTGAATATAAACTGGTAAGGATAAAAATCTCAGTGACAAAAGCAAACGGGGCATAAAGCCCCGTGCATGATTAAGCAATGTGTTGAACCAGGCGCAGCAGGTTACAGGTGTAGCCGTATTCGTTGTCGTACCAGCCGACGACTTTAACAAAGGTCGGGTCCAGCATAATGCCTGCATCGGCATCAAACACGCTGGCGGCTGCACTGCTGCGGAAATCGCTGGAAACCACTTTTTCATTGGTAAACTCCAGCACACCTTTTAATTCACCGTCGGCCGCTTTTTGCATAGCGGCACAAATCGCTTCATACGTAGTTTCGCTATTCAGTTCTACGGTCAGATCCACCACAGACACATCGGCCGATGGCACACGCATGGCCATACCTGTCAGCTTCTTGTTGAGGGATGGAATCACTTTACCTACCGCCTTGGCAGCACCGGTGCTGGAAGGAATAATGTTTTCAAACACACTGCGGCCACCGCGCCAGTCTTTCTTGGAAGTGCCATCTACGGTCAGCTGTGAGGCTGTTGCCGCATGAATAGTGGTCATCAAGCCACGTTTGATACCAAAGGTGTCATGCAATACTTTTGCCAGCGGCGCCAGGCCATTGGTGGTACAGGAGGCAGCAGAAATAATCGCCTGGCCTGCATATTCAGTATGATTTACACCGTACACAAACATCGGCGTATCATCTTTACCCGGTGCAGATTGCACCACTTTAACAGCTCCGCCGTTCACGTGTGACTGGCAGGTTTCCTGAGTCAAAAAAGCGCCGGTAGATTCAATCACCACCTCAGCGCCACCTTTACGCCAGTCAATATTGTTAGGATCACGTTCAGCAGTCAGGTGAATGCGCTTGCCATTGACCACCAGCGCGCCATTGTCGGCCTCAACCTTGGCATTAAAACGGCCATGCACAGAGTCATACTTGAGCAAATACATCATGTATTCAACATCATATGAACTATTAATTGCCACGACTTCGATATTGCTGAACTCTGGTTGCTCAATCGCCGCACGCAACGCCATACGGCCAATTCGCCCAAACCCGTTAATGCCTACCTTGACTGCCATATGCTCCCCAACATTGCTTAGAACTAAAACTCAGTATTTTAACCTAAACCACCTATACTGGACAGATTGTAAGTATTTGATTTGATACACGACAAAGCATAAAAATCATTCAAACACGGCTTCATGCCTACATGAAGCATCCAACTGATAGAAAGAGGACCTGATGCAAGACACCATTATTCTCGCTGGCGGCTGTTTTTGGGGCATGCAAGACCTGTTCCGACGCCTGCCCGGCGTCATTTCCACACGCGTCGGCTATACCGGCGGCGAAGTTACCCATGCCACCTACCGCAACCATGGCAACCATGCAGAGGCGATAGAGGTGGAGTTTGATGCATCACAGATCAGCCTCAGGCAATTGCTGGTGTTCTTTTTCCAGATTCACGACCCGACCACTTTGAACCGCCAGGGCAATGATTTGGGGCCATCTTACCGTTCGGCCATTTATTATGCCAATGCCGCACAAAAAGCGGAGGCAGAACAACTGATCGCCGACATGAATGCCACGCAGATCTGGCCCGGGAAGGTCGTCACAGAAGTCACACCTGCCAGCGATTTTTGGCTGGCCGAGCCTGAGCACCAGGATTATTTAGTGAAATATCCGACCGGCTATACCTGCCATGGCTTGCGGCTGGATTGGATTTTGCCACAAGACCGCGCAGCGGCCATGTGGCTATAGATTATTCAGGAGTGACGGCGGGTGGCAGCTTGCTTGCAGGCGCAGGCTTGCGCGGCTTGCCGCCAGTCCGTCGACCAGAATGATGTAGAAATGTCGCCAGCTCGTTGAGCGCCAATTGGTAAACCTCGCGCTTGAACTCAATCACATCTTCGAGTGGCACCCAGTATTCACTCCAGCGCCATGCATCAAACTCAGGATGCTCAGTCGCACGCAGCGACACATCAGAATCGCGGCCGGTCAGGCGCAACAAAAACCAGATTTGCTTTTGGCCCTTGTAACTACCGCGCCATTCACGTTTAATCCAACTGGTAGGCACTTCATAGCGCAACCAGTCGCGCGTACGGCCCAGAATCTTGACGTGCTCAGGCTTGAGGCCCACCTCTTCCATCAGCTCACGATACATAGCTTGCTCCGGCGTTTCACCATATTTGATGCCGCCTTGCGGAAACTGCCACGCATGCTCTCTGATACGCTTGCCCCAAAACACCTGGTTATGTGCATTGCAAAGCACAATCCCAACGTTCGGACGGTATCCATCACGATCTAACATAAAAAACTGCCTTCAATATTTGCTGCAATTTTTTCACACTTTGCCCTTTAATGAAAGGACAACCATCATGCGACTGCCATAAAAGTATGCGTGTTTTGCTCAAAAAAAAAGCTCACATCTGTGAGCTTTTTTACTGATGTCCTGAAAAGATCAGGATTTCATACGACGTGCAGCCAAACCACCAACGACCAACAGGCCAGCAAACATCATGGCAGACTTATCTGCTTCTGGCACTGGAATCACGGTCATGTTGACAAAAGTGTAATCAGACTGGTTATCACATTTTTTGCAATGTGAATCAGGATAGCCTTTGACTGCAGTGAACACAATGCTGTCTACAGAGCGGAAACCAAACGGATTATTCAACTGCCACGCACCTGTACCGCCATCAACAGCACCACTACCGATGGACACGACTGAGCCTTCGCCAGTCCAGGCCGCTGTGTGCACGCCAGTGGCTGTCAGGTAGTAAACACCTGTACCACCGTCAGCAAAGCTCACCAGCATTTTTGCTACTTCTTTAACATCTTTATATTCTGGGCCGTCAAACAACAACGCCAGGTTAATAGAAGAAACAATCACTTCTTTAGAAAAAGTACCGGTCAATGTTTCACCAATATCAATTTCGTCATTTGTTCTGCCACCGGCGATACCCACACCTGTGATCCCAGCCTGGGTTTTTTTCTGAAAAGTGTTACTACCAACAAAAGTAGCGGTCGTACCATCAGCAAAGCTAGTGGAATAGCTGGTTTGGCCATTCACAAAATTGCTACCAACCACGGTACCTGTGGTCAAGGCAAAGGCAGACTGCGCCGTTGCCAGCATCGAAAACGACAGCAGCAACTTAAGGCCAGCATCAAATATTTTTTTCATTGTGACTCCCTTGGTTTCAATTAAAGTTTAATAAAGTTAAATTTTCATGCAGATTTTAAGTCAAACGGCTACCCGTATAAAATAGTCCATTAGGGCCACAGGGAAATATCCCGTTTCTTTTCATACATTTACAAACAAACCGCGAAACCCCCATAATAAATTTATGGTTATATAATTAACAATGCTGTCAACCTTACACACTCACAATCGTTTGTCGGTCATGCGCCTGCTTTTCACCTCTGCCATCAAATTACGCAAACAAGCTTCGGCATCGTTTCTTTGGCTAGCATTATTGGTATGGATCCCCCAATCATATGCTGGCAGCCTGGCTTACATCACCAACCAGGGCAATGACACGGTCTCCGTTCTGGATACGCAAAAAAAACAGGTCACACACACGATTGAGGTCGGCAAAGCACCCGTAGGTGTCGCCATTGCCACCAAACAACAGCGCGTCTATATCAGCAATGCCAATAGCCAGACGGTTTCAGTCATCAACAGCGCAACCCAGCAAAAAGTGTATGACATCCCCGTACACGTGCAAGCCGTCGGCATCGCCCTCAGTCGCGACGAAAACACCTTATATGTAGCCGATTGGGGTGGCGAGCAAGTGATTGCGATAGACACCGCACACCCTGACAAACAAAAAGCCTTCAAGGCAGGCAAAACGCCCTCGGGGCTGCTGGTGAGTGCAGATGACAAAAAACTGTTTATTGCCAATCGCGATAGCAATGATGTCACCGTGGTAGACACCAAGACACTCAAAACCATCGCGCAAATTCCAGTTGGGCTACACCCCTTTGCACTGACACTCAGCCCGGACGCGCGCACCTTATTCGTCGTGAATGTTGTCAGCAACACACTCACTGTGTTAAACGTAGATACTTATCAGTCCAGCACAGTCAAAACCGGGCAACATCCTTATGGTGTGGCCATCAGCCCCGATAGCCGCTGGGCTTACGTCAGCAACAATCATGCAGAAAGCGTTTCAGTGATTGACCTGAGCAATGGCAAAACCGTGAAAACGATCGCTGTAGGCGAGTTTCCGGAAGGCATTGAGTATGACAAAACAACCAATCAAGTCGTCGTCGCCAACTGGGGCTCGGACAACGTTTCGCTGATTGATGCACACACCAACACCGTCACGCACACCATTGCCAGCCCCAAACTGTGCCGGTCATTTGGGCAATTTATACTTCAGGCTAAATAAAATTTGTTTTTTTCACAGGATGCCCCATGAATTAGTCGCAAAGAAGCCTTTTTTTAGGTAAAGTCTCGGGTTGTTTTTAAAACTCCAAGACCGCCTACTTTTATCAAGTACCGCTTATCTTTTTAGTTTTGAAAGTCTGTAAATATCAGGAGAAATGTAATGAAAAAAATTCTAGGCATTATTGCTGTTTCTTTATTGCCGTTGATCCCTCTGACTGCTGGCGCACACGGTGCGGCTGCGTTACGTTTTGAGAAAACCGTCACCATCAAGGCAGCACCGGCAAAAGTCTGGGCATTGCTCAAAGACTTTGGCAATGTACAAGCTTGGCACGCAGGCGTTGAATCGACTACTGTAGAGCAGAAAAAAGATGAAAACGGTGATGACGCAACTTACCGCACCGTTAAACTGAAAAACGGCGGCGTCATGTATGAAAAACTGCGCTCTGCCGATGACGCAGGCATGCGCTTGAAATATGAATACGTGATTGAAAAAAGCACCTTGCAAGTGTCTAACTTTTACCCAAGCATCACTGTGACCGGCAGCGGCAACGAAGCAGTGGTAACGGTTAAAGGCAGCTACACCCGTGCTGACTCCTCAAACATCCCAAAACCTGAACAAAATGACGACGCTGCCACCAAAGCAGTCAACGACTATTTTGACGCTGGTCTGGAAAGCCTGAAAAAGGTTGCCGAATCGGGAAAGTAATTAGCCAGGGTTCTGGTAAGCGCACGCAAGGCAACAGTAAACCCTGGTGGAAGTTCTGGTAAGTCTTACGTTGTAAACAACAGTTTTTTGCAAATGCAGTGCTTGGTCAAAAGCTAAACACTGACACCAAATAAAGGGATTGTGTACCACACAATCCCTTTTTTGCATCTGAAGCACTCGCTCTGCCCCTGACCAAAAACATCACTTGCATTGCCAAAGATTGGCGATCGCTGTCACTTTACGTCATCTTTCATTTTGCCAACCTAACCAAAAATTCTCGAATTCAATTCGAAGAAATAAAGCATAAAAACCCTTTAATTCATATTTTTCAACAAGTTATGGAATACAACAAAGAGCTGGCACACCTGTTGCTTTAGGGTTTAGCGAACACTGTTGGAAAAGCAGTGAATGAAACAGTAGATGTTCACTTTAAACTTGACTCAAAAGGAAAACATGATGAAAAAACACGTACAACAAGGTTTTACCCTGATTGAATTGATGATCGTTGTTGCCATTATTGGTATTTTGGCTTCTGTAGCGATTCCGGCTTATCAAGATTACACACGCGAAGCGGCAGACTCGGCATGTTTGGCCGAAGCCAGTGCATATGCAAAAAGTTCGCTGGCTGCCCTCACTGTCGGTCGCCAAGTAAACGATCACAGACCATCAGCATGCAATGCGATTACGACGCCAACAGCTGCAACCACAACATTTAACCCTGTTCCAGCTAGAAATGCTGGTACAGGCAGAGTAATTACATGTGATATGTCTCAAGGTGCAACATGCACCAGAGCTGCGTCTTAACCAATCTAAAGAAATAAACGAAAGCCCGCAAATCGGTGCTTTCGTTTATTCAGGCTCAGCAAGAATCGAGCATAAGCTCAAAATATACCTTCAAAACAGTTCGCGCTTATTCTGGCTTATTTAAGCTAGCAGTTCTTGCGCGTTAATTACTAATCGCTGAGCAAAGTTGAACTTAAACTCTCAGCGTTTGCCAGCCCCCCCCAATATCGACATCACCATCTATACTGTACTCCTGTAATGTTAGTGAGTAGAGGCTTAAGTAACGTTATAAAAACTTGCAGGTATAGCTAAGTTAATTCTTAAATATTAATTAAAATAAGCACTTTATTATTCAATTGAAAATTTAAGCCCAAGCCATGTTAAGTAACGTTGTTATTAATTCAGAAAGCCATAACAAGGCATGCATCATCTGGCTACACGGTCTAGGCGCTGATGGCCATGACTTTGAGCCTGTGGTGCAAATGCTCAACCTGCAGCATATTAAATTTATCCTGCCACATGCGCCGTATCGCCCCGTTACATTGAATAACGGTTACGAGATGCGTGCCTGGTATGACATTTTTGGGTTGCAGTCAGAAAGCACTCAAGATGAAGTTGGCATCAACAATATGCAGGTAACAATAAATGCCATGATTGAAGCAGAGATTGCACGGGGCATTCCGTCGCAACGTATTTTGTTGGCGGGCTTTTCACAGGGTGGCGCAATGGCCTTGCACACAGCAACGCGCTTTGATCAACCCTTGGCTGGCGTATTGGCGCTCTCCACTTACTTGCCTTTGACGAATCAGCTCACAGAAAAACAGCATCCTGCCAATCAGCAATTACCGATCTGGATGGCACATGGACGTCAAGACAGTGTCATTACCCTGGCGACCGCGCAATCGTCGCGACAAACACTAGAAGCAGCAGGTTACGCAGTGGAGTGGCACGAATACGATATGCCGCACAGTGTGTGTGAAGCCGAAATTGACGATATCCGCCAGTTCCTGCTGCGTGCTTTACCCGTCTGAGCCATCCTTCGCACACATGAGAATAATCCCGCAAGCAGGGGGAGTTTTGTTAAAATAGCTGGCGTTTTCACAGGCTAATTTTCATGAGTGCTTCCAAAAAGTCACCGACCACGGTGAATGACCAACAAACCTTTGCTGAGCGACTGGCAGCGCTGGAGTCCATCGTTAAAAACATGGAGTCAGGTGAACTGCCACTGGAGGCCGCATTAACGGCTTACACCGAAGGCATGCAACTGTTGCAGGTTTGCCAGGAATCACTGCAACAAGCCGAACAAACCGTGATGATCTTGAACCAGCAGCAACAGCTGACTCCTTTTGAGGCCAATTAACGCGCCTGCTTTCTTTTGTCTTTCGTCATGACTCAGCCTCCATTTGTTTTTGATCATTGGGCCAGCGCACATCAGCAACGCGTTGAAGAGGTATTGTCACGTACGCTGCCAACTGAGGGCACGTTGCCTGGCCGCCTGCATGAGGCCATGCGTTATGCAGTGCTGGGCGGCGGCAAGCGCGTGCGCGCATTGTTAAGTTATGCCGCAGCAGAACTGGCGGGTGCAAGCCCTGTCGCGGCGGATGCGTCAGCAGCGGCAGTGGAACTGATCCACGCTTTTTCACTGGTGCATGATGATATGCCGTGCATGGACGACGACGACCTGCGCCGAGGCAAACCAAGTTGCCATAAACAATATGACGATGCGACTGCCTTGCTAGTGGGCGATGCACTGCAAAGCCAGGCCTTTGAATGCCTGGCCAGCACCAGCGCACCGCAAGCGTTAAAACAAGTGCAGGTATTGGCAAAAGCGACGGGCTCACGCGGCATGTGTGGCGGCCAGAGCATAGACTTGCAAAGCACAGGCAAACTGCTGTCACGTGAGGCATTGGAAACCATGCACCAGTACAAAACAGGCGCCTTGATTGAAGCGGCAGCCTTACTGGGTGCCTATGCTGCGGATTACACGAAGCAGCCACTCATTACCACCTTAGAACAATATAGCCAGCATATGGGGCTGGCTTTCCAGGTGGTCGACGATATTTTGGACGCCACCGCAGATACACAAACCCTGGGCAAAACTGCTGGCAAAGATGCCTTGCAGGAGAAATCGACCTACGTCAGCCTGCTTGGTTTGGAAGAAGCGAAAGCACTGGTCAACAGCTTGCATGCGCAAACATTGCAGTTATTGGCGGACTTTGGCCCGCAGGCAGACCCGCTACGCGGCATTGCCAAATTTATTTGTGAGCGCCCATTTTAATCATGACTTCGCTGCTGTCCCGCATTGACTCCCCTACCGACCTCCGCACTCTGGAGCGCTCGCAGCTCAAAGTGCTGGCCGCAGAACTACGCGCATTCCTGATTCAAAGCGTATCGCAAACAGGCGGCCATCTGTCGTCTAACCTGGGGGTAGTAGAACTCACCATCGCGCTGCATTACATCTACAACACGCCGGACGACCGTTTGGTATGGGATGTCGGCCACCAAACCTACCCGCACAAAATCCTGACTGGCCGCCGCGAAGCCATGTCCGGCTTGCGCAAAGCCGGTGGCATTGCCGGCTTTCCCAAACGCGATGAGAGCGAATACGACACATTTGGCACTGGCCACTCCAGCACCTCGATTTCAGCCGCGTTAGGCATGGCGGTTGCCGCCAAAGCACAAGGCTCTGATCGCCGTAGCGTAGCCATTATTGGCGATGGCGCCATGACGGCGGGCATGGCATTTGAAGCCCTGAACAATGCGGGTGACATGGACACCAATATCCTGGTGATCCTCAATGATAACGACATGAGCATCTCCAACAATGTGGGCGCGCTCAACAATTACCTTGCCCGTTTAATGTCCGGCAAGCTTTATGACAGCGTGCGCCGCAGCGGCAAAAAAGTGCTGGATATCATGCCGCCGGTCAAAGAATTCGCACGGCGTGCCGAAGAACATGCCAAAGGCATGGTGACGCCAGGGACGCTATTTGAAGAATTCGGTTTTAACTATATTGGCCCGATTGACGGTCACGATATCGACACCCTGGTCGATACGCTGGGCAATATCCGCCAGTTGCAAGGCCCACAGTTTTTGCACGTTGTGACGCAAAAAGGCAAAGGCTACAGCCCGGCCGAAGACAACCCAAATAAATATCATGGCGTCAGCAAGTTTGACCCACAAAATGGCCATAGCCTGAGCCACAACGAGCGCCCGACTTATACGCAAATCTTTGGTGACTGGTTGGTCGATATGGCCGCCACAGATGACAAACTGGTCGGTATCACGCCCGCCATGTGCGATGGCTCCGGCCTTAACCGGTTTGCTGAGGCGTATCCGCAACGCTATTTTGACGTCGGCATTGCCGAGCAGCATGCACTCACCTTTGCTGCGGGCATGGCCTGTGATGGCCTGAAGCCTGTGGTGGCGATTTATTCGACCTTTTTGCAACGCGCGTATGACCAGTTGGTGCATGATATTGCCTTGCAAGATTTGGACGTTTTGCTGGCAATAGACCGTGCAGGCCTGGTCGGTGCCGATGGCCCAACACACGCCGGCAGCTTTGATTTAAGCTTTTTGCGCTGTATCCCTAACGTGGTGATTATGGCGCCTAGCGATGAAAACGAATGCCGCCAGATGCTAACCACCGGCTACCATTATCCTGGCACGGCTGCAGTACGTTATCCGCGTGGCAGCGGCATTGGCGCCAGTATTTCGCTAACACTAGAATCACTGCCTATCGGCAAAGCCCAGTTGGTGCGCCAGGGCAAGAAAATCGCCATCCTAGCCTTTGGCAGCATGTTGCAACCAGCGTTGCAAGCCGCAGAAACCTGTGATGCCACCGTAATCAATATGCGTTTTATCAAACCACTGGATGAAGCCATGGTGCTGGACATGGCGCGTACGCACGATTACCTGCTCACCGTGGAAGAAAATGCTGTCATGGGTGGCGCTGGTGCGGCGGTGATGGAGTGCTTGCAGGCACATCATCTGGTGAAACCCGTGCGCTGCCTGGGTTTGCCTGACCAGTTTATTGAGCACGGCAGCCACGAAACTATGCTGGCCGAATGTGGTCTAGACAAAAACGGAATCATCTCTGCTATTGAGAAATTAATTTCCGAGTAGTAAACTCAACTATTAATTAACAGGCGGGAAACCCCGCGATGGAACCCTGATGAATCAACCCGTGATCCCAACAACGATTGAAGATGTACAGAATACGCCGGACGTGCGTAGACTGGATATCAACAAAGTCGGTATCAAATCCATACGTCACCCAGTGATTGTCAAAGACAAAACGGGTGGCGAACAGCATACCGTTGCCATGTTTGATATGTATGTGCATTTGCCGCACAACTTCAAAGGCACGCACATGTCTCGTTTTGTCGAGATTTTAAACATGAACGAGCACGCGATTTCTATCGACTCATTCGAAACCATTTTGCGCCAGATGGTCGAGCGCCTGGAAGCAGAGTCCGGCTATGTGGAAATGCGCTTCCCTTACTTTATCAACAAGGCAGCGCCTGTTTCCGGCGTCAAAAGCCTGCTGGATTACGAAGTAACCTTTATTGGCGAAATCAAAAACGGCAAGTTTGAAATCACTGTGCAGGTGATGGTGCCGGTGACCAGCCTGTGCCCATGCAGCAAGAAGATTTCAGACTACGGCGCGCACAACCAGCGCTCACATGTCACTGTGACAGCCCTGCTCAATGAATTCATGTGGCTGGAAGACCTGATCACCCTGATTGAAGACCAGGCCTCTTGTCAGTTGTATGGCTTGCTCAAGCGCCCGGACGAGAAGTTTGTCACCGAGCGTGCCTATGACAATCCAAAATTTGTGGAAGACATGGTGCGCGATGTGGCGGCACAACTCAACGATGAAAAACGTATTGTGAAATATGTGGTCGAGTCAGAAAACTTTGAATCTATCCATAACCACAGCGCCTATGCATTGATTGAGCGTGATAAACGCGTCAATTAATTCAGCGATGTAATCCAAATAAAAATAGCCCGCATGCGGGCTATTTTTATTGATGCTGCATTAATGACTAAACATCCCCTGACGCGCATATGGTTGCGATAGGCGTAATCCTGCCGCCACGACAATGGCGCCCAATAACGGAAACAACGCTGCCAGCGTAAACGTTAACTGCCCGCCTAAATATTCCAACGCAAATCCCCCCAGCAAGCCGCCCAATGCGCCGCCAACGCCATACGCCACACTGTTATAAATGGCCTGCCCTTTAGCCTGGTGGCGGCCATTAAAGTATTGCGTGACCACCTCGACCGAAGCCGCATGGAAACTGCCAAAGGTAAACGCATGCATGGTTTGCGCCAGCAATAACAGCCAGAGCTGATCCGGCACCTGCCCCATCATGGTGAAACGCACCACGCCTATGAGTAAACTTGTAAGTAAAATAGTTTTGAGCTTAAAGCGTGCCATGATCCACGGCATTTTCATAAAAATGCCGATCTCACAAATCACGCCCAGCCCCCACAACCAGCCTATCATGCCCTTGCTGTAGCCATGCTCAGCCAGGTAGATAGAGTAGAAGTTATACATCAGGCCATGTGCCGTCACCATCATGGCGCAGCCTATCAGCAGCGATAGCACTGCAGGTTGCTTTAAGATTTGCCAGACCGAAAAATCATCATGTGCATGTGGTGGCACGTGCGCCTCTGGCAGCTTCCACGTCAACCCGAACAGCGTGCATTGCACCAGTAAAATAAACCAGAGCAGGCTGCCGATACCAAACCAGTCGGTTAAGTATCCCAATAACACCGAAGCCACAATAAACCCCCATGAACCCCACAAACGGATTTTGCTGTAATGGCCATTGGTGCTGGCCAGATGTGCGAGGACCAAAGACTCGGAGAGCGGCAAGGTCGAGCTGGTAAATAGGCTGAGAGCAATCATCACCACAAACATGGTGGTAAAGTCATGCGCCCAGAAGATGGCGACAAAGCCTAGCAAGCCGAGAAAAGCCGTGGTACGTATCCAGCGCACGCGTTGCCGCGTGTGGTCTGCCAGCCAGCCCCACAAATTAGGCGCAATAATACGGCTGAGCTGGAACAGCGACATGAGAATGCCGATGTCTGCCGGGGAGAAGGATTCTGATGTCAGGTACAAGCCCCAGTAAGGGACAAACGCGCCGACAAAGAAGTAATAGATAAAATAGAAGCGCGAGAGATTAAAGTGTAAAGCGTGACTCATAACATACTCGCGCGTTGGTAAATATCGCCCAAGCCTGTGCCTGAGCGTTGAAAGACATTACAGCGTCGGCACCTTGGAATGCACGTCTGCATTCTGGCCACGGTTACGCAAGGCATGATCCATCAATACCAGTGCCAGCATGGCTTCCACGATTGGCGTTGCACGGATGCCTACACATGGGTCGTGGCGACCAGTGGTTTGCATCATCACAGCCTCACCTGCCTGGTTGATAGAATGACGCTGTTGCGGGATGCTGGACGTTGGCTTGAACGCGACGTTGACGACAATGTCCTGGCCACTGGAAATACCGCCCAAAATGCCGCCGGCATGGTTGGTGGCAAAGCCTTCTGGCGTCAACTCATCACTGTGTACGCTGCCGCGCTGCGCAATCGCATCGAACCCAGCGCCGATTTCTACGCCTTTGACGGCGTTAATACCCATCATGGCATGCGCAATATCGGCATCCAGGCGGTCAAATACAGGCTCACCCAAGCCGACCGGTACTTTCTCGGCCACGACAGTAATCTGTGCACCTACCGAGTCACGCTCACTGCGGATCTGGTCCATATAAGCTTCGAGTTGAGGCAAGATGTCGACATTGGGCGAGAAGAAGGCATTACCTTCTTGCGCCAGTGCATCCCAGCTCACAAACGGAATCTTGATTTCGCCAATCTGGCTTAAATAACCGCGAATCTGCACGCCATATTGCTGCTTGAGCCATTTTTTGGCAATCGCACCCGCCGCCACGCGCACAGCGGTTTCACGCGCACTAGAGCGGCCACCACCACGATAATCACGAATGCCGTACTTTTGCGTATAGGTATAATCTGCATGGCCGGGGCGGAACGTATCCATGATTTTGCTGTAATCTTGCGAACGCTGGTCAGTGTTGCGAATCAACAAGCCAATCGGCGTGCCGGTCGTTTTACCTTCAAATACACCAGACAAAATTTCCACTTCGTCAGCTTCTGCGCGCTGTGTGACATGGCGCGACGTCCCCGGTTTGCGGCGGTCGAGATCGACTTGCAAATCAGCCGCACTTAACTCTAGGCCCGGTGGGCAACCATCGACAATGCCGCCAATGCCAGGGCCGTGTGACTCGCCAAACGAGGTCAAGGTAAACAAGGTGCCGATGGTATTGCCAGACATGCGATTTTCCCACTGAATAATTTTCTTTATTTTAGCATAGACTGGCCAGCCACCTGTTCGCAGGTTGATTTCCAGCCGGTGAACGCTTATGCTGGAACGGCATTTTTACCTGGGATGACAATGGCAAAACGTAAACATACGCACCGTAAGCACAGACTGCTGGGCGCCGACAATCCGGCACTCATCGAGAACCCTGCAGGTCCGCCCTTGCCTGCTGCCTGTATCCATAAAATTTGCTACAACGCGCAAGACATCCTCTCAGCGCAGTTGAACATGCAGGAGATCGTGAATTGGCAAGCACCCGCCGGGCATGTCGCCTGGATTAATGTGCATGGCGTCCTTGATATTCCCTTATTGCAAGCCGTTGCCCGTCGTTTCAAATTGCACCCGCTGGTACTGGATGATATTTTAAATACCGAGCAGCGGCCTAAACTCGACACCTACCCGGACTACCTGTTTCTCGAAACACGCCTGTTTTACTACGATGCAGAAAACCTCAGCGTCAGCTCAGAACAAATCAGTATGGCTTTGGGACGTGAGTGGCTGCTTACTTTCCAGGAAAGGCCTTCTGGCAGCTTTGAGCCAGTGCGCGAACGCTTACGCCAGGGCCAGGCCTTACTGCGCCAGAGCGGCCCTGACTATTTATGCTACGCCCTGCTAGATAGCCTGATGGAACGTTATTTCCAGGTGCTGGAAGCCATTAATGAAGATGCCGAACAACTTGAAAACCAATTACTGGATCGCCCCAGCCCGGAAGACTTGCAGAATATCCACCGCCTCAAACATGTGACCATACAACTGCGGCGCGCGGTGTGGCCGTTGCGTGAAGTACTCAATAGCCTGATTCGTAATGAACACGGATTCTTCAGCCCGCAAACGGTACCTTATTTGCGCGACCTTTATGACCATACCGTGCACTTTACAGAATCACTGGAAGCGATTCGCGACACCTTAAGTGGCCTGATGGATATATACATGACCAGCCTGAGCCAGCGCGTGAACCTAGAGGTGCGTGCGCTGACCGTTGTCGCCATGCTGTTTATGCCTGCGACGCTGATTGCCGGGATTTTTGGCATGAACTTTGACCAGATGCCGTGGTTAAAAGACCCTGATGGCTTTTGGTGGGCCATAGGTATGATGTTGCTGATTGCCTTGGCCATGCTACTGGTATTCTGGCGGCGGCAATGGCTGAGCAGCCGCCGGGATTCTTAGTAGCTTAAGCGGCCAGCAGCTCAGGACGCGGCAGTTGCTTGATCACATCTTGCAACTCGTAATACAAGGCCATGTAATCCTGCGCGGCCGCACTTTCAGCATCATATTCAAACACATGCTCGCCCATGCGTGCACTCTCGGCCAGGGCGGCATGTTCATAAACCTTGCTGAGTAACACCTCGCTACCAAACAGGCGACGCATTTCCTGCTCCACCTCAGTGGTCATCGCCTTGCGTTTATCGGCACGCGTCAGTAAATAGCGGCGCTGTATTTTGCGTTTTAAGACCGGCTGTAAGGCATTCAACGCCTTATCCATTTTGACGGCGGAGTTAATCGACAAGTAATCTGTTGAAACTGGAATCAGCACCAAGTCACTGGCAAACACCGCACTCAGCGAAATCACCCCGACACATGGGCAGCAATCCATGAACACTTCCAGCGCCGGTTGCGTCGCTTCAAGCACCTGCAACCCTTGCCCCAGCCTGCTTAATGTGGCCGGGCCGCGGCCAAACTGTGAATCGACCTTCATTAACTCAGAGCTCGCCGGAATCAATTGCAAGCCATTCCGCAACGGCTGACACAAAGCATCCAGCGGCGTCGCATCCTGGTAAAACTTGAACAAGTGCTGTTGCAGATCGAGACCAGTATGCTTGTACATTTCGGTGAGCCTCGCTTGCGGATCCATATCCAGCAAGGCGACCTGGCGTTTTTTACGTTGACTGGCAGCGGCAAGGTTAAGGGCAGTGGTAGTCGCCCCAACTCCCGCTTTCTGATTAAAAATGGCGATTTTCAACATGATCGAATTTGCTCAGACATGGTTTTCAAGCATCAAATGTTGCAAGCGATGCATGCCATCATAAACGATGTTGCCAGCCTAGACCACCCCGGCCAAAATCATGACTGGTGCAAAAGGTAGCGCTAGAAAAAAAGAAACCCGCTAATGCGGGTTAAAAGGGGGTTTGGATCAGGAGGAAATCAATGCTAGTCGTTGAAAATCAACTAAACCAGCCATCAAACAAAACATTTTGTGTTTCGTTTAAAGATGAGTCCAGTATAGGGAGGAGTTATTGCAGTAATTTGACCAAGCTGTAACTGAATTGTAAAAGACAAAATTCAATTGTTATTAAATTGTAACTTTAATAAAAACAACAACTTGCAGACACCGTTTAACGCAAAACGGTAAAAAAAGAAGTGGTTGATAGTTTAGCAGGGTTTGACCCGCCAGACTATCAGCCACCGTGTGACAAACGATTAACTGAAGAAATCTCGCGCTTTATCTACCCAACTTTTATTCTTGGGGCTGTGTTTGCCCGCATCAGCCTGGGTGCTGCTTTCAAACTCACGCAACAGCTCTTTCTGTTTTTCTGTCAGTCGCACCGGGGTTTCGACCACTACATGTACCATCAGGTCGCCATGCTCGCTGGAGCGCAACGGTTTGATACCTTTGCCTCGCAAGCGGAACACACTACCGGTTTGCGTTTCAGCCGGGATCTTCATCTTGGCTGCACCATCCAGCGTTGGCACTTCAATTTCCCCACCTAAGGCCGCAGTGCTAAAACTGATCGGCATTTCGCAATGCAGGTTTGCGCCTTCGCGTTGGAAAATAGGGTGTTCTTTGAGATGCACGACGACGTACAAATCACCGGTTGGCCCACCATTGACGCCGGCTTCGCCTTCGCCACTGAGGCGGATACGATCGCCTTCGTCGACGCCTGCTGGAATCTTCACATTGAGCGTTTTGTTTTGCTTAACGCGACCGCCACCGTGACAGGTTGGGCAAGGTTCTTTTACCATCTTGCCTGTGCCATGACATTTAGGGCAGGTTTGCTGCACAGAGAAAAAGCCCTGTTGCATGCGCACCTGGCCATGGCCATTACACGTGGTACAAGTAACAGGCGAGGTGCCTGGACGCGCACCCGAACCATGACAAGTTTCGCAACTGGTTTGCACCGGGATGCGAATCTTGGTCTCTGTGCCCTTGGCGGCATCTTCGAGGGAAATTTCCAGGTTGTAACGCAAGTCAGCGCCACGATATACGTTAGAACGCTGATTACGGGCACCGCCGAAAATATCACCAAAAATATCGCCGAATGCATCACTGAAATTGCCGGAGTTAAAGCCGCCAAAGCCGCCACCCCCCATGCTAGGGTCAACGCCAGCATGACCGTATTGATCATAGGCTGCACGTTTCTGGTCGTCGCTCAGAATTTCATAAGCCTCTTTGGCTTCTTTAAAGCTTTCTTCAGCTTTAGGGTTATCCGGGTTACGGTCAGGGTGAAACTTCATGGCCAGCTTCTTAAAGGCTTTTTTAATTTCCTCTTCACTGGCGTCACGGTTTACACCTAACACTTCGTAATAATCTTTTTTTGCGGCTGCCATAGTTTTTCCGTTTAATGCGCTTGCGCCATAAAGACAAACACACCCGCGATCAGCGTAGTGTGTTTGCCGGCATTATTGAAAAAAGGCGAGCATTTTCATACCCGCCACTTTCAAGCTTAGTCTTTCTTCACTTCTTCAAACTCGGCATCCACTACATCGCCTTCAACCGTTTTTTCACCTTCTGGTTGCTGCGCACTCTCGGTGTTAGCCTGCGCCTGTTGCTCGGCGTAGACTTTCTCACCCAGTTTTTGCGAAGCTTCCATCAAGGCATTGGTTTTGGCTTCGATCACGTCTTTGTCATCGCCATCCTTGGCTACCGCTTCCAGGTCTTTAATGGCGTCTTCGATCTTGGCTTTTTCGTCTGCCTCAATCTTGTCACCATGCTCAGCCAGTGATTTTTTCACGCTGTGCAGTACGCTGTCAGCCTGGTTACGAGCATCGACCAGTTCACGCAACTTCTTGTCTTCGTCCGCATATTTAGCGGCATCTTCTTCCATGCGTTGAATTTCTTCTTCAGACAAACCAGAGTTGGCCTTGATAGTGATTTTGTTCTCTTTGCCAGTGGCCTTGTCTTTAGCAGACACGTGCAAAATACCGTTGGCATCAATGTCAAACGTCACTTCAATTTGCGGCATGCCACGTGGTGACGGTGGAATGTCGCTCAGGTTAAACTGGCCCAGACTCTTGTTGCCAGACGCCATTTCACGCTCACCTTGCAGCACGTGAATGGTCACGGCGTTCTGGTTATCTTCTGCGGTTGAAAACACTTGTGATGCCTTGGTAGGAATCGTGGTGTTTTTCTTGATCAGCTTGGTCATCACGCTGCCCAAGGTCTCGATACCCAGAGACAGTGGCGTTACGTCCAGCAGCAACACGTCTTTGACGTCGCCTTTCAATACGCCACCCTGAATCGCAGCACCAACGGCCACGGCTTCGTCCGGGTTCACGTCTTTACGTGGCTCTTTGCCAAAGATCTCTTTCACTTTTTCTTGCACTTTTGGCATACGGCTTTGACCACCAACCAAAATCACGTCAGAAATCTCAGACGGAGACACGCCAGCATCTTTTAAGGCGGTTTTACAAGGCGCAATCGTGCGCTCGATCAACTCTTCAACCAGTGATTCCAGTTTGGCACGAGTGATTTTCACCACCAGGTGCTTAGGACCCGTCGCATCTGCCGTGATGTATGGCAAGTTCACTTCAGTTTGCTGTGCGCCAGACAATTCGATCTTGGCTTTTTCAGCGGCTTCTTTCAAACGCTGTTTAGCCAGCAAGTCATTACGCAGGTCCAAACCGTTTTCTTTTTTGAACTCATCAGCCAAAAAGTCGATGATGCGGTTATCGAAGTCTTCACCACCGAGGAAAGTGTCACCGTTGGTAGACAACACTTCAAACTGGTGTTCGCCATCGATTTCAGTAATTTCGATAATCGAAATATCAAACGTACCGCCACCCAAGTCGTAAACCGCAATCTTGCGGTCGCCTTCTTGTTTGTCCATACCAAATGCCAAAGCTGCTGCGGTTGGCTCGTTGATGATACGCTTCACATCCAGGCCAGCAATACGGCCTGCATCTTTAGTCGCCTGACGTTGGCTGTCGTTAAAGTAAGCCGGTACTGTAATCACAGCTTCAGTGACTTCTTCGCCCAGGTAATCTTCGGCAGTTTTCTTCATTTTGCGCAATACTTCAGCAGAAATTTGCGGTGGCGCCTGTTTGTTGCCACGTACTTCTACCCATGCGTCACCGTTGTCAGCTTTAGCGATGGTATAAGGCATCAGGTCGATGTCTTTTTGTACTTCTTTTTCGTCAAAACGGCGGCCAATCAAACGCTTCACCGCAAACAAAGTGTTTTTAGGGTTGGTCACGGCCTGGCGTTTTGCCGGTGCACCGACCAAAATTTCGCCATCTTCCTGATAAGCGATAATAGAAGGGGTGGTACGTGCGCCTTCTGCATTTTCAATCACGCGTGGTTTGCCGCCTTCCATCACAGCGACGCAGGAGTTGGTTGTCCCCAAGTCAATACCAATAATTTTTGCCATATTGTTTAATCCTTACAATTCGTTGATCTCAATACCGATGTTCTAATAATTGGGATACCTGATCAGATTTCAAGTCCCTATTCTTGCTATGGTTTATTTTGCCTGTATCACGGTCACCAATGCCGGACGCAGCACACGCTCATTCAGGCTGTAGCCTTTTTGCAACACGCTCAATACCGTGTTCGGCTCGCCTTCGGCTGGCACCATGCTGATGGCTTGGTGCTTGTTCGGGTCAAACTTTTCACCCACCGGATTAATCTCGGCAATATTGAATTTCTCAAATACGCTCAATAATTGTTTAGCGGTCAGTTCTACGCCGTTTTTATAACTGGCGACTTCTTCGCTCTCTACAGCCAAAGCGGCATCCAGGCTATCCTTCACCGCCAGCAACTCGCCACTGAATTTTTCCAGCGCAAACTTACGTGCCTTATCAATATCATCAGAAGCACGGCGGCGGATATTTTCACCTTCGGCTTTCACATAGAGCACTTGCGCCTTGGCTTCTTCCAGCGCAGCTTCCAGTTCAGCAATGCGCGCTTCGTTGGTATCTGCTGGAATAGCCTGCGCCGCATCGTTTACGGCCGGTTCGTTGGTGTTCACCTCGGAAGGTGTATTTGGTTCTTGCATGAAGCTCCCCTTCTTATTCAATACTGTTCATCCTGAGACAGTTTCACCGAAACCATTTCAATATTTCTCCAATGTTGGGGATGTCCCTACTGATTTCAAGGGTAAAGCGTGAATTTGTGTATGATTTTTTAAATGCTGACAGCCACGCGCATCGCTGACAACTGCGCGATTACCGTGGCCACCTCAGGCACCTGCGCCTTGCCGCCCAAATTAACTGCAGGCGCTACGCGCCCGCCCGCCACACCCGTCAACGCAGGCTCGGTATCGGTATACAGGGCAACAATTGGAATATCCAGTGCGGCAGCCAGGTGTGACAACCCGGTATCCACCCCCACGGCAAAACGCACTTGCGGCATCTGGCTGGCTAACTGCTGCAGGCCCAACTTGGGCAGCACCAGGGCTTGCGGCACGTGCGCCGCAATGCGTTCAGCACGCGCTTTTTCGCTATCGCTGGCCCAAGGCAACCACATATGCAAGCCTTGCCTGACATAGTGTTGTCCTAAAGCGACCCAGTATTCTTCAGGCCATAATTTGCTATCGCGGCTGGTCGCATGCAGTGCCAGAAAAGCCGCAGCCTGCGCGTGTTGCCCCACACTCGCCAGCCCATAAGCAGGCTTGTTTTGCGGCACGGCATACCCGAGTGCCATTGCCGCCAGTGTGCGCATACGCACCACCGCGTGCTGGCGATAAGGGATGGCATACTGATGCTGGTAAAAACGGCTGGCCAATGGCTCGCGAATGGAGTGCTTGTCGTAACCATGACGTGGTCCACGCGCCCACGTCGCCATGACAGCGCTTTTCAGCAAGCCTTGTAAATCCAGCACGACATCATAGGGCTGAGCGGCAACCGCCTGTTTGACCGCAGCAATTTCGCGCCAGGTCTGGCGTCGCCACCAT
Organism: Methylophilus sp. 'Pure River'; assembly: GCF_046765995.1. Taxonomy (NCBI): domain Bacteria; kingdom Pseudomonadati; phylum Pseudomonadota; class Betaproteobacteria; order Nitrosomonadales; family Methylophilaceae; genus Methylophilus; species Methylophilus sp. 'Pure River'. The sequence continues at coordinate 85,864 of NZ_JBKOUE010000004.1, read as the reverse complement.
TGTTTGCGCCAGCGGCGCACGGCCACGGTAAACACCTGCTGCACACGCGGATGCAGGCGTGGAATATCGGCAAAACTTTCTTCTACCAGCCAGTCGACATGCGCATCAGGAAAATGCTGCAGGATATCCTCAACAACTGGCAGGGCATGGATCACGTCGCCCATGGAGGTGGTTTTGACAATCAGGATGCGTTTCATGGCCGCTATTTTCGCATACAATGCCATCGCATGAAGTTTGCGTTTCTCATATTCAAATACTTTCCTTACGGCGGCGTGCAGCGCGATATGCTGCGCATTGCCAGAGACTGCGTCGCCCTCGGTCATGAGGTCACCATCTTCACCGGTGAATGGCGTGGTGACTTGCCACCAGGCATTGATGTCCACTTGTTAAAAGCCCGTGGCTGGCTGAATCATCACCGCCATCAGTCATTGATCCGGCAAATGCAGCAAGCTGTGGCGCAAGGGCATTTTGACCGCGTGGTCGGGTTTAACCGCATGCCGGGGCTGGATGTGTATTTTGCGGCAGACCCCTGCTATGCCAAACGCATGCACCATGAGCCCTGGTATAAAAAGCTGTCCGGTCGCTATCGCTTCTTTTCTGCGATGGAACAAGCTGTGTTTGGCACAGCGTCTGCCACACATATCCTGCTGCTTAACCAGCATGATCAAACCGTCTTTCACCACTGGTATGGTACCGATCACGCCCGCTTCCACCTGATGCCACCCAACATTCCGTTACAGCGGTTTGCCAGCTTGCCAGCACAGGATTATCGCGCCTATGTACGCACGACGTTTAACCTGCCAGCAGACGCCATGGTGTTACTCACGGTTGGCTCAGCCTTTGTACGTAAAGGCGTAGACCGCGCCATAGATGCATTGAGCAGCCTGCCTGAGCCCCTGAAACAGCGCTGCTGGTTACTCGCAGTGGGTGAATTTGAGTCCAGCAGCAATATGCGGGCCTATGCCGAACAACGTGGTGTGGCTGACCGTTGCATAGAAGCCGGTGGCCGTCCGGATATCCCCGCACTGATGCTAGGTTGCGACCTGCTGGTGCATGCAGCACGTTCGGAACTGGCCGGGATCGTGTTGATTGAAGCGATGACGGCAGGCCTGCCATTACTGGTGACCGAAGTCTGTGGTTATGCCAGCTATATCACGGCAGCACAGGCGGGCAAGGTATTAGCTTCACCATTCAGCCAAGACAGCATGAACCACGCCCTGCAAGAGATGCTGGAAAACCTGACGACACAGCCCTGGGCAGCCAATGCCAAAGCCTTCGTGCAACAAATGGCGGCCACACAAGTCAGCTACCCTGAAGCCAGGGTGATTGCAGCCACACCGCCTGGCGGCTCACGCGCTTAGGGCGTCGCAGGCTTACCCGGCATAAACGGCACATTGCGTAACTTGTCTGCGGCCGCTTTGCTGGCTTCACTGCGTTGCAAGGCATAGGCTTTAGCCTGCTCTAACAACGCCGCAGACGGCAAATTAGGATCTTCCGGTAACGCTGATAGCTTTTCAAAGCTTTCTTCATAAGGCGTGGCGACCTGTGCGTCAATCTGCGCCGCCATGTCATCAAAGCTGACACTGCCCTCACGGCCTTCCAGTATGATCTGCCGCCATTTCTGCTGCGCTTTCTGGTCCACCTGATTGAGCTTTTGCACCTGCTTTTGTATCGCGACTTCTTGTTGCCAGCGATATTTGGGCGTAGGCAAATGGGTCACCAAGACAAACAGCGCTACCACCCATGATACGGCCGCCAACCATTGCGTCAGTGTTAATTGTTTACTGGGAACGATGGTGACCGGTAGCAAAAGCGTTGCCATCACCATGCCAGTGACAAAGCCACCAATATGCGCCGAATTATCAATGCCAGGAATGATGTAGCCCATGGCAATGGTCAGGGCAGAAAACAGCAACGCACCCCAGAACAACCAACGGAATTCCTGTGCCTGCATTTGCTTTCTGCCAAACCAGACATACGCCAGCAGCGCGCCATAAATCCCGAAAATAGCCCCGGAAGCGCCACCCGATACAGCATCATTGCCTTGGATGACCAGCGACAGCAGGTTGCCACCGACGCCACTGACCAGGTAAATCACCACAAAACGGACGGCACCAAACATGCGCTCGACCAGCTTGCCGCCATCCCACAAGGCCAGCATATTCATGCCCAGATGCAAGGCGCCAAAGTGCAGAAACATCGCACTTGCCAGTCGCCACCACTGACCATCGGCAGTGGCCGGGGCAAAGTTGGCGCCCCAGGTTAGTTGTACCGTATTCGGTGAATGCCAAAAACCTGCCCCACCAAACAGCATAACCACGAACACCAGCACGTTTAATGTGATCAGCAAGCGCGTCATCGGCGGTACCGGCGCGCGCAACTCAATACGGGTGAGCAGTGACTGGTCCATCAGTGAAGTGACTCCTGAAACGGAACTTGCAGCATAGGGGGCTGTTGCAAGCCGGTGATCAGGCTCTGCAAGTTTTCTTGTGGCACGGACATTTGCGGGTCTATATTGTTCGCCACCCAGCCACAAAAATCGATATTCCGTTGCTTGAGCACCTGCGCCGTGAGCAACGCATGATTAATACAGCCCAGCCGCATGCCCACCACCACCAGCGCAGGCAGACTGAGTGCCTGAATTAAATCAGCAATGGTTTGGGTAGCGTTGAGTGGCACCAGCAAACCGCCAGCCCCCTCCACAATCACCACATCGGCCATGGTCGTGAGTTGCTCATAGGCCGCGCGAATCACGTTAAAGTCGATCTCCACGCCAGCCTGGGCGGCGGCGATATGCGGCGCAATGGCGGGCTCAAAACAATAGGGATTGATCAACTCAGCGGGCGCACTGACATTAGAAGCTGCAGTCAACTGCAATACGTCGTCGTTTTGCCAACGTCCATCCACCCACTCACAACCAGACGCCACCGGCTTCATGCCAATGACGGTCAAGCCTTGCGCCACCAGCTGCTGCATCAAGCGCACGGTGACCGTTGTTTTACCTACACTGGTATCGGTGCCAGTGACAAAAAAATGATGTGGCAGCGCGTGCATACGTTCCCTTTAGCTGCCTTTGCGTGGCATAAACTGGACCGGGCTGGTGCCGGGCGCAGTATAAGGCTGGCTGCCGGTCCAGGCATGTACAAACACGACTTCATAAGTGGCTGGCAGCTTGCCTTCGTGGCGGAACGCTTCATAGCCTTGTCGCAGCTGCTGTAAAAATCCTTTTCCGCTCAGACCCTTGGCACGGCCAGCGGTGGCGTTATGTGCGCCGATGGCCTTGAGGTCACGCATCAGTGATTCCACTGTGTCATACGTTAAGGTGTAATGCATCACGTCCAGCACTGGCGCACTGAAACCAGCGCGGGTGAGGGCATCACCAATATCATGCATATCAATAAATCGGCTAACATGGGTATGGTCGGCGCCAGACGCAGCGCGCAATTCTTTAAGCGTATCCGGCCCTAGCGTGGCAAACATAAGCAGGCCATTCGGGCGCAATACGCGGCGCCATTCCTGCAAGGCAGCATCCAGATCATTACACCACTGCACCGCCAGGTTAGACCATACCATATCGACACTGGCGGTCGCCAAGGGCAGTGACTCAATATCAGCACAGACAAAGCGTGGTTTCGCCCGCCAGAACTGATACCAGGGAAATAAGGCACGGCTGCGTGCCAGCATGCCTTCGGCAATATCCAGCGCAATGCCCTGGGCTTGTTTAAACTGCTTGAGCAAGGCATGCAAGCCGTGGCCGGTGCCACAGCCGGCATCCAGGATGACTTCAGGCTGGAGTTTCACCACGTCCAGGCGACTCAGCATTTCCTCGCGCACCTGGCGCTGTAAAATGGCAGCAGCATCATACTGTTTGGCGGCACGGTGAAACGACTGCCGCATACGCGACTTGTCGATCTGGTAAACATCCTGCATTAGTGACTCACTTGCTGTTCGGACGGGTCATCGGCCATAAATGCTTCGACGGATTCGCAGAACGCATCTGCATGTGACAAGAATGGCGCATGCGCCGCCCCGGCAATCACGCGCAACTGCGCGCGCTGCAAATGCATGGCCAGCCAATGTGCAGCGGCCACCGGCGCCAGCGTGTCGCGGTCACCGTGTATCAGCAAGGTCGGCTGGAATATCCGGCCCACCTCTTCACGCAAATCAGTTTGCAACAAAATATCCAGCGCCTGGTTCAAGTTGTCCTGCGTCGGTGTTGGCTTAGCTGCGAACGCCGTGCGTAACTGACGCACGGTCGCGCGGGCATCTTTGGCGTGCATGCATTGCAGGGTCAAAAAGTTCAGCAAAGTGGCATTAAAGTCTTGCTCAAACCGCTGGTTAAACTGCTCAAAGTGGCGCGCTGCAATGCCTTGCGGCCACTCTGGCTTACTGACAAAACAAGGGTTAGTCCCGACCAGAATTAACTTCTCGACACGGTCCGGCTGGTTAAGCGCAATTTGTTGCGCTACCAGGCCACCCAGTGACCAGCCCAGAATCGTAGACACGCCAGGAATCTCTTCGGCCACGGCTTCGGCCAGGCTGTGTAAATGATAGGGGTAGACGGCCCGGCTTTGGCCCATGCCCGGCAAATCGACCAGAAACAAGCGGTAGCTGGCTGACAGGCGCTTGACTACGCGTTCCCAGACGGCGCTATTCATGGCCCAGCCATGCAGCAACACCAATGGTTTACCTTGGCCCATGATTTCGATAAAACAACTCATGCCTGTGCCCCGGGCGGAATGTCGCGCTCGGCGGCATGCAAAGCGGCAATCAGTGCCCGTACATTGTCCTCACTGTGCGCAGCCGAGAGTGAAATACGCAAACGTGAGGTATTTGCTGGCACGGTGGGCGGACGAATGGCAGGCACCAGAATGCCACGTGCCTGCAGGTATTGGCTCAATGCCAGCGCCTCATGGGTATCGCCGACGACCAAGGGCTGAATCGCCGTTTCAGAAGGCAGCAGGTGCCAGCGTGAGAGTGACAGCTCACTTTTGAGCAAGGCAATCATGTCAAACAATTGTTTTCTACGCGCGTCGCCGTGTTCGATTTCCTTGACCGAAGCCAGCAAGGCGGCTGACAACGGTGGCGGTGCCGGGGTGGTATAGATATAGCTATTGGCGTATTGAATCAGGTAGTCGATGACAATTTTCTCGCCAGCGACAAATGCCCCTGCCACGCCCGCGGCCTTGCCTAGCGTCCCCATCATGATTAAACGTGGCGACTGCAAGCCCAGGTGTTTGAGCGAACCGCGGCCTTGCGGGCCTAGCACACCAAAACCGTGCGCATCATCCACATACAGATAGGCATCGTAGCGTTCACAAAGTTCAAGGTAAGCAGCCAGCGGTGCAATATCGCCGTCCATACTGAACACCGCATCAGCCGTCACCAGTTTGTGGCGCGCCGTGCTTGCTTGTAACAGCTTTTCCAGCGCAGCCACATCGTTGTGCGCAAAGCGGTGATGCGTGGCACGTGACAAAAAGGCACCATCATTAAGGCAGGCATGGTTGAGCTTATCGGAAAATACGGCATCATCACGGCCCATCAAGGCACTGACGACGCCGATATTGGCCATATACCCCGTCGAAAACAGCAAGGCAGCCGGTTGGCCGACAAACGTTGCCAATGCCTGCTCTAACTGGTCATGGTAACGGTGGTGGCCAGTGATTAAATTGGAGGCACCACTGCCCACGCCCGCCTCTGCCGCCGCGGCTTGCAGCGCAGTGACCAGTGCGGCATCGTTGGCCAGGCCCAGGTAATCATTGCTGCAAAACGACAAAAATGGCTGACCGTTGGCCGTAATATGCTCGGCCTGCGGCGAATCCAGCAAACGACGCTGGCGCATCAGGCCCAGTGTTTGCCGCTTGTCGAGGTCGGCGCGTAAGGATTCCAGCAAATCGCTCATTAGATTTTCTTCAGGCCCAGTTTGGCAAACAAGGCATTATCTGACTCGACTTCAGGATTGCCGGTCGTGAGTAATTTCTCACCGTAGAAAATACTGTTAGCGCCGGCATGGAAGCATAGCGCCTGCACGGCCTCACCCATGCTCTGACGGCCTGCAGACAAACGCACAAAGCTGGTTGGCATGGTGATACGCGCAATCGCGATGGTACGCACAAACTCCAGCGGATCCAGTGGGTCCGTACCATGCAATGGCGTGCCTTCCACTTGGGTCAGCAAGTTAATCGGTACGCTCTCTGGCGGATGCTCCATATTGGCCAGTTGCGCAACCAGGCCCGCACGTTGGGCACGGGTTTCACCCATGCCGATAATGCCGCCGCTACACACATTGATATTCATGCTGCGCACACGGTCCAGGGTATCCAGGCGATCCTGGTAAGTACGGGTAGTAATCACGTCACCGTAAAACTCTGGTGCGGTGTCCAGGTTATGGTTGTAATAATCCAGCCCGGCCTCTTTCAATTGCTCGGCCTGGCCATCTTTGAGCATACCCAGCGTGGCACAGGTTTGCAGCCCCATCGCCTTCACTTCAGAAATCATCTTTAGCACAGGTTCAAGATCGCGCTGCTTGGGACCACGCCAGGCGGCACCCATGCAGAAACGGCTGGCGCCACTGTCTTTAGCCGCTTTGGCCGCGGCCAACACGTCGTCCAGTTTCATCAACGGCTCATTTTCCACCTCGGTGTGGTAGCGCGCAGCCTGTGGGCAATAGCCACAATCCTCTGAACAGCCGCCGGTTTTAATCGACAGCAAGGTACTCACTTGCACCGCATTCGGGTCGAAGTGTTCTCTGTGCACGGTGTGTGCCCGATCTAGCAAGTCATTGAATGGCAACTCAAACAGTGCCATGATGTCTGCTACCTGCCAACGCTCCACCGTAGGGTGGCAGGCAGACGACGGTTTCAAGCCATCGAGGTTAATAACAGAGGTTTGTATTTCGCTGCTACAACCGGCAGCAGAAGTGTGTTGTTCCATAAGTACCACGCAATAAAATTGTATGAATAATCCGGGCGAATTATATGTTGTTTAAAATATAACGTGAAAAAATTTTACAATAGATTAAAATTTAATCAAACTCACTTCTATCGACAGTGTCAGCGCTGGCTAGGATCCGCCCTGCCCTGTGTGCTGTGTGATGCACCAGCCAATGCGCACAGCCCCACCTCGCTCCCGCTTTGCAGCCATTGCTTTGATTTATTACCCTGGTACCACTCGCCACATTGCCCGCAATGCGCACTGCCCAATATATCGGGGGCATTGTGTGGTGTTTGCCTGCAACATGCGCCAGCGTTCGACCATACCTTCGCGCCGTTCCGCTATGCTTACCCCTTAGACCGGCTATTACATCAATTCAAATACCATCAACAACTCCCCCTGGGGCACTTGCTAGCTAATGCCCTGCTGGCGCAATTACCGCGCTTGCCAATACCAGCACCACAAGTCGTGATCGCCATGCCCATGCATCTCAACCGCGTGAAAGAACGTGGGTTTAACCATGCGTTGGAGCTGGCAAAGCAAGTGCAGCAACAATGGAAAGTCCCGCTGGATAATGAAGGATGCATGCGCATACTGGATACCCCGACCCAGGCCGGTATGGATATGAAAACCAGAACCCGCAGCCTGCGTGACGCATTTGCCACGCGGCAATCATGGCAAGGTCAACATGTGGTGATTGTGGATGATGTGATGACGACGGGCGCCAGCATGCACGCGGTGGCCAAGGTATTAAAACAGGCGGGAGCGACGCGGGTGACCGCCGTGGTGCTGGCGCGCACCCTAAAGCATGAATAACCTTATTCGCTACGCACGACGGCCGTGCCGCCCAGTTGGCGGATACGTTGCCCGACAAACTCTGACAGCCGATCGCTTAAAGGCAAGTTATACGCCTGTTGCAGTTGTTGTAAGGCTTGCGCAGGCTGGCCTGCCGCTTGCAGGGAAATAGCATACGCCACAATCCACGGTGCATGCCCAGGCCGTAGCGTGATCGCACGCTCAAAGTGAGGCAAGGCGGCCGCGTGCTGGCCAGTTTGCTGATAGGCCATGGCCAGCATCCATTGCACTTCGGCATCTTGTATGAACAGGTTGGCGGCAGGTTTCAGTGTTTGCAATACCGCCTCTGACTGACCGCGTGCCATCTGCCACTTGGCCAGCGACTTGGACAAACCGATTTGCCCGGGGAATTGTTTAATCCCGCTTTGCAAGACCGCCACCGCTTCCTGTTCTTGCTTAGACTCGAACAAATAGGCGGCCAAGAGTTGCCGCGCATCCTCGGATTGTGGCGAAGTATTCAATACCTGGCGCAATATCCCCAGTGCCTCGTTCAGGCGCCCTTTCTGCTCCTGGTCTACCGCGCGCTGAATCTGTACATTCACTTCCTGTTCCGGGCGTATCTGCTTGTTGACGATACCTTTCGGGCCAGACTCGTCCTCGGCTCTAGCGGGCTTGAGCGCATTGGCCACGTCCAAAGGCGGCTCAATGGCAGACACCACAGGATTGGCACCTGCCTGGGCGGCAGGCTTGATCGTAAACTCGCCTTCTATTTGCGGCGCGACGCCGGTTTTAGCAGGCACCGGCTGGGCAGGCGTGACTGGTTTGGCACGCGTAGTCACAGGGCTGGCAGTTTCAGATTGCCATGCACTAAATAATGACTTGGTGAGTTGCGGTGGCGTCCAGGCAGGATGCACATCCGGCGTAGCAGCATCCCGCACAGGCACCGCAGGTGTGACAGCAGCAACAACAACCGTCGGTTGCTGGGACGAAACTGTCTGTTGGCCAGTATGAAGTCGGGCAGCCAGCATAGGCCAATTCATTGTCAACAACCAGCCAGCCAACGCCAGCAATACCAGGCCCCACACTAAGCGCTTCACCCAGCCACCAGAAGTCGCCTGATGCGACAACACAGGCTTGACCTGCCCGGCCCAGCCATCCGTGGCTGCGCCGCCCTGACGGGCCTCAACGTTTTGTAATACCTGATTAATTAAGCTCAAGGGCTTCCCCAATATTCAGACTAACGACCCAGACCTGCCAGAGCCGTATGCAGCGTCAGCCACCATTTAAAACCATGCCCCAGCCAACGGTGCTGTGCCTTGACACTGGCTTGCGTATCCATGATGGCCGCCCGCACATCCTCTGCAGACACCCCTTGCTGGCCACGACCAAACGCTGACAACAAGGACTTATGCGCCAGGATATTCAGTAAGCGTGGAATGCCATTGGCATAGCGGTAGAGCAAACGCATGCTGGCAGGCGTAAAAATCATGCCGCCCTGATAACCGGCAATATGCATGCGGTGATTCAGGTAAAAACCCAACTCGGACCATTGCAAGCCCTTGAGGTGATATTCAAAGCCTATGCGCTGGCGTAACTGACGGATAGAAGGATGATTGATACGCTCTTCGAGTTCGGGCTGGCCAAAAATCACCACCTGGATCAACTTGCGCTTTTCAGTTTCGAGATTACTCAACAAGCGCAAGGCTTCCAGCGTTTCCAATGGCATGGCCTGCACTTCATCCAGGCACACCACCACATGTCGCCCTTCGTCCGCAAAAGTGAGTAATTTGCGGTTCAGCGCGTCTATCATATCGTGGTGGGTAAAATCAGGCTTGAACGCCACACCAAACTCGTTGGCCAGCGTCATTAACAAGGCGTGCGGATCCAGGTAAGGGTTGGGAATAAAAGCCACCATGCAACTAGGCTCAAGCGCCTTGAGCAGGCGCCTGCACAGCAGCGTTTTGCCGGTGCCGACTTCGCCAGTGATTTTCACGAAGCCTTCACCAGACTGAATCGCAATCAATAGCGTATTCAGCGCCTCTTGCAGGCTACGTGTAGCGTAGTAAAAGCTGGTATCCGGGGTGATGGTAAACGGATACTCCTTCAAGCCAAAATGCTGCAGGTACATGCCCGCTCCTAAAAAGTCGTGTCACTTTTCAGTTTATCAACGCGTTCCTGACTTTCAAGCATATCTTGCGCCCAGTTTTCACCACTGCGTACCACGGTAGACTTCAGCAGAATCACCAGTTCGGTTTTGGTGCTGGCTTGATCCTTCTGGCGGAACAAGTTACCCAGGAATTTCACATCCCCCAGGCCAGGCACCTTGGTACGTGTATTGTCGACTGTCTCAGACATCAGACCACCAATGGCAATCACGCTGCCATCTTTGGTGCGCACAATACTGTCGGTCTCATTAATATTAGAGGATGCAGTTGGGATTGTATAGGTCCCACCGTTAGCACTAGACAAGGTTACCGTCCGGTTTACCTGTGTCACATCACTGATAAAGGGATGCACGTGCAGGATAATATTGTCGTCCCTATCGATTTGCGGTGTCACATCCAGTGAAATACCAGAGAAATAAGGTTGCAGCTGAATATCCGGTGTCACAATCGCACCACCCGTGGTGGTAGTCACATTGGTTTTCACGTTCGTCACGTAGAAGGCATCGTTACCCACTTTGAGCACGGCTTTCTGGTTGTTAATCGTGGCTATACGTGGGCTGGACAGCACCTCTACATTACCTTGTGTCTCCAGGAAATTCAGCAGCGCTGAAAACCCTTTGCCCTGCACGGCCAGCGCAAACATCGAGCCACCCAGCGAAGTCACAGAGTTATTACTTAATGCGCCTGGTTCTGTCGTGGTGACAACCCCATTGGTCAGGTCACCGGTTTCACTTAATGAAGCATTACCATTGATGTTACCAAAAGTCACATCACGGCCACGGGTATGTCTGGCAGCGGCCCAGTTGATGCCTTGTTGCGAGTTGCGGTTTAACTGCACTTTAATGATTTTTGCTTCCAGAATCACCTGACGATCTACCGTCACCTGCATTAGGCTCAAGAACTTCTCAACCTGTCGGATTTCTTTAGGCATGGCTTTCACCATGATCAGGCCAGATTGCGCGTTAATCACTACTTTACGGCCGTTCTCTTCACCAATCAGGCTGCTCAGGGAGCCCGCGATTTCATCCCAGAAATCATTATTGGTACGCATGCTCACATCGGAAGCATACACTTGCAGGTTAGAAGCACCTGAAGTCCCACTGCCCGCTGTGGTACCAGTACCACTACCTGTCCCTGAGCCGGTCATAGCGGCCGCCTGACCAGCCACGCCTGCCGCACCACCGGCACCAGAACCACTCGCAGTCCCTGAGGTCACGCGCGTCGCTGATGTGCCTCTACGCGCACCGGTAATGTAGTTGACCTGAAACACGCGAGTCTGCAACGTTTGAGGTTCAACAAAAATCTGCTTGCCATTCATTTTGTACTCATAGCCATACAAATCACGCAGAGCATTGAGCGCTTCAAACAGGGTGACATCACGCAGGTTGATAGAAATCTCGCCTTTGAGCTCTGGACTCAATGCAATGCTGTATGGGCTGCCGGAGACAATGCCCATGAGCACCTGCGCCGCTGGCGCCTTGTTCACCACCAGGTCAAACCTGGGTTCGACCCGCTTGGCCAGTGCTTTGGGAGGTTCAATTTTGAGCGGCTCAAACAACTCATCAGTGATCTCCTTAGGAGGAGGCGATACCTGTGCTTGCGCCTTGGCTGCAGAGGCCGCCAATTCGTTCTGAATTTTAGGATTAATCGATGGATTGGTCGGCGCAAACGGGTTGCTGGTACAACCGACCAACCCGGTACCGATGATCATTAACCCCAAGGTATTCACTAAAGTTTTCATAGCAGTCTCTCTATTGATTTTCCCTTGCTGCCTCACGAGGTGAAGTCGGCAAGTGTTTGTCACTTTATTTTTCAATCTTTGTTTTTTTAATCTTTTTGGCCGTTTTCTTCACAATGTCGGCCTGCGGTGATGTTTTTACCATGAAACTGGATAAGCCCATCCTGAGTACTTTTTTCTCACCTTGCTTGCTGATAAACACCGCTTGCTGATTCTTGATCGATGACAATTTAAAGCCTTCGTAACTCGCACCGACTTGTACCATCTGGCCATTTACCACGGCAAAACCACTCTTACCGTTTTCCTGTATCGCCGTCAGCTCCCAGGGCTTTTCTGCCTCAGTTTGCGTATTAGGCAAATATTCCATGACGGATGCCGGCGGCTTGGTTGGGTCAACCATGCCATCGGCCATTGCAGCCTGTGCCAGGCCTATCATCACAACCATTGTCATTAACAAGCGCATGCTAAATCCCCAACCATGCATTTTCACCACTCAGGGTATACACCTGGACCGTCAACTCACTGTCCGGATACTCGGCCTTGAGCTCAGCGTTTTCCCAGGCCAGTTTTTGGCCAATGGCTTTTAAAGACTGCGCATAGGCCATCAGGTCAAAATATTTGCCTTTCAAGCGCATCTTCACCGCATGCTGATACACATGTGGCACGTTCTTCCACACTTCTTCAGCATTGGCCTGAACCGTATCGCCCGCTGGCGTATCGGCTTGTGCCTGCAATTGCTTTCTCTGCTTTTCAATAAAATCAACCACAGGCAATGATTGCATCTCCAGCACTTGCACATCAGCATGCTGTTGCAGCAATTTTTTCAGCAACGCCACCATGTCTTGTGGCGGCACCATATAAGAAGACACTTTGACCAAATCATCTGACTGGCTATTAATCTTCTGATGCGCTGCATCAATCTCATGCTGCAAGCCATTGCTGGCGGGCGCTGGCGCGGCCTGCGTAGCAATCGTCGTCATCTGCTCGGTCAGGCTGGTCGTATCAGTCTGAATCTTGCTAATTTCCTGCTGCGTATTCGCCAGCTGCACGCGTTGCGGTTCCAGCAAAAATGTATCCATCAGGCCCACCACGGCAAACAAGCCGGCGCCAAAAATCATCCAGCGCTCGCGTTGCGAAAGCGCCAGCCATTTATTACTCACTGTTTGTAATTGCTCAAATCGCATCGGTTATTTCCCTGCTTTCGGCTGGGCTTGGGTGGTCTGACGCACAAAGTCATCCCAACTCATGGTGCTCTCGCGTTTTGCCTTGCTTTGCAAATCGCGCCCTTTGACCTCGAAGGCATACACCTTCAGTTTTGCCTCCTCCGTATGCGCAGCCTGGGGAGCAACTGGAGCCACCACTGGTGCTGGGCTTGCACTACTGGCCGCGTCTGGCGCACCTTTGCCCGCAGTGGTGGATTCAACTGCAGTGACAGGCGCAGGTGGCGGAATGGTAGCAGAGGTCGCAGTTGCTTGCGACTGTGGCCGCTGTAACTCCACCTGCTTGAACTGGATGCCAGAAAATTGTGTGCCCTCAAAAATACGCTGTGCAGACAGCAAATCCAGATACTGCGGAATCGCCTCAGACTGCAATGCCTGCCCGCTCAGCGAAATATGCTGGGCACCCGGCTCGATCCTGAAACCTGTCAGCCATAATCCAGGCTGTTGTTGCGCAGTAAACGCACGCATATAATCAATCAGCTGATTGGCGGCATCAGAAATCGACTGCTGGAAGATCACCAGTATCTGTGACTGCATATCAAAGCGGCCGTTAAGACTCTTCAACTCGGCCTCCAGTTTGCTGTTATCCACCGGCGTCACTTGCTGGGCAAACGCATCCACTTTTTTCTGCATAGTTTCATATTGCGCTACAGCCTGATTGCGTTGCGTTTGCAATGCGGCGTTCTCTGCTTCAAGGCCGGTAAACAGGTAAAACATCACACCAGCAGCCAACGCATAGACCAAGGCGACCACAGGCAGCGTGAACCAGTCTTTGGACTTAACCAGCCCGCCTTCAAACAGGTTAATCTGCTGACTCATGCCGCCATCTCCTGGCGCAAGGCCGCGCCCAAGGCTGGCAACAACATGGCTTGTTTCTCAAGGCTGGAGAAATCCTGATCCGCAGGCAGCTCGACAATATCTTCCAGGTTAAACACATTCACCGGCACATAGAGGCTGGAACTCAAACCGCTGACCAGGTAATCGCGATTCGCCACCGGTGCCACCACCAGGCGATTGAGGCTCAAGTAAGGAAACTGACGGTCGAAACTGTCCAGCGAACGCTGTAACTCAAGCACCAGTTTGTCAAAGTTACTTTTAAATAGCTCACCACGGTCATTGAGAAAATCACGGTCCAGCTCAATCAGGCGTGCATGATACAACTCACCTTTGGCAGTGAACGTCAGCAAGCAGCCGCGCGGCAAAATGCTGAGCATCACCAGCGCACGGTCTTCATGCTCCAGCAAATGGGCAATATTGCGCTGCACCAGCGCATGGACATCCACTGACCTCACGTTAAAACCCGCTTCGGACAATTGGTTACCCACCGCAGAGACAATCGCTTTTTTAGCACAAATGGCCAGCATGGATGGCTGGCGATTCGCATAAGCAGGATCTACTGGCACATCAATGCCATCCACCACCGCTTGCTCGACAGAATAATCCAGCAAACCTTTCAACTTCCAGCGCAAGGCAGGTTTTACCTCGGCATCTGGCATATTCGGCTTATCAATCTGCACGATGTTATATTGGTCCACATTGAGGACCAGATTGCATGGCAAGGCTTTGAGGTCATTTTTGGTCACAAAGTGACGCAATGTGGACGTCGCATGCAAGGGCACCTGCTCAACTGCGGCCAATGAAACGACCGGCTTTGCGCCTTCGGGTGACGGCGTCAAGGCGACAGTACTCACATGCATATCAGTGTAACTGACACCCACTTGCTGTTTGTTCTTTTGTCGTTTAAACCATTCCATAGCGACGCATCTGTCTTTCTAAATAATTTTTTTATTTAAAATCAAAGTATAACAAAGACAACTTCAAGCTTTATCATAAATTAGTATACACAAAAAACCAACCATCCAAGACATCATGATGTGCGCACAATGACTGATGCTTTATCAAGCGCTGGCAGCCCGCAGTATGAACGATAGATTTTCGATATTATTACCAGCAACTTTAGTGCCTGCCTTGCTGGTTTAAAGCGAGGATAAAAAGAACAAAACCACCTGATTTAGGTGGTTTTGTTATCGCTAGAAGTTTTCTCGCATATAGATAATCGGGGCCTTGTAGATGCCGAAGGTGGCTCGGCCAATAGGATCCGTGGCACCGAACCACGGAATTGAACCACCGGTCGCGGCTGATTGAGACGCGCTATTACATGTCATCTCGCCGCCGCCAGCCGCCCTCAGATTTACCTCTAAGTCCACACTCCCAGTATTGGGAGTCGTTCCAGTAACTCCAGGCGCGCTTAAACGCATATAGAGCACACCTTGGTTTATAGAAGACGCACCAGTGAGTTGAGTCTCACAGGCATTCAAATTACCTCTGTAATTGGTCATGACAATACTTGAGAGCGGGATCGTTGTACAACTGTCATTGATATTTCGTTTAAACCCAGTTCCATTCCAGTATTGTGCCTCAATGGGCACTGACAACGGCAGCAACTCTGACCCATGCGCAGAGGTCACAGCCAAGCGACCAAACCTAAATGCTGGATAAGTAGGTTTAGAAGCTGAGAGAGTGAATACATCTACTCTGGTTGCACTACTTACCGTGACCCCCCCATCAACACCGCTTGGCTGCGCAGAAATCCTAATCATCTCTGGCGGTACAGCACTCGCAGGGCGAGTGACTTTATGCCCTGCTTGCACATTTGCAATGCCAGCCCCCCAGGTGCCCGATGGGCTCACACTACTGGCAGCAATCGTCGCGCCACTCGTTATCGGTGTACCCGCATCAGTTTTCATCTGAAACGAATAATTATTCCAGTTGTTCAGGCCAAATACGGCATAGTTGCCAGTGTAATATTGAGTAGTAACGTCAGCCGCATTTTTAGCCTCCAGAACGAATGGCGTGACCAAGCCAGGATCTTGATCATAGTAAGTAAAAGTTCCGCAGCCATCTGTATAACTAGTGCCCGCAGTTACTTTAAAATGATCTGGAATAAAACGGCCGATATAATTACTTACAGTCTTATTACCGAACTTACAACCCAATTTCTTGGGTGTTCTAGTATCATCGGTATCTGCAAAAGAGTTCTCGCAATCGCCATTTGCACTATCAACGGCCGCATAAGTATCATCGTAAATACCCTCTACTTTGAACCTGAAATGACCAACCTCAGAATAAGTAAAGGTTGACCCTGAACTAACGCCCAAATTCGCGGCACCAAAGGTACCATTCACTTGCCCGACAGAGGTCACCCCTGCCACATGGGTCTCCAACTTTCCGCTATCCACTTTTGGCGTCCCAGTATAAGTTAACTCATTGGTTGAAACCGTCACACTAAAAGTATCAGTTCCAGCTCTACGAACAGGGGCAGATGTATGACTCGGTGACAGTTGTTGCGGACTCACACTAGTCACGGATAAAGATGTTGGACGTATCGCAAAGTTATCAGACGAACATCCCGTTTTAGCCAACCCTGCATCAGTAACCTTGCATCGTAAGTTAGGGTGCGGCCTTAATATATCACTGGCACTGAAAGTAACCTTTTTACGGCCGCCATCAGAAGCTGCGAAAGTCAGAGCCTTGGTTGCAACGACGGTAGCACCACATGCACCCGCATTATCACTCACCAACTGCACAGTTAAACCTGTGGTTGAGTTATATGCTGATTGATTGCCGTTTGCCAGCAACGCGACCACATCAATATCAAAATCAGCTCCGATTACCTTAGTATAAAGCGGATTGCGCAAGGAGCTATTGGTCGTGCGATTGTTATACGTCAGCGAGTTCTCTATACACTCAAACGTGTTTACGCAAGGCGTGTTGGTAAAGGTAAAACTGCAGCTCTGTGAACTGGTGGTCGTGTTCCAGCACTTCACGCCACTCAGTGGCGTTTTAGTCAGCCCACTCACACCCAAGGTATAGGTGGCTGCGGCACTGCCTTGCATCGTGACAGTTCCAATGGACTGATTCGACCCCAATGTGAACGGATCAGGTGTATCAGTCACTGTTGGTGTCGTTGGTGACACTGTCAGACTACCTTTTAATTCACCCGAACTCACCAGTTGATCGTCCGGACAAGGCACAGTGGAGGATAGGCATGCCAGCACTTTTACTTCGGTTGGGCAGAGTGTCGCAGTCCCCGCATGACGAATCTCGAAATGGTCGTAATTAGGCACAAAAGTGGAGCCAACGACAAAGTCGTAACTAAACGTGTAGATTCCAGGCGCAGTAAAATCAAACTCAATCGCAGCACCGGTATCTTGATAAGTCGTGGTGATGGAGTCACCAAGGCTACCGCTTTTACTAATTGAACACGCGGGCGGGTTTGACGTTGCAGTACTCCAGAAATCACTCCAGTAGCCAACACAATGATGGTCAAACTTACCGTTACGTTCACGGAATGATTCAACCACATCCAAATTGGCAGGAAGTGAAGTACTGGAAGGGCATGTACCATTAGTTAAAGGGTAGGTACCCACTACTAGTTTGCCATTAGTATCGGTATACCGAACGCCACACCCATTATCGTTACCCCCTAAATAGGTATCCACCGCATGATAATAGCGGATTGGATTACCGGTACTGACTGTTGCTGTTGCTGGGATGGTGACGGTCACTTCTGCAGTGATGTAGTCAAGGGGATACGTATACTTCCAGACAATACTCACCGTTGGACTACTTAAGATTGAAGAGGTGAGCGACAGACTGGAGGTCGTCGATTGTGTCACGCCTTGCGAAGTGCTCCCTGGCTGCACTGATGAGATGCTAAAACTGTTGTACATTGTTGCGGCACTATAGGCAAAATGGTTAGCGCCATATATTCGATTGTTATATCGAATATACACGCCATTATCTAATAATGAATTGTAGGGATAGGATCCACTTGGATAAGTACCTGGTTGATACAATTGCCCAGAACCAAGCCGTTTAATTTGCATTTGCGTTGAATCCGCAATAGTGACCTCTAACGCATTACTGGCGTTAGTACCTCCACCATTGTTAAGCACTCTCACAGTTGCGTGCACGCTCCCGGTAAAGGCAAATACCACAACATACAATAAATTGATTAATACATATTTAATCAATCTGTTCATAATCAATTCCTGTTAATTACACTCTTCTGCCACCGTGCCTGGAGGAGCGCCAGGATCTAGGTATAAGCATCGACTAAGTGTGACAGCGATTTGTCGCTCTATACGATCTTGTGCTCCTACCGCCCCTATCGAGGCAGTGGAGGTGATGGCATACATGCCAATATCCTGTGTATTGCCTTTGTCTTTTGGTACGGTTCGGCTGCATGTTAACAACACAGTAAAATTATTAATTGTCAAAGTTGTTGGAGAAGCAATACAGGATTTCATGGCATTTGTACCCGGCCCCAACACCTGATAAGCCGCCCACTCCACCCCTGCCCTGGCGGCCAAATAAGCATTGGCACCTTGCACGTCCTGAATGGTGCCCATTTGCGCCAGCAACGACAACCGCATGGAATACCCAACCAGTGCTGCAAGAGTCACCAGTAAAAATATTGCCACAGGCAACATAAAACCCTTTGCGCGATAAGCAATGCTTTTCATGGCGAATTCACCACATTAATCAAATTAACCAATCTGGCCACGCCGCCGTTTTTGGCGAGCGTCAATTGCGCAGTGAGCACGCTGGAATGCTGCATCACGCCTTCCGTATAGGTAAAACTACACTCAGTCACATCCTCAGCAACAACATTGGCCGTCAGTCCATTAAAGTTAGCCACACGCCCGGCGGCGATAGGGATATTTGAATACATCACCAAACGGCGATTAGGAAGATCGCAGGCATAGATAATGGCGCCATTTACCACGTAAAATCGGCTGCCCGGTGACGCAAATGGAAACAGTGCGCCCACAAACGTAACTGAGCTTGCATTGGCATTCACTGGCCGGATATTGTTGCCCTCATACACATCGGCCCCCGCAATACCCATGTTATAAATCACCAACTGGTCACCAGCATCTACATTCACCATCGGCCCTAATACACCAAGTGTCAGGCTGCCCGCATCGAAATCATCTTGCCGATAACGGCCACCCGCTTTAATCGGCACAAACTGCACATAACTACCGGAGCCACCCGGCACCCACACGCTGTTAGGCAACGCATTACGAATATCGCGCGACATGCGGCGCAATGAAATATCGGCACGGTCAGCCAGCTCGTAATAAGCTTCAGAATTCACATAGGCCAAGACAGAGTTTTTAATAAAGCTGACTGAAATCCCACCCAAAATGGCCATGACGACAATGACGATCACCAGCTCCACCAGTGTGAAGCCAGACATCTTCAGACTAGGCGGCTTAAATGCGTGGCGCATAGCGCACCTTAAAACCGGTGAGGCGGATCGTTGTGTTGGCAGGACCAGTCACTGTGACCACGATTTGCAACACAGCATCAGCCGCCATCCCGGCAAAAGCACCAGCGCCGCCAGCCTGCGCAATAGCGACCGTCGCGACATACCCATTTAACCCGTTAATTGCCGTCGCGTCGCCAATACGGCAAATACCGGCACAACCACCGCCAGGCATGGTAAAGCCGCCATAATCAGCGACATTATCAAAAGGGTTTGCTGCACCGTAGCGACTCTCACCTGCAGGGGAAGGACCACCTAAGTTAGCTTGTGAAGTGGTGCAATCAGCAGTGCCATTGGCGGTAGAGGCATTTGGATCATCCGGGTCGCAAAAGGTAAAAGGCATTTGCTGGATTTCTTGCATGAGTGATTCAGCGATCGCGATCGCCTGCTTACGTGCAAGCGGGTCGGCGGAGTGCCCACTCATGAAAGCCAGGGCACCAATCACACCAGCAATGGCAGTTGTCACAATCACAATAAACACAACCATCTCAACCAGCGAAAAACCATAATGGTTTCTGATGCTGGGCGGCATGTGTTTATTATTTTTGTGGTTACCTGTTTTAGTCATATGCATCACCCGGTCACTTACCAGATGGTTTATTTAACGGATGTAGCCCGTATTTTTCTCGATATTAATGGTCACCGTCTGGTTAGTATTTTTTCTATTAATGACACTATAACTTGCAGCCTCATCTGGCACGGCACGCCCAAGCCCATCAAACCCCAAACCTGCATTGGATGAACCAATGTCCACATTTTTAGAGCTTGTGAATACATAGGCACCAGTTTCAGGATTTACAACAGGTTGAGTACATGCCGCGTCAAAACACAGCTTAACCACATCGGGGATAGAGTTGGTATGCATCACAAACACCTGCTTGCGCTGGGCAATTGCCGTTTTTTGCGCATATCTAAGCGTAGATGAAAGTAAACCCGCGTCACCGCGGGTTTCGAAGATATCACCATTTGCGAATCTGGGGGCGGCAATCGCGACCATAATACCCAATAAAGCAATCACCACCACCAATTCAACTAGGGTAAATCCCTTCATACTTCAACCACTAAACCTGATAGAAGGCATTAAACACAACCAGTACCTGTGACAGTCGCTTTACCAGTACCCTCATTGTAAGTAACAGTACATGGTGAACCTGTCTTAGTGTAAGGAATTTCACTATTCGCAGCAGTTCCAGCACTATAGCCACCAACATCTTGCATCGCACTTGCAATGCCTGCGGTTGTTGGCCACCCATTTGCACCAACCGCAACAGGCGTATTATCCATCTGCACCTGATTGCCTGTCGAGCCACCAGCAATCCACGCAGCTCTAGCCAAGTTAGCCGCAGAGGTCATTGAAGCTGCCAAGCCATTTGCGGCAGCCTTATTAGCATTTGTTTGAACATTTACAAATCGTGGCAGCGCTGTTGCCGCCAAAATCCCCAGTACCGCGATAACTACTACCAACTCAACTAATGTAAAACCAGCCTGTTTTTTCATTACATAGACTCCTAATCAAATTTCCCTGCCGTTATTATCACAGTGGCAGTCAAAAACTGCGTTAATTAACCTTCAGCAAAAACCATGCCAGACAATTTTGGTCCACTTTTCATATTAAAAATACAAACACACAACTCAAACTGAACAACACTTTTAGATAGCTGATTGAAAAACCAAGTACGATCTCAACTATAAAATAAAGGAACTAACCACCCTTCATCATAATTGAGCTCATATCCCAAATTGGCAGGAATACGCCTAATGCCAATACCAACACTAACGCCCCCAAGAAGACAATCAAAATGGGTTCAATCTGCGCACCTAATGTTTTAACGTCATATTCCACGTCAGCTTGATACATATCAGCAACTTCTTGCATTAAATCATCCAGCGAACCGGACTCTTCACCCACGGCTATCATCTGCAACACCAGCGGATTAAATACGCCAGTTTGCGTGGCCGTTCTTAAAATGGTCTCACCGCGCTCAATGCCAGCAGACATACTAAGAATTTTGGCGCCGAGGTAATCATTCTCGACCGTCTGTGAAACCAGACGCAAAGCTGAAAGAATCGGCAAACCGCTACGTGTAGATAAAGCAAAGGTACGCGCAAACCTGGCCATGGTGCCTTTAAAAATAATTTTGCCCGCAATCGGGATGCGCATTTTGTAGCGATCCCATTGAGTACGTCCGGTGTCTGTACTTGTGTACGATTTGAACATCCAGACCGCCATCACAATCATGCCAATCAGCACAAACCAGTAATTACGCATAAAGTTTGAGAATCCAATCAGTATTTTGGTAATTAACGGTAAGTCTGTATGCAAACTAGCAAATACTTTTTCAAACTGCGGAATCACCATCACGTTAATCACAACAATAGCAATCGCCATTGCGATGAGGACAAATGTTGGATATTGCAACGCAGATTTGATTTGCCCGCGCATAAAGCGCTCAAACTCGATGTGCTCGGCCAAACGTAAAAAGATATTGTCGAGGTTACCCGTGCCTTCACCAACACGAATCATGCTGATATAAAAACTATCAAATACTTTAGGGTGTTCGCTCATAGCGACAGACAATTCTCGGCCTGAGTCCAAGCTCACGCGAAGTTGGCCGACCACTTGTGCCAGTGTGGCATTCCCCACCGAACTTTGAATACCCGCCAAGGCGCGCATAATCGGGATACCGGCCTTGAGCAAGGTATACATCTGCTTGCTGAACAGCATGACATCCAGGCTGGTGACTTTTTCTTCAAATAAATGGAAAGCGACGGCACCTGCGGCTTTTTGCTTAATTTCAATCGGAGTGATTTTGGAGAGGATGAGCGCAGCGCCCAATGCGTCGAGATCAGCCGCTTCTTGTACGCCGCTGACCATCATGCCATCGTCGGTACGTCCTTTATATTCAAACATTGGCATAGGCGTGGCTTTTTAAAGGTTTACTCTTCAAACTGATTGTCGACACGCATGATTTCATCGAGCGTGGTCTTGCCATCTATCGCCAGTTGCAATGACTGGTCGCGCAGGGTTTTTCCCTTGAGTCGCTCGCGCGCTTTTTTGATGAAGACATTGGTATCCGGCATATTCGCGGCCATCGCCAGTTCATCGGTCATTTCCAAAAATTCGTATAAACCAACGCGCCCCAAATAACCGGTGCGGTTACAGTGCTGGCAGCCTTTGCCATGACGGAAATTAGTCACCACATCAGGTTGCTGTATCACCTGGTTTAACCAGACAGACTCAGATTCGGTCGGGGTGTGCTCGACGGCACAATGCGGACAAATGAGCCGCACCAGCCGCTGCGCCAACACGCC
This sequence comes from Methylophilus sp. 'Pure River', assembly GCF_046765995.1. NCBI lineage: Bacteria > Pseudomonadati > Pseudomonadota > Betaproteobacteria > Nitrosomonadales > Methylophilaceae > Methylophilus > Methylophilus sp. 'Pure River'. Next base: position 63,364 of record NZ_JBKOUE010000004.1, on the reverse strand, counting down.
TAACAGCGACATGGCCACCATAAAGCGCGGCACACCCATATCAATCAAGCGCACAGGGGCAGTAGAAGCATCATTGGTATGCAATGTTGATAGCACCAAGTGACCAGTCATGGAGGCACGCAAGCCGGTTTGGGCAGTTTCCTCGTCACGCATCTCACCCACCAGCACAATGTCCGGGTCCTGACGCAAAATAGCGCGCAACAACTTGGGAAAGTCCAGCTCAATCTTTTCGTTGACCTGGGTTTGAATAATGCCCGGTAAGCGATACTCCACCGGGTCTTCCACAGTGATCACTTTGGTTTCCGGCGTATTCAACTCACTCAAGGCCGAATACAAGGTGGTGGTTTTACCACTACCGGTCGGACCAGTCACCAGCACCATGCCACTTGGACGGCCAATCATTTTGCGGAAACGCGCCAGCAAGTCTGGCGGCATGCCTAATTTATCGAGTTGGAAATGTCCGGTGTTCTGGATCAGCAAACGCATCACCACCGTCTCGCCATACTGTGTTGGCATGGTGGAGATACGCATATCTACCGCACGGCCTTTGACCGTAAAACCAAAGCGGCCATCCTGCGGCAAACGTTTTTCAGAAATATCCAGGCCCGCCATGATCTTGAGACGCATCACCAGCGCAGTGGCAATCTTGATATCCGCCTGCGTCTGAAAGTGCATCACACCATCAATCCTGAATCGGATTAACAGCTTGTTGTCTTGTGGTTCAATATGTACGTCCGAGGCACGCACTTGTACCGCATCTTCAAAAATGGTCTGCAGCAACTTGACCACGGGCGCATCGTCAATGCCCAAGTCAACACCCATCAGGCTAGCAAGATCGGCATTGCTCGCGGCCAGATCCTCTTGCAACTCTAAGGCTAATGATGAGATTTGCTCAGTCTGACGGTAAGAGCGGTCAATCGTCTGCATGAGCAGACTTTCCTGCACGACGACAATATCAATCTCGCGCTTAAGTAACCGCACCAACTCGTCATACGCATACACATCCGATGGATCAACCATCGCGATCAAGAAACTGTTGGGGCGCTCTTCGAGCAGGATGGCGCGGAAACGGCGCGATTGAACTTCAGGGAGTTTTTGAATCTGTTTGACGTCCAGCTCATACTGGCCCAGGTCCAAAAATGGGATATTCAACTGAGAAGCCACCGCCTCGGCAATCTGCCGCTCATTGGCGTAGCCTTTTTCAGCAATCACGCGGCCCAGGCGTCGACCTGTCTTGCGCTGTTCTTCCAGCGCCTGATCAAGCTGAGCTTGGGTCATGAAATTCTGTCTGACCAGAATTTCACCTAATCTAATTTTCTCGGGACGAGCCATGGCGTTGTAATTATTTATCTATATAGACTTTTCTCGTCTATCATATCACCAACATTCTAACCTTACGTTTGTAAACAAGCTGCAAAAAATGTTTCATATTGTGCTTTTCGAACCCGAAATTCCACCGAATACGGGAAATATCATACGGTTATGCGCCAATGCAGGGGCAAAACTGCATTTAGTCCAACCCTTAGGCTTCGAGCTATCCGACAAACACCTCAAACGTGCCGGGCTGGATTACCACGAATACGCCGAACTCACAGTGTATGAAAACTGGGCCCAATGCCAACAAGCACTGCATGACAAACGCATGTTTGCGCTCACTACCAAAGGCAGTACACGGCATACCGACTTACAATTTAAAGATGAAGATGTGTTTGTATTTGGCCCAGAGTCCCGCGGCCTGCCAGAAGACATTCGTGCCCACTTTGCGCCAGAACACCGCGTCAGGCTACCCATGCTGCCACACAGCCGTAGCCTCAACTTATCAAACTCCGCGGCCATTCTGCTCTATGAAGCCTGGCGCCAAACAGGGTTCCCCGGCGGCGTGTAATCAAAAACGATAGGCAAAAAAAGCCCCGATTAAGGGGTAAATCGGGGCAACAGGCCTCATCGTAAAGGCTTCCGCTCAGGGAGGAAAGAAGCGGAAAGATGATTCATCATCATCGTGCTGATATGAGTCATATGCGTTTTGAAAAGTTCCGATAATTTATTACCATAAATTTAATTGAGTGCAGATCGGCATAGTTATCTGCACTCCGAGTAAGCTAAAAAATCATTCTTTAGTCATCCAGCATTTGCTCATAAACGCTGATTTTTTCGCCTGGATGGCGAGTTACTTTTTTTGCTTGCCCCAAAAAAGTAACCAAAAAGAGGGCACCCAGCCATCACGGCCTAAAGGCTCCCTTGCGTTGCTCAGCTTAGGACTTTCGTCCGATGCTTTGCTGGACTTAGCATAAGCCGGTCACGAAACTCAACCTAGCGGGCTGCACACTACGCAGCCCACCGCGGGACTCGGACAGTCGCTCCCTCTACTCTTATTTTGTCTCCGCTACTCAGCGTGATGGGATGGGATTTATCTCGCCAAACGAACGTCGCATAAATACGGACGGTTCAAAAAAACAGATTGGTTTGTTAAAAGCACTAACGGTGGCGCTCATTAGGTTTTCGGGGTCCCCATCTGCCGCGCCGAGCAACGCAGGATTGACGGGAGTCTTCGGCCATCGGCTGTTTGAGCTCCGCAACAAGCCACGAAGTGTGTGGCTTGTCAGGGCGAGTTTCGATGGACGCCCGCCAAGCCGAGTAGCGCAGGAATCAAGCGGAAGCTGGGGTGCACTTTCTTTTGGTTACTTGTTCTTTGTGCAAGCAAAGAAAAGTAACTCGCCGAGAGGGCGAAAAGAAACCTCTAAACCTAAAGAACAATCTTTTCCGACAATCCCCCCAGCCAACGCCGTAGCGACACAGTATCTGACCAAACAATCCATCAAATTCCCCTGCACATCATGCGATAATAATCACATGCAATCTGAAACCAATCTCCTCCAGGGCCTCAACGATAAACAATTGCAAGCGGTCACCCTGCCGCATGTCTCGGCACTGATTCTGGCAGGCGCTGGCAGCGGCAAAACCCGGGTGCTGACAACCCGTATCGCCTGGCTGATTCAAACTGGCCAAACCTCGCCCATGGGCCTGATGGCAGTGACGTTTACCAACAAAGCGGCCAAAGAAATGCTGACACGTTTGACCAGCATGTTGCCGATTAACACCCGCGGCATGTGGGCAGGCACTTTTCACGGTTTGTGTAACCGCATGTTGCGCGCGCATTACCGTGAAGCAAGATTACCAAGTACTTTTCAGATTCTGGATACGTCAGACCAGTTGTCTGCGATCAAGCGCGTGATGAAGGCGATGAACGTGGATGATGAGAAATATCCACCCAAGCAGGTGATGGGTTATATCAACAGCTGCAAAGAGGAAGGCTTACGCGCCGAAGCGGTAGACGCTTATGACGGCCACAGCCAGAAATTGCGTGAGATTTATGCGGCCTATGACCAGCAATGCAACCGTGACGGCGTGGCCGACTTTGCTGAGCTATTGCTGCGCTGCTACGAGTTGCTGGAGCGCGAGCCACATATCCGCGCGCATTATCAGCAGCGTTTTCAATATATTTTGGTGGACGAGTTTCAGGATACCAACCGCCTGCAATACTTATGGTTAAAGCTGCTAGGTGGCGCGCATAACAGCATTTTTGCCGTGGGCGACGACGACCAGAGTATTTATGCCTTCCGTGGCGCGCGCGTCGGTAATATGAACGACTTTCAACGCGACTTTAATGTACAAAACATCGTCAAGTTGGAAGAAAACTACCGTTCGCACAGCAACATTCTCGACGCGGCCAACGCCATCATCACCAATAACCGTAACCGCATGGGCAAGAACCTGTGGACCTCGGCGGGCAAAGGCGAGCCGATTCGTATTTATGAAGCCTATAACGATACCGACGAGGCGCAGTTTATTGTCGATGAAGTGAACATGCTGCAAAAAGAAGGCGTGCCGCTAGGCGACATGGCGCTGCTCTACCGCAGCAATGCGCAGTCACGTATTCTTGAGCACACGTTATTTTCAGCCAATATTCCCTATCGCGTATATGGCGGCCTGCGCTTTTTTGAGCGCGCCGAGATCAAGCATGCACTGGCTTATTTGCGCCTGATTGCCAATGCGAACGACGACACTGCCTTGTTGCGCATTGTGAATTTTCCGCCACGCGGCATCGGTGCGCGTGGGCTGGAACAGCTGCAAGCAGCTGCTATCCAAAACGAGTGCAGTTTATGGCAAGCCGCCACCAATAAAGTTGGCGAAGGCAAGCTGGGCAGCAAAGGGCTGGATGGCTTTGTCGCCCTGATTCGCCAAATGGTAGATCAGGGCTACGGTATCACCTTGGGTGAAATGGCAGAAATGGTCATCAACTTGAGTGGCCTGATGGCGCACTACCAGAATGACAAAGAAGGCGAAGACCGCATTGAGAACTTGCAGGAACTGGTCACCGCTGCGGTAGCGTTTAGCAACCGGGATCTGGGCAACCATCACAATATGGAGGAAGATGCCGACCTGCTGACACAGTTTTTAAACCACGCCAGCCTGGAAGCAGGCGACCACCAGGCAGATGTCGGCCACGAGGCTTTGCAACTGATGACGGTGCACGCGGCCAAGGGCCTGGAGTTTCATAGTGTGTTTATCGGTGGCGTAGAAGAAGGCTTGTTTCCGCATGAGCAGGCCGCTTATGAAAATGGCGGCCTGGAAGAAGAGCGCCGCCTGATGTACGTCGCCGTCACACGTGCACGGCAGCGCCTCTACCTCACCTATGCCCAAAGCCGCATGCTGCATGGTCAAGTGCGTTACGGCATTGCCTCGCGTTTTATTGATGAAATCCCGACCGAGCTGACCAAGCGCCTAAATAGTAAACCTGTGGCCAAGCCTTATGCCGCAGGCGGTCAATACCACGCACCAGCGGCACAAGCCAGCAGCGCGCAATCCAATTACCCGTTCAAGATTGGCCAGAGTGTGCGCCATGGTAAATTTGGTGAGGGCGTGGTCGTGAGCTACGAAGGCAACAACAGCGACCTGACCATTAAAGTAAATTTTGGCAGTGCAGGGCTAAAAACATTGATGCTGGAATACGCCAAGCTGGAAAAACTCTAATCCACACTGTCAGCCTCTGGGTCCCATGCCAACGATGATTGGCATGGGACTGTCACAAATATTTCATCCACCATTTGCACAACTTAATCAAGAAGCAGTTAAAACAGTCGATACTGCTGGCATGATATATGCCCCTCCACAGCTAGAGGTTGAAGCCATTTTGGCGCAGCGCAATTTGTTGCCGCTGTTTCAACCTATCGTCGATATCAAACAGGCGCGCGTGTTCTCGCATGAGGCGCTGATCCGTGGCCCGGTGGAATCCAGGTTGCATTCGCCAATTGCGCTGTTTAATGCCGCCAGCCTGTGTGGCCTGAATATCGAGATGGAGTACGCGGCGCGTGAAGTGATTTTTACCGAATATAGCCGCACAGACCGTTCACACCCACTGTTTGTGAATTTCAGCCCGGACTGCCTGCTATTAAACGAAGGGCACTTGTCGTTTGGCTTAACGCAGCTTGAAAAATGCGGACTGCGAGCCAGTGATATCGTGATTGAAATCACCGAAAGCTCGACCATCCGCGATTATGCCGAACTCCGCGATGCGATTCTGCGCTTTAAAGCACTGGGGTTCAAAATCGCACTGGATGACCTGGGTGAAGGGACGTCCAGCTTGCGGTTGTGGTCTGAGCTGTCGCCGGAATATGTCAAAATCGACAAACATTTTATTGCCAACATACACAACGACCCCATGAAGCTGGAGTTTGTGCGCGGCATCCAGAAAATCGCGGTTGAATCGAATACGCTGACCATTGCTGAAGGCATTGAAACCAAAGAAGAACTGGCAGTCATCAAAGACTTGAAAATAGACTTTGCCCAAGGCTATCTGTTTGGACGGCCGTTCCCCAAGTTCCAATACGCCCTCACCGAGGAAGTCCATAATCTGCTAAATAAAAACATCGTCCGCCTGTTTGCTGACCAGCAAAGTCATGCGTCTAAGCAGGCCACAGTGGTTGGTTTAACCAGCTACCAACCGGCCGCCTTCCCGGAAATGAGTAATGAAGAGGTCTACAACTGGTTTAACAGTGACATCACGCTCAACTCGATTCCGGTGATCAATCAGCAAGGCATCCCCTTGGGGCTGATCAGCCGCTACGACACCATAGACCGGTTTGCGCGCCGCTACCAGAAAGAGCTGCATGGCAAAAAGTCATGCACAACATTTATGGACACTCACTGCCTGATGGTGCAAAAAGACATGACCATTTTGGCATTGAGCGAACTGATTCTGGCAGCAGACCCCAAATACTTACTGAATGGGTTCATGATTGTCGATGGTGAGCGCTATGTTGGTATGGGCAGCGGACATGCCTTGCTACGCGAAGTCACCAATATGCAAATTCACGCCGCGCGCTACGCTAACCCGCTCACTTTGCTGCCGGGCAATGTGCCCATTAATGCCCATATTGATAAATTACTGGAACGCCGCATCCCGTTTGTGGCGTGCTATTGTGATTTGGACCACTTCAAACCATTTAACGACGCCTATGGCTATCGCCGTGGTGACGAAGTCATTCAGTTTGTCGGTCGCTTATTGAGCAGTATGGTCAACAACGAACATGATTTTGTCGGCCATATTGGTGGCGATGACTTTGTGCTGATTTTTCAAAGTGATGACTGGGAAACTATTTGCCATGACATTTTGGAGACCATTGCCAAAGTGATGCCAGACTTTTATGACTTGAAAGACGTACAACTCGGCGGCATACGTATAGAAGACCGTTTGGGTAACGAACACTTTTACCCGTTTGGCAGTTTGTCTATTGGCGCCGTGCGGGCTTGCTCGGACACTTTTGCCAGCCATCACGAAGTGGCTGGCGCCATGAGCAACGCCAAGAAACAGGCCAAAAAGACCATAGGCAACAGCCTGTTTACCGAGCGTCGCAACAAGCAATCGGCAAGCGCTTAACGTGTGAATCGGGCCTAGACTTGTGGCGCAGCCCTGAATACATCCTTGTAGCTGATGTACTGGAAAGCAAACATCAGGGCATTAATCACCAGCAAGGCGGCAAATACCAGCAGTGGCATCAGCAATTGTGCCAGCATGGGGATTAACGCGCCCAGGATCCCAATGACCAGTCCCAGCCCCAGCATCACCACCAGCATCCCCACAGTCATCACCAGCCAGGAAACGCTCATTGGCACCGTATATTGCAGCATGCCGGCAATACTGGATTTAATCGCCTTAAGCAAAGGGTAGCCATTCAAGGCAATCAGCATGGGGGAAAACCAGGTCGCAATAAACAACGGCAGTAACAGCAGCAATACCTTGACGATAAAAGACAGTGTGTTCTCCAGGAACAGTGTCATTTGCGACTCCGTCATGCCAGCTTTGGTCGGCGCATGCGAAATCAGGGATGCCAACTCGCTACTGAGTAAATAGGTCGCCAGCACGGCATACACCAGGCAGCTTGCGCCGAGCAGCACCAAGGGCTTGAAATTCTGTTGTAATTGCTGCCAGACGGCTGGCGGTGACATGCTGCCCTGCAAATCCACTTGTCGATATAACATCACAATCAAGGCCATGCACACCGGCCAGATCACCACCGACACCAGGCCCAGAAAACCGAGCATGGGCAATGAAGGCAGCACCATGAAAATCACGATATAGGCCAGCGAGCACAGCATCCAGACATGTGGCTGTGTGCGGAACAAGGCCAGACTTTCTTTCACCCAGCGTACACCGCGCTGGCTCCCTGTTTCTGTCATGAGTATCCCTTTTTTATGTTTCTACTACTTATTTAAGTCAACACTTTACGATTCAGCAATACCCGCTCGAAATGCGCAGGATCTTTGGCATGCGTCAGTTCGCCGGTCACCGGATAATAAAAATCATACAGGCGCGATAACCAGAAACGCAAGGCCGCACGGCGCAGCAAGGCAGGCCAGTGGGTTTTCTCTGCTACGGTAAACGGGCGCTCGGACTGGTAAGCATTCATAAATGCTGCCAGCTTGTCATCGACAAAATTTCCGGTGGCATCTACGCACCACTCATTGGCAGCAATCGCGACATCATAGGCAAGCACATCGTGGCAGGCGTAGTAAAAATCAATAAAGCCACCCAGCACATCGCCATCGAACAATACGTTGTCACGGAACAGGTCGCCATGAATCACGCCATGTGGCAACCGTGACAAATCCAGGCCATGCTGGAACTCTAATTCTTCTTGCAGCAGATGTTGCTGCACCGGTGCCAATTTAGGCATCACTTGTTGTGCCGTCATCACGCGCCAGCCCTGCCCGCGCTGATTGTGTGACTGCTCATGAAAATCCAACCCAGCCACATGCATGCGCGCCAACGTTCTCGCCACGGCCTCAATCTGTTTGACATTAGGTTGACTGACATCGCTGCCTTTCAGGCAACTGACCATTAAGGCGGGCTTGCCATGAATGCGGTGCAAGGCAATGTTATTCTGGTCAGTGATGGGCTTGGGACAAGGAATATCGTGCCGCGACAAATGCGTCATCAAATGCACGAAATACGGCAACTCATCAAAGTCGTTCTTCTCAAACACAGTGAGCACAAAACGCGACTGACTGGTTTCAACGAAATAATTGGTATTGGTGATGCCGGCAGCAATGCCGCGCAGGGTGTGCAATTCGCCAACATTAAAAGGCGCCAGCCACTGGCGCACTTCATCCAAACTCAGGGTGGTAAAAACAGACATAATTATTGGCTAGCCTGCCAGTCAAGACAGGCGATCAGGATTAGAATCGGAACAGAATCCATTTAGGAACAGACAGTGGACGAGTCGGGCCATCATGCACCCAGTCACCATTACGGTCTTCACGGTGAAGATAGTAGGATTTGCCACTCGGTGGCGTCACCTTGACCATATAGACCTCACCATTCAGGCTGTATTCCTCAATGTCATTTTCGCCATCTTTGCGCTTGTTCACGCTAGGCTGGTCAATCGGCTGGCCTTCAATCACCTTGGGTGGTGGTGGCACCTCTTCTAGCAACTCGGCATCTTTGGGGGCCGCAGCCCACACCGGCATCGCAATCGCAGCAATGCAGATACCTGCCAGCAATAAACGGGAAAAATCACGCATGGAAGACTCCTTAGTCATTAGCGACTATTCTAGCAAAAACCCACGCGCTGGCGGTCACTGCACACATAATAAACTTCTAAAATCGCGCCCGACACACTGCGCCGGACACGCCAAACCACACAATTACAGATAGAGCTGCATCTTGCGCTCGGCCGGGGTAAGCTCAAAGCCGGTAGTTTCATAATGCTTGAAGATCGCATCCACAATCTGTTGCGGCTCATCAATAATCTGGATCAGGTCCATATCCTCAGGCGAAGCCATGCCTTCTGCCACCAGTGTATTGCGCAACCAGTCGAGCAATCCGGCCCAGAACTGGCTACCAACCAGGATAATCGGGATTTTGCGGCTCTTGCCAGTCTGGACCAGCGTAATCGCTTCCATGACTTCGTCCAGCGTACCGAATCCGCCAGGCATCACCACAAACGCGCTGGCATATTTAACAAACATCACCTTGCGCATAAAAAAGTATTTAAAGCTGATGCCGATGTCCTGGTAAGGATTGCCATGCTGCTCAAACGGCAGTTTGATATTGAGGCCGACGCTGGCACCACGGCCAGGGAATGCGCCTTTGTTGGCCGCCTCCATAATACCGGGACCGCCACCGGAAATGACGCTGAACCCGGAATCAGACAATAAGCGCGCAATTTCTTCGGTGAGCAGGTAATAAGGATGGTCGGGCTTGGTACGCGCACTGCCAAAAATAGACACCGCCGGCATAATGGCTTTGAGATTCTCGGTGGCGCCAACAAACTCGGCCATAATCTCAAACGCTCGCCAGGATTCATGAGTGACATCATCGCCATCCAACAATTCAGGCTCTACCATGCTTGGTAGCTTTCTGCTATTCATACATCTATCTTTCAAATGACACAGCAAATTAGTGTACATGAAGTCGCTTTGAAATGCGTAAAATACGCCATTGATTTGATTCACGAGAACGCACAATGAAAACCTTGCTTCTGGTCGACGGTTCCAGTTACCTTTATCGCGCCTTTCACGCCATGCCGGATTTGCGCAATTCGGCCAATGAGCCGGTCGGCGCGATTCAGGGCGTGCTCAACATGCTGCGCCGTCTGCACAAAGACTACCCGTCCGACTACAGCGCCTGTGTGTTTGATGCCAAGGGCAAAACCTTCCGTGACGATTTGTACCCTGAATACAAGGCCAACCGCGCCAGCATGCCGGACGACCTGCGTGCGCAAATCGAGCCGCTGTATGAAACCATACGCGCCATGGGCTGGCCGCTGATTATTGAAGAAGGCGTGGAAGCCGATGATGTCATTGGCGCACTGGCCAAGCAAGCCGAAAAAGAAGGCATCAGAACTATTATCTCCACCGGTGACAAAGACATCACACAGTTGGTGAACGAGCATATCACCGTGGTGAATACCATGCGCGATGCCTTCCGCAAAACCGATGATGTGCTGGATATCACTGGCGTAGAAAACAAGTTTGGCATTCCGCCCAGCAAAATGATTGATTACCTGATCCTGGTCGGCGACACCGCAGACAACGTCCCCGGCGTAGAAAAAGTGGGGCCGAAAACTGCGGTCAAATGGCTGACCGAATACGGCACGCTGGATAACATTATTGCCAATGCTGACAATATCAAAGGCGTGGTTGGCGAAAACCTGCGCAAGGCCCTGCCCTGGCTGCCAACGGCACGCGAACTGATTACCATCCGCTGCGATATTGGCTTATGTGAAAGCTTTGACCAACTGACGACGCAAACGCCTGATAAGGAAAAACTGCTGGCCTTGTTTGACCACTTTGAGTTTCGTAGTTGGAAACGTGAATTGGACAAACTACCAGATGGTGCAACGGCGCCTGTGGTTGAAAATCCGGCCGCGCCTAGCGTCGATTCACTCAGTACGACACCCTCAACGACGTATACCGCAGACACGCGCCGCCAGTACCAGACGATTCTCAATGACGCTGACCTGGATAGCTGGATCGCCAAACTGCAACACGCCGAACTGATATGTTTTGATACCGAAACCACCTCACTCGATGCCATGCAGGCAAAAATTGTCGGCGTGTCGTTTAGTGTGACGCCGGGCGAAGCCGCTTACGTGCCGCTCACGCACGATTATTTTGATGCGCCCGAGCAACTCCCTTTGCAAGCCACATTACACAAATTGCAGCCCATCCTGGAAAATCCTGCGATTAAAAAAGTCGGCCAGAACCTCAAGTACGACATGCATGTGTTGGCCAATCATGGCATCCACTTACAAGGCGTAGCGCATGATACCTTGCTCGAATCGTATGTCTTCGAGAGCCACAAAGGCCATGGCATGGATGAGCTCAGCGAGCGCCATTTAGGCATCACGCCTATCAGCTACGAAACGGTGGCGGGCAAAGGTGCCAAGCAAGTCGGATTTAGCCAGGTGACAGTGGAGCAAGCAGCAGAATATGCCGCTGAGGATGCTGACATCACACTGCAATTACACCAAGCACTGCACCCACAGGTCACCGCGTCTGACAAACTCAACTTCATTTATGAAAAAATTGAATTACCCAGCATGCTGGTGCTGCAACGCATGGAGCGTAATGGTGTGCTCATTGACAGCCACATGCTTAACCGCCAGAGCAATGAAATCGGCCTGCGCCTGATGGAGATTGAAAAACTGGCATTCGAGCTGGCCGGGCAACCGTTCAACCTCGGCAGCCCCAAGCAATTGCAAGAGATTCTATTTGGCAAACTCGGTATCAAGCCATTGAAAAAAACGCCGTCAGGCGCGCCATCGACCGACGAAGATGTGTTGCAGGAGCTGGCGTTGGATTACCCTTTGCCGAAAGTGATTTTGGAGCACAGAAGCCTGGCCAAACTGAAGTCGACCTACACTGACAAACTGCCAAAAATGATTAATACGCAAACCGGGCGCGTGCATACCAATTACAACCAGGCCGTGGCCATCACCGGCCGCCTGGCGAGCTCTGACCCCAACCTGCAAAACATCCCGGTACGTACAGCAGAAGGCCGCCGCATCCGCGAAGCTTTTGTCGCGCCACCTGGCTCGCACATTGTCTCTGCTGACTACTCGCAAATTGAATTACGTATCATGGCGCATCTGTCGCAAGATGCTGGCATGCTGAGCGCGTTTGCCAACAATGAGGACATTCACCGCGCCACTGCTGCAGAGATTTTTGGTGTTGAACGCGCCGCGGTCGACAGCGAGCAGCGCCGCTACGCCAAGGTGATTAACTTTGGCCTGATTTACGGCATGAGCGCGTTTGGCCTGGCACAAAACCTCAATATCGAACGTAGCGCCGCTGCCAATTACATCGAGCGCTATTTTGCCCGCTACCCTGGTGTACGCCAATATATGAACGACACACGCGAACTGGCCAAACAGCAAGGCTATGTTGAAACCATTTTTGGCCGCCGCCTGTGGGTGCCCGAGATCAACAGCGCCAATGTGCAACGCCGCAACGGCGCCGAACGTGCCGCCATTAACGCCCCCATGCAAGGCACCGCCGCTGACTTGATCAAATTGGCCATGATTGCGGTCGACCAATGGCTAACTGCTGAAAAACTGCAGACCAAACTCATCATGCAGGTACACGATGAACTGGTACTGGAAGTGCCGGATGCAGAGTTAGCGCTGATCCAGGAACACCTGCCCAGGCTCATGCAAAGTGTCGCGACGCTGGATGTACCGTTGCTGGCAGAAGTGGGCAGTGGCAACAACTGGGAAAGCGCGCATTAGCGTCTGGGTATGTTAAGGTAATACATCAGTGATAACCCACAGGAGCATGTGCAATGAAGTCTTCACTCGTCATCGGTATTATTTTGATAGCACTCGGCGCAGCCGGGCTGGTGTTTAAAGGCTTTAGTTACGAGAGCAAGGAAACCGTGGCTAAAATCGGCTCGCTGGAAGCCAGTGCAGAAATCACCAAAGATGTCGAGGTTCCACAGGCACTGAGCATCATTGTGCTGGCCGCTGGTGTCGCCATGGTATTGGTCGGCCTGAAAAAATAGCATACGCCGCCCAAGATTTGCCAGTCTATTCTGACAGGGATTTCCTACACTCACTGACAGATAGCCTCACCCGTTCTGGTTAGCATACGGTTTCATCACAACAACAAGGGAGATTCACATGCTTTGGACGATTGTAGTGGGCATTATTGCAGGTTGGTTGGCCGGTTTGATTATGAAGGGTGATGGCTTCGGCCTGATCTGGGACCTGATTCTGGGTATTGCAGGCGCGGTCGTCGGTGGCTGGCTATTTGGCTTGCTGGGCCTGAGTGCCAGCGGCGGCATGGTTGGCAGCATTATCGTCGCCACGATTGGTGCGGTGTTCCTGATTTTTATTTCGCGCTTACTCAGAAAAGCCTAAACACATTACCCTAAGCACGTTACTAAGGTGTAATCACTATATGCTGGAAAAGACGACTTTTCCAGCATCGCCTTTTTTGGCCTGATACATGGCAGCATCTGCTTTTTCCAGCAAGGCTTCAATCTCTTCTTTCTTTTTCGGCCAGGCGAATGCCACGCCTATGCTGCAACCGACGGTGATTTCCTGCCCCGATTGCAAGCGGATGGTTTGCTGGATCGTTTCAATCAACTTCTCTGCGATCTTGCTGGCAAGCACTCTTGGATGATCGGTAAAGGTGAGTAGAATCACGAATTCATCGCCACCAAACCGGCACACCATATCGTCCTCACGCAACACTTTAGGGATACGCTGCGAAATGGTGATCAGCACCTCATCGCCAGCGTGATGCCCCAGCGTGTCATTCACTGCTTTGAAGCCATCCAAATCCAGAAACAGTAAAATCATGCCACGGTTGACGCTGTGCGTATGGGCACTGCTGGCGATACCGCGCATCAGGCTTAACAAACCGCGCCGATTAAACAGCCCGGTCAGCGGGTCTTCGGTGAGCAGTTTTTCCAGTGCATTTTGCTGCGTGTGAAACGCCGTCATATCCATCAAAAAGCTGATGCAAAAGTTGGACTCGCTTTCGACCACGCGCGTGAGTGCAATCCTGAGCGGGATTTCATGACCGTCAGCATGAAAGCCGCTACGCTCCGCCACAATTTTTTCAGAGGTATCCTGCTGCCTGCGTTTTCTGGCATAGGCATTGAGCTGTTTCCAGTCAGGAATCATTTTCGAGACTTGCGTGCCGACAATCAACTGTGCCTGGTAGCCAAACATGCCTTCAAAGGCGCGGTTGACCATCTTGATCAAGCCTTTGGCATCGGTAATCACAATGGCATCGATCGCATTTTGAAAGATGACCCGCATCTGGTGTTCCTTGAACTGCAAATCACGGGCAAGCTGGCGCTGCCTGGCAAGCATATTTTGCGCAATGGCGGCGCCGATCAGGATCAAGGTACCCAATGTCACCAGCGTCGACAAATACCAGCGATCCACCGTCGGCACCGGATGGGCAAACTCGGCGATCCCCACGAACACTGCGGCTGCCATACCGATATAATGCATAATCGTAATGGCAGCACCCATCACCAGCCCGCTAACCACATGGCGCCAGACACGCAATCGCTGCATGCGCTCACATTGCTGGCCAAACCATAAGGCAAGCACCGCAAGCAGTACAGCCACCACCACAGAAATCAGGACCCACCACGGTTTGAAGGTCATGACCGCAGCAGTGCGTATGGCCAGCATGCCGCTGTAATGCATGACCCCAATGCCAAGGCCAATAATCATGCCGCTCAACCATAAATGACTCGCCCCCTGGTCTGCGTGCGAGATCCAGCGCATGGCGGCCCAGGATGCGACAAAAGCCGGCCAGATCGAGAGCAACGTGATGAGCGGGTCATACTTCACGGTCACGCACAGCTCAAATGCCAGCATGCCCAGGAAGTGCATGCTCCAGACGGCCGCGCCTAATGCAATGGCGCCACTCAGTAGCGCAAATTTCTGATCTCTTCTTAACTGGAATTGTTGGGCCAGGTCAGCCAGGTACATGGCCAGGATAGAGGCCACTGCGGCAATCAAATACGACAATACAACCATCCCGCCCTCATAACGGGAGACGAGGATGGAACCTGCTGGACTCACAAGATCAAACAAAAAGTTTGTCAATTGCTGGTATCCAATCACGCATGGTGACGTTCAGGGTGTGGCGTGCGTATGCACTACTCACAACTGGCGCTGAGTGAATTTTGTTGTGCATGCATCACAGCAAAACAAATTTAAAAGCGCTCACTGGTATTATGATGACCTTGAAAAACACTTTCAAAACACATTTACGCAAATTAACCATGAACCAGTTTGGCATTTATATCATTGGCGACGAAATCCTGTCTGGCAAACGTCAGGATGCCCACCTGAGCAAAGTGATTTCGCTGCTGTCAGCCCGCGGTTTGCAACTGAGTTGGGCGCATTTTATTGGTGATATTCCCGAGCAGATTACCGGCCACCTCAAAGCCAGTATGGATCGCGGCGATGTCGTGTTTAGTTTTGGCGGCATAGGCGCCACGCCAGATGACCACACACGGCAATGTGCCGCGGCAGCAGCGGGAGTGCCGATTGAACGCCATGCCGGAGCAGTCGCGAATATTGAAGCGCGCTATGGCGAAAGCGCTTATCCCAAACGCGTATTGATGGCTGACTTTCCCCAGGGCTGTGACCTGATTCCCAACCCGGTCAACCAGGTTGCCGGGTTTAGCATGCATGAGCATTATTTTGTGCCCGGGTTTCCAGAAATGGCACACCCCATGATTGAGTGGGTACTGGATACCTACTACAGCCACCTGTTTCATACCGCAGACTATCTGGAGCAGGCCATTGTGGTCACCGAGGCAGGTGAAAGTGACCTTATTGATTTAATGAATCATATGCTGAGCCACTATCCCATGCTGAAACTGTTCAGCTTGCCACGGACCAATCAACGCAGGACGACCGAAGTGGGCATGAAAGGCCAGAGTGCGCTGGTCAAACAGGCCATGCAGGATTTAAAAGCCGGGGTATCGGCCCTCGGTTACCCTTGGGTAGATGTATAAACGCGATGGATTGCCGTCCGCAATGTGGTGCTTGTTGTATTGCACCTTCGATTACCAGCGCCATTCCGGGCATGCCGGAGGGTAAGCCCGCCGGGGTTGCTTGTATTCAATTAGACGAATTACTCAGGTGCAAACTGTTTGGCAAACCCGAGCGGCCGGACTTTTGTGGCGGCTTGCAGCCTAGCCTGGAGATGTGCGGCGACGCAAAACAACCGCGTGAATATGCCATACGCTGGCTGAGCGCACTGGAATTAGCGACCCAGCCAGATACGCCTGACCATTAGGGTTTACGGTAGGCCCAGCGCATCATGCCCAGCCCAATCAGGATCATGGGCACACACAACCACTGCCCCATACTCAAACCCAGCGACAACAGGCCTAAAAAGCTATCCGGCTCACGGGTAAACTCCACAATAAAACGGAAGCTGCCATAACACAGCAGGAACATCGCCGAGATAGCGCCTATCGGGCGCTTTTTACCAGCGAATGTCCATAACACCAGAAACAACACAATGCCTTCCAGTGCAAATTCATACAATTGCGACGGATGGCGCGCCACCTGATCGACTGCCGGGAAAATCATGCCCCAATCGGCGTTGGTCGGACGGCCCCACAACTCGGCATTGATAAAATTACCCAGGCGGCCTGCACCCAAGCCAATCGGCACCAGGGGCGCCACAAAATCCATCAGTTGCAACCAAATCACGCCACGTTTGCGCGCAAACAGCGCCATAGCCACCATCACGCCAATAAAGCCGCCATGGAACGACATGCCGCCCTGCCACAAGGCAAAAATTTCCAGCGGATGTTGCAGAAAATAAGCTGGTTGGTAAAACAGCACATAGCCCAAACGACCACCAAACACCACGCCCAGCGCAATGTAAAACAGCATATCGTCCGGGTCGCGTTCCTGCCAGGGGGAGGCCGGATCCAGTTTGCGCAAGCGCTTGACCTGGTATTGCCCCAGCCACAAGCCGCCAAAAAAGCCGACCAGGTACATCAGGCCATACCAATGGATGCCGAAACTGCCGATTTGCAATGCGATGGGGTTAAATCCCGGATGGGTAAACATGCCTAATCACCGTGAAGAAAACTGCATTATACCTGCTGCGCGAGATGCGTCAGTCATACTGCGCCGCACTGGCTGGCATTTTCCAGACGGCCAGTACACTCACCAACGCCATCAGTGACATATAGCCACCCACCCAGGCCAGTCCGCCCTGCTGTACCAGAAACTGCGCAACCGCAGGCGCAAACGATGCGCCCAATATACCGCCAAACTGGTAACTCAGCCCTGCGCCGGTATAACGCACAGCCACCGGAAACTGCGCCGGTAAAAACGCCCCCATAGGTGCAAATGTGATGCCCATCAAAAACAGCGCAAGAAATAAAAAGAGTGCGATCAGCCATAATTGACCACTACCGATGAGTGGTGCCAGCATGAATCCCAGTAACAAGGCCAGGATTTGACCGGTCATTAACACTGGCCTGCTACCGTAACGATCTGCCAGCGCTGCCGCGAACGGTGTCGCCAACGCCATGCCGATAACCGCAATACACAACATGGCCAGAAACTGTGGCTGTGCGATGTGCAGGGTTTGCGTACCATAGCTCAGGCAAAACACAGTGGCAGTATAAAACAGGTGATAGCACACGCCCATGGCGAGGGCGCCCAGTAAAATCGCGCGGCCATGCTGACACAGGACCGCTTTCAGCGGCCAGCGATGCAAATGCTGTTGCGAGCGCGCTTGCGAAAAAGCCGGTGTTTCTGCCAGCTTGAACCTGACGTACAAGCCGACCATGACCAGGGCCGCACTGATAACAAACGGCACCCGCCAACCCCACAACGCAAACTGTGCCTCGCTCAGGCCCAGGCTCAAGCCCAGGAATGTCAGTGTCGCCAGTAAAAATCCGATGGATGGCCCGAGTTGTGGAAACATGCCGTACCAGCCACGTTTGTGGGCAGGCGCATATTCGGTTGCCAGCAAGGCCGCACCGGCCCACTCGCCTCCCAGGCCGATGCCTTGGCCAAACCGTAACAGGCACAACAATAGCGGCGCCCAGCTGCCCCAACTAGCATAGCCAGGTAACAACCCAATCAGGAAGGTAGACGCGCCCATCACCAGCAATGAGGCCGCCAGCGTCGACTTGCGGCCAATGCGGTCGCCAAAATGGCCAAACAGCAATGCGCCCAAGGGCCGCGCAATAAACGCCAGGCCAAAGGTGAGCAACGCATTCAGGGATTGCATGGCCGGATCACTGGCCGGGAAAAACACCTGCCCGATCACCAGCGCAGCGGCCATGGCGTAAATGTAAAAATCGTAGAACTCGATGGCGGTGCCAATGAAGCTGGCAAAGGCGATATGTTTCAGGGAGGGTGTGGTCATGCCCGCATCTTACATGCACACCGTTTAAAAGTGCTATCTACGGTTGTTACGCCAATAAAAAAACCGGGGCAACGACTCCTCGTTACCCCGGCTAGCTCACACTCACATGCAAAGAATTACTTTTTAGCTTGTGCCTCAGCCGCAACACTTTCCGGCTTCCAGCCACCGCCGAGTGCCTTGAACAAATCAACCGATGCGGTCAATGTATTCTGGCGGCTCTGAACCACGGCCTGTGTGGCTTCATTATGGTTACGCTGCGCATCCAGCACTTCCAGGTAGCTGGTATAGCCTGCCTCGTAGCGGTTTTTCGCCACGCGCAGAATATTGCCAGTGGTTTTCTCCTTGGACACGGCCAGGGCTTCTTGCTCACGGTATTGTTGCGCGTTGACCAGCGCATCGCTGACTTCGGTAAACGCGGTTTGCAAGGTATTCTGGTAAGTTGCCAGCACTTGTTTTTGCTGCGCTGTCGCCTGATCCAGACGTGCATTCAGGCGGCCGCCGTTGAAAATCGGCATGCTGATATCCAAACCAAGTGACCAGACGCGTGCAGGCGATTTCAGCAGGTTATTCAGCGCAATACTCTCGCCACCATAAGTGGTAGAAAGCGAGATACTTGGGTAAAACGCCGCGCGTGCTACCGCAATATTGGCATTGGCTGACACCATATCCTGCTCTGCCTGGCGCACATCCGGCCGGGCTTCCATCAGGGCAGATGGCAAGCCAGTTGGCGCGACTGGTGGGGTTGGCATGGCCATCAGGTCACCGGCAGCGATTTTCAAGCCCAGGTCATTGGTCAGCAAACCGATCTGATGCTCACTCAAAGCGCGCAAGCGCTTCAATTCCAGCGTCTGCGTTTGCAGGGTAGTCACCACCAGCTCTGCCTGGTGTGCGTCCAGAATGGTAGACACGCCACCTTCCACCCGGCGTTTGGCCAGGTCCAGGCTATCCTGTGCAGTTTTCAGGTTTTGCGTATTGACCAGCAATTGCGCATCCAGGCTGCGTATCATCAGGTAATGATTGGCCACCAGGCTGGATAATGACCAGGTCACGGCCTCTTTGGCATAACGCGTTGCCAGCAGCTGCGCACGCGCAGCTTCATTGGCACGGCGCAGTTTGCCCCACAGATCCAGCTCATAACTACCGTTCAAACCCACTTTATAGGTTTTACGCGGGTTGTTACCAAACACCGGGAACACACCGGACTCGGTGACGCGGTTACGTAAACCGGAACCGGTTGCGGTCACGGTCGGCAACAGGTTGGCACCGATTTCACGCATTTGCGCATCAGCCTCTTCAATCCGTGCCACAGCCAGTTGCACGTTATTGTTTTTGGCCAGCGCAGTGTCTACCAACTGGTTTAACTGGCTGTCATTAAACAGCGTCCACCATTGCTGCAACGCCAGTTGCTGCTCTGCGCTGAGCGCGTTGGCACCCGCAGCGCCATATTCGGCTGGCAACTGTGGGGCAGGACGTGAATACAAATCACCCAGCATCTGGCAACCCGTCATGGACAAGGTCAGCAAGCCCAGCAGCAGTGACTGCTGTAATGGTTTTAATGCAAACTTCATTGTCGGTTTCATACCGATTCCTCTTCTACAATATGCCCATGGTGACGCACTTTTTTCTCATTGGTCAGCCAGGTAAAGAACAACGGGATAAAGATGGTGGCAATAAACGTTGCCAGCAACATACCGCCGAACACGCCGGTACCCATGGACTGGCGCGCTGCCGCACCGGCCCCGGTGGCAAATACCAGGGGGATGATCCCCAGTACGAACGCCATCGACGTCATCACAATCGGTCTGAAGCGCAGACGTGCTGCTTCCAGTGCGGCTTCAACCAACGGCATGCCTTCTTCCATTTTCTGTGAAGCAAATTCCACGATCAGAATCGCGTTCTTCGCCGCCAGGCCAATCAGCGTAATCAAGCCGATCTGGAAGTAAATGTCATTGTTCATGCCGCGTGTCAGCACTGCAATCAAGGCACCGGTCATGGCAAACGGAATCGCCATAATCACCGCCAGTGGCAACGCCCAGGTTTCAAACTGTGCCGCCAGGATCAGGAACACCATAATAGTGGCGAAGCCAAATGCCACCAATGCAGCGGAACCAGTACGCTTCTCCTGGTAAGCCTGGCCAGTCCAGGCAATCTGGTAACCATCAGGCATGTTTTCTTTGGCAATTTTTTCCACCAGTTTAATCGCGTCACCGGAGCTCACACCTGGCGCACCACTACCAAATACCTTGGCAGACAACAGGCCGTTATAACGCTCCAGTTGCTCGGCACCAACGATATTGCTCACTTTAGCCAGCGCAGACATCGGGATCATATTGCCATCCGGATTGTCCGCTGTTGGCTGGCTGCGCACATACACTTTACCCAAGTCTTCAGGTTTCATGCGGTACTCGGCCTCAGCCTGCAACTGCACGCGGTAGGTACGGCCGCTACGGTTAAAGTCGTTCACGTACAGTGAGCCCATGGTGCTTTGCAGCGTGGCATAAATGTCTGAAATTTTGACATTCTGTGACAGCGCTTTGGCTTCATCCACCTCGATAAACAACTGAGGCACAGTGGGACGGAAGAAGCTGTTTATCTGGGTCAGTTGCGGATTAGCACGCATTGCATCCATAAAGTTATTCATGACTTGTGCGAGTTTAGCTGCATCAGTATCGCCCTGGCTTTGTACGTACACCTCAAAACCACCGGCAGAGCCCAGGCCACGAATCGCTGGCGGGTTCACTGCAAAGCTCAAGCCGTCTGGCTGGCTCATGCCGATGCCAATCAGTTTGCCCACCATCTGGTCAGCATTGGTGGTCCGTTTATCCCAGTCCGTCATACGCACAAACATGGTCGCCGCATTGGTTTTGTTGGCGCCGGTCAGCAACTCAAAGCCGTTCACCGCAAACTCATGCGCAGTGGCTGGATCTTTCGCAATCGCTGCACGAATGTTTTCTGTGGTTTGTGAAGTTCGTTTCAAAGTGGCGCCATCCGGCATCACTACGATACTGATCACATAGCCCTGGTCTTCCGGCGGTACAAAGCCACCCGGTACGGTACGGAACAGGAAGATCATCACGATCAACATGCCGCCAAATACCACAGCACCAATGATTTTATGATGCAGCGTCAGGTTCACCGTGCCGGTATACAGCTTGGTTAAACGGTCAAAGCCCTGGTTGAATTTCCTGAAAAAGGCATTCTCATGATGGCCATTCTTCAAAATCATCGCGCACAGTGCAGGTGTCAGCGTCAGCGCCACCACCCCTGAAATCACCACAGAAATCGCCACGGTCACCGCAAACTGACGGTACAACTCACCGGCAATACCGCCCTGGAAAGCCACGGGCACGAACACCGCACACAGCACCAGCACAATCGCCACCACAGCCGCCTGCACCTGGGCGATAGACTTAATCGCCGCATGCAATGGATTGAGGTTTTCTTCCTTCATCAGGCGCTCGGTGTTTTCGAGCACCACAATCGCATCATCCACCACGATACCAATCGCCAGAATCATGGCAAACAGCGTCAACAGGTTGATGGAGAAGCCAAACAGATACAAGCCGGCAAAGGTACCGATAATCGAAATTGGCACCGCAATCATCGGGATCAGGGTCGCGCGCCAGCTTTGCAGGAACAGGAACACCACCAGCACTACCAGCACCAGCGCCTCACCAAAGGTATGGAACACTTCTTTGATGGTCGCTTTCACGAAGTCACTGGTATCGTAAGGAATGTTGTAGTCCATGCCCTCTGGGAACTTGAGTTTCAACTCGTTGACTTTGGCCTTGATGGCTTCGGCAGTTTCCAGCGCATTGGCGCCACTCTGCAAGAAGATAGGCAGCGCTACACCTGGTTGTCCATTCAGCGCAGACGCCACGTTGTAGCTCTGTGCGCCCAACTCAATACGCGCCACATCTTTCAGGCGCAGCACACCGTTAGGGCCTTGCGCACGCACAATGATGTTGCCGAACTCTTCCGGATCAATCAGGCGGCCTTTTGCGGTCACGGTAAATGACAGTTGCTGGCTGGCTGGCGCGGGTTCTGCACCAATCTTACCGGCGGCGTATTGCGCGTTTTGTGCACTGATGGCCGCAGAAATATCGCTGGTAGACACGCCCAGTTGCGCCATACGGTCAGGACGCAACCAGATACGCATGGAGTAATCCTGGCCACCAAAAATAGTGACATCACCCACACCTTTAATGCGCTTAAACTCATCCAGCACATTCAAGGTGGCGTAGTTACTCAGGAACAGACGGTCATGTTCTTTTTTGCTGGAGATCAGCATCACCACCAGCAGGATGTCGTTGGAACGTTTTTGCACCACGACGCCTGTCCGGCGTACATCTTCCGGCAAACGTGGCAAGGCAATATTCACGCGGTTGCTGACGTTAAAAGTAGCCTGGTCAACATTGGTACCAATGTCAAACGTCGCCGTAATGGTCAACGTACCACTACTGTCAGAACTGGAGTTAAAGTACAGCAGGTTTTCCACGCCGCTTAACTGCTCTTCAATCGGGGCAGCCACGGTTTTGGACAGGGTCTCAGCACTGGCACCAGGGTAACTGGCGGTGATAATCACGGTTGGCGGGGCAATTTGCGGATATTGCGCAATCGGCAGCTTGAATGCTGCCGCCAAACCGGACAACACGATGATGATAGACAGCACGCTGGCAAAAATCGGGCGTGTGATAAAAAATCGGGTCATATCGTTTTTCCTGAAATCGGCCTGAAACGACGTTCAGGCCGTGAATCACATAATGTAAACGTTAAGATTGCGAGTTAAGACTTGGCTTTTTCTGGTGCCTGGCCTTGTGGCGCTGCCGGGGCAGCATCTGGCGCATGGGGCGCAACCGGGGCACCTGGACGTACCTTAATCAGGTTGTCGGTAATCACCTGGTCACCGGCTTTCAAGCCCTCCAATACGCTCCAGCGCTCACCGAACCAGCCACCCACAGTGATCGGTCTGACGGCAGCCACGGTTTTGCCTTCTTTGTCCTTATCCGCCACAAACACAAACTTGCCTTGCTGGCCAGTTAATACCGCCGTTTGCGGAATCAGGAACACGCCATCACGCTTGCCTGTGGTCAGGCGTACACGTACGAACTGGCCTGGCAACAAAGCGCTGTCCGGATTCTGGAACTCGGCACGCAGCTGCTGTGTGCCCAATGCCGGGTCAATCTGGCTGGCAGAGAAGTTGATTTTGCCTGACAGTGGATACTCACTACCATCGGCCAGCACCAAACGCACATCTTGCACTTTGCCGGGACGTAGATGCCCGCCCAATGCCTGCAACTCAGACTCGGACAAGCTGAAACGTACCCAGATAGGCGACACCTGTACAATGGTGCTCAACAGTGTGCTATTGGCCGTGGCCAATGCACCTTCAGATAAGACAAAACGGCCGCCAATACCACCTTCAGGCGCCTTGACGTGGGTATAAGACAGGTTCAATTCAGCTTCACGCAATTGCGCCTGGTATTGCAGCAAAGTAGCGGCGGCGACTGAGTTATCAGAAGCGGCATTGTCATATTCACGCTGGCTGATGGA
Source organism: Methylophilus sp. 'Pure River' (assembly GCF_046765995.1). Classification (NCBI taxonomy): domain Bacteria; kingdom Pseudomonadati; phylum Pseudomonadota; class Betaproteobacteria; order Nitrosomonadales; family Methylophilaceae; genus Methylophilus; species Methylophilus sp. 'Pure River'. The sequence continues at coordinate 39,370 of NZ_JBKOUE010000004.1, read as the reverse complement.
TTTGGTTTCCAGCAAGCCTTTCAAGCGTTGCGCTTCACGTGCAGTTTGCTCAATGCGGGCTTTTTGCTGTGCAATCAGTGCTCTCGATTGCTCCACTTGCAACTGGAAAGGCACCGGGTCAATCAGGAACATATCCTGACCGGCCTTCACTGTCTCGCCTTCCTGATAGAGGCGTTTGAGCACAATCCCACCCACGCGTGGACGGACTTCAATCTGTTTGGCACCTTCTGTTTGTGCAACCACTTCTGTTTGAATCGGAACCGTCTCCGCTGCCACTGCCTGCACGGTCACCGGCATGGCTGGCATGCCGCCCGCGCCCGGGTTTTGCCCTTCAGGAGATTTTCCGCAAGCGGCTAACACTGAAGCTAAAGCAAGTAAAACCAGTGTACGACGAGGTTGGATAGTCTGTGAAATCAACATGTTATCCTCAAAAAATTTTATAAATAGACTTGATTACATACATTCTTGGATGTATATTATATACAAACACGAATGTATGTAAATGGGTTTTGCAAAAAATTTGCCGAACGACTTACCAGTGGCAGCCAAGCACAACTGGTAAAATACCCGACATTCAAGAAACTTTAATGAAACCTTAAAGAGCGATAGAGACGATGGTACGTAAAACCAAAGAAGATGCCGCAATTACCCGCCAGCGCATTATTGATGCCGCGCGAGAAATGTTCCTGCAAAAAGGCGTCAGCCGCACCAGCCTGGAGCAAATTGCCACCCACGCCAGCGTCACGCGTGGCGCCGTCTATTGGCACTTTCAAAACAAGGCTGAACTGTTTCATGCCATGCGCGAAGAGGTCTACCTGCCCCTGATTGACCGCATGGATGACACTCTGCTCGGCAACGCCGACGAGCCCGCCCCCGACCCGTTGGGCCGCATTCGCAAACATCTGGAAAGCACCATCCAGATCCTGGATGACGACCAGACCACGCGCGCCACTTACGAAGTCATGATGACTAAATGCGAATATGTCGATGAGTTTGCCGATGTATTGAAATCAATTTTAAGTAACTGTAGCGGACTCGTGCACAAAATGGAACAGGCCTATGCAAAAGCACAGGAAATTGGCCAGGTCGGCACCCAGCTCACCGCCGCCGAGTTAGCCCTGGATACCCACCTGTTTTTCTCCGGCCTGCTTCATATGTGGGTCAAAGACACCGAAGGCTCTTTGTTCCGCGACCGCGCCATGCAACTCATCGATGCACACATCAAGTTGCGTAAAAAATAAGCAAAAAAGCAGTTTACGCATTCCCTGATCGACGATTTGCAGTTAAAATAGTCAGTCTTTTCACTGACTTAATCCATCGCAAGCCCATGCAAATCGGATCCCATCAATTAAAAAACAACCTGGTTGTCGCCCCTATGGCAGGTGTGACCGACAGGCCTTTCCGTATGCTGTGCAAGAAGATGGGGGCTGGGCTGGCCGTGTCAGAAATGGTGACCTCCAACTCATTGTTGTACGGTAGCGAAAAAACCAAACGCCGCGCCAACCACGAAGGTGAAGTCAGCCCGATTTCGGTACAAATTGCCGGCGCCGAACCCGCCATGATGGCAGAAGCCGCCAGACACAATGTGGACAATGGTGCGCAAATCATTGATATCAACATGGGCTGTCCGGCCAAGAAGATCTGTAATGTGATGGCGGGCTCTGCCCTGCTGCGCGACGAACCCTTGGTGTCACAGATTCTCAAGGCGGTGGTCAATGCGGTGGATGTGCCCGTCACGCTTAAAATCCGTACTGGCTGGGACAGGCAAAACAAAAACGCTATCCAGATTGCCAAAATGGCAGAAGATATTGGCGTACAAGCGCTGACTATTCATGGCCGTACACGTAACGACCTTTACCATGGTGACGCAGAGTACGACACCATTGCCGCGGTAAAACAGGCAATCAACATCCCATTGATCGCCAACGGCGACATTACCACCCCGGAAAAAGCCAAGTTCGTGCTCGACTACACCAAAGCCGATGCGGTGATGATTGGCCGCGCCGCACAAGGCCGCCCATGGATTTTCCGTGAAACCGAGCATTTCCTGAACACTGGCGAGCATATGCTGCCTCCCACCGTGGATGAAATTCACCAGGTCATGCTGGAGCACTTGCATGATTTATACGATTTCTACGGCGACCTCACCGGCATGCGTGTGGCACGCAAGCATATCTCCTGGTACACCAAAGGCCTGTCAGGCTCGGCCGCGTTCCGCCACAACATGAATACGCTGCAAACCATAGAATTGCAATTACAGGCCATCAATGACTTTTTTGCCGAACTCCGTGCCAAAAATGACCGCCTGGTGTATGCGGATGATGCTGACTCAGATAACGAAAACAATGGCGGCGAGGAGTTGGCAGCATAATGCAAAACGATAGTAAATTAAGCCTCGCCGTGCGCGAGTCACTGGACGACTATTTCACGCATCTGGATGGGCAACCACCACATGCGATTTACGACATGGTACTCAGCTGCGTCGAAAAGCCCATGCTGGAGTACGTCCTCAACAAAGTCGGCGGCAATCAAAGCAAAGCCGCAGACATGATGGGCATTAACCGCAATACCCTGAGAAAAAAGATGGCCGCCTACGGCCTGGAATAAATTACACCGGGCCTGATGGCACTTCATCATCAGGCCTTTTTCATTTTCTTTATCACGCAACTCCACTCAATTCATTATGACGATTAAACGCGCGCTTATCAGTGTTTCCGATAAAACCGGTGTGCTCGAACTGGCACAATCCCTGCACCAGCTTGGTGTAGAAATCCTTTCTACTGGCGGTACCGCCAAACTGTTCCGCGACAACCAAATTCCAGTCAAGGAAGTCAGTGACTTTACCGGCTTCCCGGAAATGTTGGACGGCCGCGTCAAAACCCTGCACCCGAAAGTGCATGGCGGCCTACTGGGCCGCCGTGATTTGCCTGAACACGTTGCTGCCATGCAGCAATATGGCATTGAAAACATCGACCTGCTGGCGGTGAACCTGTATCCGTTTGAAGCAACCGTCGCCAAAGCCAACTGCACGCTGGAAGATGCAATTGAAAACATCGATATCGGCGGCCCGGCCATGGTGCGCTCTGCGGCTAAAAACTGGAATGATGTCGCGGTGTTGACCGACGCGGCACAATACGCCGACGTGGTGAGTGAGCTGCAAGCCAACAACGGCAGCATATCCAAGGCGACCCGTTTCAAACTGTCCGTGGCAGCGTTTAACCGCATTGCACAGTATGATGCAGCCATCAGCAACTACCTGTCTGCGATTGACTTCGCCGAAACTGAATCTGCTGGCAAGCCAGTGCTGAGCCAATTCCCAGGCCAAATGAACAGCAACTTTGTCAAAGTACAAGACCTGCGCTACGGTGAAAACAGCCACCAGCAAGCCGCTTTTTACCGCGACCTCTACCCTGCCCCCGGCAGCCTGGCTACCGCGCAACAACTGCAAGGCAAAGAACTCAGCTATAACAACATTGCTGACGCCGATGCGGCTTGGGAAGCAGTGAAATCCTTCACTGGCCCGGCCTGTGTGATCGTCAAACACGCCAACCCATGCGGCGTAGCGGTTGGCATCAATGCACTTGAGTCATACAGCAAGGCCTTTAAAACCGACCCGACCTCAGCCTTTGGCGGCATTATCGCCTTTAACAGCACGCTGGATGGTGCAGCCGCCGAAGCGGTGTCCAAGCAATTTGTAGAAGTATTGATTGCACCTGACTTTACGCCAGAAGCGCTGGCCATTTTCAGTGCCAAAGCCAATGTGCGCGTATTGAAGATTGCCTTGCCACAAGGCGGCAACACCGCCTGGGAGCAAGGCCGCAACGCGGTAGATTCCAAGCGTGTAGGTTCCGGCATTTTGCTGCAATCGGCCGACAACCATGAAATGCAACTGGCCGACCTCAAGATCGTGACCAAACTGCATCCAACACCAGCACAAATGCAAGACCTGCTGTTTGCCTGGAACGTGGCTAAATACGTGAAATCCAATGCCATCGTCTTCTGTGGCAATGGCATGACCCTGGGCGTGGGCGCTGGCCAGATGAGCCGTGTCGACAGCACCAAAATCGCCGCCATCAAGGCACAAAATGCTGGCCTGAGCCTGCAAGGCTCTGTGGTCGCTTCTGATGCATTCTTCCCGTTCCGCGACGGCGTGGATGTATTAGCAGACGCCGGTGCCAGCTGTGTTATCCATCCGGGTGGCAGCATGCGCGACGAAGAGGTGATTGCGGCGGCCGACGAACGTGGCTTGGCCATGGTGGTGACAGGCATTCGTCACTTTAGACATTAATTCTATTTGCCACAGAGGGCACCGAGACCACAGAGAATATCTTTAATTATGTTTTCCTCTGTAGCCTCGGTGCCCTCTGTGGCTCAAACTCAATTAGGTAATACAAAATGAAAATTTTAGTGATTGGTTCTGGCGGTCGTGAGCACGCACTGGCATGGAAAGTGACACAAAACAAAGAAGTCAGCCGCGTCTATGTCGCGCCTGGTAACGCTGGCACAGCCACCAACCCGGACATGGTCAACGTGCCTATCACCAAAATTGATGAACTGGTGAAATTTGCTGAAGACGAGCAAATCGCCTTGACCATCGTTGGCCCGGAAGCACCACTGTCACAAGGCGTGGTCGATGCTTTCCGCGCGGCCGATTTAAAAATCTTTGGCCCTACCAAGGCAGCGGCACAGTTGGAAAGCTCCAAAGACTTCGCCAAGGCGTTTATGGTGCGTCATAACATCCCAACGGCTAAATACCAGACCTTTAGCGATGCCACAGAAGCCCACGCCTATATTGATGCCAACGGCGCGCCGATTGTGATCAAAGCCGATGGCCTAGCTGCGGGTAAAGGCGTGGTGGTTGCCATGTCACTGGAAGAAGCGCATACCGCCGTCGACGCCATGTTGTCCGACAACAAGCTTGGCGATGCAGGCGCTCGCGTGGTGATTGAAGAGTTTTTAACCGGCGAAGAAGCCAGCTTTATGGTGATGGTCGATGGTAAAAACATCTTGCCGCTGGCCACCAGCCAGGACCACAAACGCCTGCTGGATGCCGACCAGGGCCCGAACACCGGTGGCATGGGTGCTTACTCACCTGCACCAGTGGTGACGCCAGACATCCACGCCAAAGCCATGCGCGAAATCATCGTGCCTACGGTAGAAGGCATGGCCAAAGACGGCATTCCTTATACCGGCTTTTTGTATGCCGGTTTGATGATTAGCCCAAGTGGCGAAGTCAAAACTCTGGAATTCAATTGCCGCATGGGCGACCCGGAAACCCAACCTATCATGATGCGCTTGAAATCAGACCTGGTTGAGCTGGCAGAGCACGCCGTGGATGGCACATTGGACCAGGCCAAGGCCGAATGGGACTGGCGTTTTGCGCTGGGCGTGGTCATGGCGAGTGCCAACTACCCGGAAACACCTAAATTGGGCGATGAAATTACCGGGCTGCCAAAAGACGTACAAGACGGTCATGTGTTTCATGCAGGCACCACACTCAAAGATGGCAAAGTGGTGACTAGCGGTGGCCGCGTATTATGTGTGACTGCGCTAGGCGAAACCGTTAAATCTGCGCAACAACAAGCCTACAAAGTACTCGAGCAGATCAAGTTCGACGGCGCGCAATACCGTAAAGACATTGGCTATCGCGCCATCAAGAACTAAATCATGACGACAGACCAAATCCAGCCCGCTGCCGTTTACGACTACCTGCAAGGCTTGCAAGCACGCATCGTCGAAGCCATAGAACTGGTCGACGGTAAAACCTTCTTGCAAGACAGCTGGCAACGGCCTGAGGGTGGTGGTGGCAACTCTTGCCTACTGGAAGGCGGTAATGTGTTTGAGCGCGCTGGCGTTGGTTTTTCGCACGTACTCGGCAATAAATTGCCGCCGGCAGCCAGTGTCGCCCACCCTGAAGCGGCTGGCAGGCCGTGGGAAGCCATGGGTGTCTCGCTGGTGTTTCACCCGCACAACCCTTATGTGCCCACGGTGCATATGAATGTGCGCTTTTTTGTTGCCAAAGCGCAGCAACCAGGCGAACAGGATATCTGGTGGTTTGGCGGCGGCATGGACCTCACGCCTTATTATGGGTTTGAGGATGACTGCATCCACTTTCATCGCGTGAACAAAGAGGTATTGGCACCGTTTGGCGCCGACTACTACCGCAGTTTTAAAAAGCACTGCGACGAATACTTCTTCCTCAAGCACCGTAAAGAGCCACGCGGCATTGGCGGCGTGTTTTTTGACGACTTTAGCGAATTAGGCTTTGAGAAAAGTTTTGCCTTGCAGCGTGCCGTCGGCGATGCCTTTATCAATGCTTATTTGCCGATTGTACAGCGTCGCAAAGACACCGTTTACGGCGAACGCGAGCGTGACTTCCAGGCCTACCGCCGTGGCCGTTATGTCGAATTCAACCTGATTTTTGACCGCGGTACCATTTTTGGCCTGCAATCAAATGGCCGTACCGAATCGATATTACTCTCCATGCCGCCGATTGTGAAATGGCGCTACGACTGGAAGCCGGAAACCAACAGCGCAGAAGCCAAACTCTATAGCGACTTTTTGATTGAGAAAGACTGGGTATAAACATGCAAGTTTCAATAGAAGCCAGACAACAAGCGCAAGCACTGCTGGAGTTTATTGATCGCAGCCCTAGCCCCTGGCATGCCGTAGACACGGTAGCCAATCAACTCAAAGCGCATGGCTTTACACCGCTGCAAGAGAGCGAATCCTGGCAATTTCAGGCCGGTGGAAAATATTTTGTCATACGTGATGGCGGCTCCATCATTGCCTTTACGCTCGGCCAACAAGCGATTGCAGACAGCGGCTTTCGCATCGTTGGCGCGCATACTGACTCCCCCGGCTTGCGCCTCAAACCGCAGGCAGCTTATAGCACCGAAGGCGCGGCACAATTAGGGGTAGAGGTCTATGGCGGGCCTATTTTGGCCACGTTTACCGACCGTGATTTAAGCCTGGCCGGGCGCGTCGTGATACGTACCGCTGAAGGCCTGGACACCCGATTGGTCAGGCTGGACCAACCGCTCGCACGCCTGCCTAACCTGGCGATACACATGAACCGCGAAGTCAATGAAAAAGGTCTGGCGCTTAACAAACAAACCGGCCTGCCGTTGATCTTTGGCCATGCGGCAAATACTGCCGCAGCAAAACAATTACTGACTGAAACCCTCGCGGGCAAACTGGCCATACCAGCAGAGGCCATCGCCGGGTGGGACCTCGCACTCTATGATACGCAGCGCGGCAGTTTCTGGGGCATAGAACAAGAGTTTATCGCCAATAGTCAACTGGATAACCTGGCCTCCTGCCACGCCGCACTTGAGGCGCTGATTAGCAACGAAACACCAGAGTCCACGACGATTTGCGCCCTGTTCGACCACGAAGAGGTTGGCTCAGAAAGCGCCACTGGCGCCGGTGGCAGCTTTTTGCTGGATGTGATCAACCGTATTTGTTTATCCTCAGGCCTGACGCAAGAAGACCAGCTGCGCAGTTTTGCCAATAGTTTCTTCATCAGTGCCGATATGGCGCATGCGTTTCACCCAAATCATGCTGGCAGCTACGAGCCTTGCCATCATGTACACATCAATCAAGGGCCGGTGATCAAAACCAACGCCAACCAGCGCTACAGCACCAATGCCGTCACTGCCGCGCGCTTTATCCAGCTATGTGAACAAGCACAGGTGCCGCACCAGCAATATGCACACCGCACTGACTTGGGTTGCGGCAGCACCATAGGCCCCATCATGGCCGCGCAATTAGGCATCGCCACGGTAGATGTCGGCAACCCGATGTGGGCCATGCACAGCATCCGCGAAAGCGCGGGTGTGCTTGACCATAGCTATATGATTGCCACATTGCAGCAACATTACGCCAGCTAATTTCTCTCCAGCATTGACGCTGGTACAACGATTGCTTTACCCTAGGCGGATAAGGGGAGAATCAATCAATGTTAGAGCAATTATTGCGCAAAAAACCAATTCAACCACATGCGCACACTGGCCTCAAAAAATGTTTAACCGCCTTTGACCTGGCCTTATTAGGCATAGGCGGCGCCATCGGTACTGGTATCTTTGTACTCACAGGCATCGCCGCCGCCACGCAATCTGGCCCTGCCGTCGTACTTTCATTCATTATTGCTGCCGTCGCTGCGGGATTTGCCGCGCTGTCTTATGCAGAGCTCTCGTCATCCATTGGCGGCTCCGGCAGCGCATACGGTTACAGCTACGTTGCGTTTGGTGAGTTTGCCGCCTGGATGATGGGCTGGATGCTGTTGCTGGAATACGGCGTAGGCGCCGCCGCTGTAGCCAATGGCTGGGCAGGTTACTTTGTGAATACCTTGCATAATCTTGGCTGGCATCTACCCGAACATCTGACCAAAGCACCAGTGCTTGGCGGCACCATCAACCTGCCCGCCTTCGCCATTATCTGGATACTGACATTACTACTGATGGTCGGCGTCAAGGAAAGTGCGCGCGCCAACAACATCATGGTGATCATCAAACTCTCCACCATTGCCATCTTTCTGGCCCTGTCTGTGGGCCATATCAGCACCGCCAACTGGCAACCGTTTATGCCTTTCGGCTGGTTTGAAACGCTGGATAATGGTAAGAATATTGGCGTACTGGCAGGTGCTTCACTGGTATTTTTTGCTTATTTTGGTTTTGATGCGGTCTCTACTGCGGCGGAAGAATGCCAGCAACCGCAACGCGACCTGCCCATCGGCTTGATTGCATCGCTGGCCTTTTGCACCATTATTTATATCATTGTGTCTGGCACACTGACTGGCGTAATTCCTTATACGGAGCTCAATACGTCGTCCCCGGTGGCCTATGCCCTGACCAAGCTGGGTTACACCTGGTCATCCACACTGGTCGCGACTGGCGTATTGGCCGGGCTGATTACGGTGTTACTGGTACTGCTCTATGGCCTGACGCGTATTTTATTCGCCATGAGCCGCGACGGTTTGATTTCGCCCATTTTTTCAGCAGTCAATCCTGAGCGCCAAACCCCAAGTAAAATCATCCTGATGTGCGGCATCGTCGTGTCTATCGTAGCAGGCTTTATCCCCCTGGGGGAGCTGGCCGAAACCGTCAATATTGGCACGCTGGCCAGCTTTATCATGGTGTGCTTTGGCGTTATGCGCTTACGCAAAACCCACCCTGAGCTCGCGCGGCCATTCAAGAATCCGTTTAACCCACTGATCCCGGTTGGCGGCATCGTTTCATGCGCGGCACTGATTTCGTTTTTGCCCGCAGAAACCTGGCACCGTTTTATCACCTGGGCAATCGTAGGCGTCATCTTTTACTTTGCCTACTCATTGCGACACAGCAAATTACGCGCATAAGTGACAATAAAAAAGCCGACTAACAAGTCGGCTTTTTCGAATCACAGCGAAGCTGAAATTACAGAGACAATACCCACTCAACGATGGTTTTGATGTCTTCGTCTTTCACTTGTGGGCTGTTTGCAGGCATAGGGATATTACCCCAAACACCAGCGCCACCTTTTTTCACTTTTTCAATCAATTTAGCTTCAGCAGTTTTGTCGCCTTTGTATTTAGCAGCAACATCTTTGTATGCTGGGCCCAATACTTTTGCATCAACACTGTGACATGCCAAACAACCACTCTTTTGAGCCAATGCTTTAGCCGCTGCTGCGTCTGCAGCTTGTGCTGAACCAGCCATCAACAAAGTCGCTGCTGCGATTGCGGATAATAAAACTTTCATGCGATCTCCTTGAATATCCTCTAAACAAATAGAACCCCGTAATGCAATTCTCATGCATGTGGCATATTACCTGACCAGTCAAAATCTACAATAGAAAAACCGTTAAAACCAACGGTGATTCACATAATTTCAACCGGTTTGGCGTTTTGCCAACAAGCTAAAAACGCACGTGCAACGCTACGGTTGACACGCGTCACAATAACGTTACAAGGTCTCGATCGAGTATTCCGCACTGAGGACATGCTTACGTCCCGGGTTAATCACCACCATGTTGTCCATGGCGTTGGTGGTTTCCACACAAATAGTTTTGCGCCATTCATCGCCCACGCCCATATCGCCCATGGCACCGGCTTTTTCAGCACCCGGGTTCCACACGACGGTGGTATCACTGCCAGACTTGGAGACATGGATAATACGGTTAAAGCCGCTATCATGAATGGCACAATCAGAGCTGTGATGCACATAGACACGGTCATACTCTTTACCGTCAAATGTCAGCGCGTTGTGCTCCACGTTGCGCTCGTACTTGAGTAGCTTATCCAGGTAGACCAGGTCTTGCATGCCAGTGATTTTAACGTTCGATAAATCGCTGACATTAAAGTAGGTGTGGAAGGCTTCACTGATCACAAACGGATGCTCAGCCAGGTTGGTGGTGGCCAAATCGATGCGCAAACGGCGACCAATGGTAATGGTCAGCGTCAGTTCATACGGATAAGATAGTTGGCGCTGCGCTTCTGGGGTTTGCTGCATTTCGAGAATAATGCGCGTGGCACCGGTAGGCGTCGCATCAATATCCATCACTCGCCAAGGGATGACACGCGCAAAACCGTGCGGACATAGCGTGCTGTCAGTAGGATGTGCACCAAACCATGGCCAGCAGATAGGCGTACCGCCACGGATGGAACGACCTTTGACATAACGCGCATTGCTGGAGAGCCACAATACCGGATTGGCCAGGAACTTGGGTTGCCATTGCATGACGTGCGCGCCTTGCAAGGCAATCTTGCCAGTCGCCAATGGGTTATCAATTTCCAGGTACTGCAAACCATTTTCGTCCTGCCACTGGGTGACATGCGCGTGCAATGTCATGCGCTTGGTCATTTCCATGCTTTTGGCCAGGAGACTACATTCGTCGCTCATTACTTCCCTCTCTCAATCTGCGCTACATCACGCACCGCACCTTTAGCAGCACTCGTACTCATGGCAGCGTAGGCGCGCAAGGCTGGCGAAACCACACGTTCGCGGTTCAATGGCTTCCAGGCATCCCTGCCTTTAGCATCCATCTGACCACGGCGATGTGCCATTTCCTCGTCACTAATGACCAGGTGTATCGTCCGGTTCGGGATATCAATCTCAATCGCATCGCCTTCTTGCACCAGGCCAATCGCACCACCCTCAGCCGCTTCCGGCGACGCATGGCCAATACTCAAACCCGAGGTACCGCCCGAAAAACGGCCATCCGTGAGCAAGGCACACGCTTTGCCCAAGCCTTTAGACTTCAGGTACGAAGTGGGGTACAGCATCTCTTGCATGCCAGGACCGCCGCGTGGACCTTCATAACGAATCACCACCACATCACCTGCCACAATTTCATCATTCAAAATGCTTTCTACTGCGGCATCCTGACTCTCGAACACACGGGCACGACCGTTAAACTTCAGAATGCTGTCATCCACGCCTGCCGTTTTGACAATACAGCCATCCAGTGCAATATTGCCGTAGAGCACTGCCAAACCACCATCCTGTGAGTAAGCATGTGCTTTGTTACGGATGCAACCATTTTCGCGGTCATCATCCAGCTCAGGCCATAACATACTCTGACTAAAGGCAATCGTGGTCGCAACGCCACCAGGCGCGGCACGGAAAAACTTTTTCACTTCTTCATCTTGCGTGGTGATGATGTCCCATTTTGCCAGTGCATCGCCCATACTAGGACTATGAACGGTTGGCACATCAGTATGGATGACACCGGCACGATTGAGTTCCGCCAAAATGCCCATCACACCACCGGCACGATGCACATCTTCCATATGATATTTGCTGGTTGCCGGGGCAACTTTAGACACACAAGGCACCTGGCGTGAAATACGGTCTATGTCTTTCATGGTGAAATCCACACCCGCTTCATGCGCAGCGGCCAGCAAATGCAGCACGGTATTGGTTGAACCGCCCATGGCCACATCCAGACTCATGGCATTTTCAAATGCCTGCATGGTCGCAATGCTACGCGGCAATACGCTGTAATCATCTTGCTCATAATGGCGCTTGGCCAGCTCCACAATCAGGCGGCCTGCCTGCAAAAACAACTGCTTACGCGCAGCATGCGTCGCCAGCGTAGAACCGTTACCTGGCAAGCTTAAGCCCAGCGCCTCGGTCAGGCAGTTCATGGAGTTAGCGGTAAACATACCTGAACAGGAACCACAGGTAGGACAGGCGGAGCGCTCGATCTCAGCCACTTCAGCATCGCTGACATGGCTATCAGCCGCTTCTACCATGGCATCCACCAGGTCCAGCTTGCGCACATTGCCTTGCCAGTTCACTTTACCGGCTTCCATCGGGCCGCCAGACACGAACACCACAGGAATATTCAGGCGCAAGGCGGCCATCAGCATACCCGGGGTAATTTTGTCACAGTTGGAAATACACACCAGCGCATCGGCACAGTGGGCATTGACCATGTATTCCACGCTGTCTGCAATCAGGTCACGGCTCGGCAAGCTATACAGCATGCCGCTATGGCCCATGGCAATACCGTCATCCACGGCAATGGTATTAAACTCTTTAGCAACCCCGCCCGCCTTCTCAATTTCACGGGCGACCAGTTGGCCCATATCCTTCAAATGGACATGACCCGGCACAAATTGCGTAAAGGAGTTAGCCACCGCAATAATCGGTTTGGAGAAGTCTTCATCTTTCATACCGGTGGCACGCCACAACGCGCGAGCACCAGCCATGTTACGACCTTGCGTGGTCGTGTGAGAACGGTATTTAGGCATGAGAAATACTAGGATTGTCGTTAAAATATTATTTTAACTGAATCCGCAGCCGCATGCGCGCCTGAAACAGGTTTGTTACATTCAGGCAACCTTTAAGGAGCGATTATCTAACAGCAGCGCTTCACACCCGTCCACTTTTGGTCTTGCCACTGTTTAAAAAAATCGGCGCGTGAAAGCGGCGCGTGTGCTTCTGGCTGCCCGGCGTGCACGTCTGCATAATGCGCCAGGTAACGTTCATAAGCATCATCGCCGGATAGCTGGCGCACCCGCTGCCAGGCCTGCTTTAACCAATAAGCACGCATTTGCCTCTCCTTACACCAAGCGCGAGGCAACATAAGCGGCCTCGCTCGACGGCCTGACTGGCTGCCCGGCAAAATAACGGCAGCTCATTCTGGCCACATCCAGCACCACGACCCACAGCATGGACACGAAAAATAACGTTAACCAGGCATCCAATTGCTGGTTAAAAATTAATTGTGGCGCCACGGCCGCTTTTTCTGGTGGCAATACGCCACTCGCCAATTTTTGCGACAAATCATTGGCGGCGGCAAAAAAGCCTACGCGGATGTCACTACTGAAGACTTTTTCATAGGCCGCCGTCGTGGTGATTGCCAGTAGCCAGATCAATGGCAAACCAGTGATCCATGCCTTGCTTACTTTACCTGATTTAATCAATACACCGGTCGCAACGGAGAGTGCAATCGCAGCCAGCATCTGGTTGGCAATGCCAAACAAGGGCCACAGGATATTGACGCCACCGTTCGGGTCAATCACGCCGATATAAAGGAAATAGCCCCAGCCAGCTACCACCAGTGCACTGGTAAGAATCACAGAAGGCGTGTAAGAGGTCTCACCCAGCTTGGGATGCAGGTTACCCAACATATCCTGCAGCATAAAGCGACCCACACGCGTACCAGCATCCAATGTGGTGAGGATAAAAATCGCTTCGAACATAATGGCAAAGTGATACCACAATGCCAGCAAATGCTCACCAAACACCGTCCCCAGAATACTGGCCATGCCGACGGCAAGGCTGGGTGCGCCACCCGTGCGGGCAAACAAGGTACTTTCGCCCATGGCACTGGCTAAGTGTTGCATCTGTTCCACGGTCACCTGATAACCCCAGCTACTGATGGCATTCACGGCATCCAGCGCTTCTTTACCTACTACCCCGGCCGGACTGTTAATGGCGAAATAGACGCCAGGCTCCAGCACAGTGGCGGCGATCATAGCCATGATCGCGACAAAGCTTTCCAGCAACATGGCGCCATAGCCGATCATACGGATATCACCTTCACTGGTAATCAATTTTGGCGTCGTGCCGCTGGCGATCAAGGCATGAAAACCAGAAATGGCGCCACAGGCAATGGTGATAAACACGAACGGGAAGAGTTTGCCGCCAAAAATCGGGCCGGTGCCATCAATAAAAGGCGTGATAGCAGGCATATGGATTTCCGGGCGCAACCATAAAATCGCAATCGCCAGCATCAATACCGTACCCAGTTTCATGAATGTGGACAAATAATCACGCGGTGCCAGCAACAACCAGACTGGCAAGACCGCCGCGGCAAAACCATAGACGATCACACCAAATGCCAGTGGCAAACCTTCATGATCAAACAGTGCACCAAGCACAGGGTGGTGATCTACCCAACCACCAAAGACCACTGATGCCAGCAATAAAATCACACCCAGCAATGAGGCCTCAAGCACGCGACCAGGACGCAGGTAGCGCATATACACGCCGACCAGCATGGCAATCGGAATCGTAGCCGCCACGGTGGAAGTCCCCCACGGACTATGCTTCATGGCATTCACCACGACCAGGCCAAGCACAGCGATCAGGATAATCATGATCAGGAAAGTGCCTATCATGGCCGCCGTGCCACCAATGGCGCCAATTTCGTCACGCGCCATCTGCCCCAGGCTGCGGCCATTGCGGCGGGTAGACAAAAACAATGTGACCATATCTTGCACGGCGCCGCCCAGTACCGCACCGATCAATATCCACAAAGTGCCCGGCAAATAACCAAATTGCGCCGCCAGGGTTGGCCCGACCAATGGCCCGGGCCCGGCAATCGCGGCAAAATGGTGACCAAACACCACCCAGCGATTGGTCGGCACATAATCGCGCCCATTGTTTAAGCGCTCCGCTGGTGTCGCCCGCGTGGCATCAATAGCGAGCACATTGGCGGCAATCCAGGCCGAGTAAAAGCGATAAGCGATCAAATACACACACACCGCGGCTGTAATCAGCCACAGTGCATTTAATGTCTCCCCGCGCGCCATGGCCACATGCGCCAGCGCAGCTGCCCCCAACAAGGCCAAACCGGCCCAGCCTGCACGACTCCAAAAAGCTTTCATAATGATGGAATTCTTTCCTGTTTTTTTAATGATTTGCACTGTAACAAAAAGGCTCTCCGTGCGCAAAAACAGCATTGCCTGCTAACATCTGTTGCTGTGGTGCAATGGCACTGCTGTGGTGCACAAACATCACCAAGTTCACGCGTACACCACCATCCAAATCAGGAGAATTATTGTTTAAAATCATTACATTAACAAAAACTCACCAATTGGCATGCAGATTGCTAAACCGTAATAGGACTTTTTTCCATGATTAAGCAATGAGACCCGCAGCCCCCAACATGTCAGCTTCAGCTTTCCCCAGACCGCACATCATCCTGAGTACAGAAGACCAGAAACTGGTCGACTCTGCCAAAGAGATTTTGATGCACCAGCGCGACCTGAGTGAAGAACAAGCGTATTCTTTATTGTCCGAGATGGCAGACAAGCGTAAAACAGGCATGGCCGACATTTCACTGCAATTAATCAACATCACCAAACGATTGACGGTTTAACAAAAACCATCAGAGCCCGCACGCAAACCACTTCCCGTACACAAACAATTTATTAACAGGCTCTTGCAGGAAAAAAGAGTTTCGGTATAATGCGCCCTTCGTTGCAAGGCACGGGTGCTTAGCTCAGTTGGTAGAGCGTCGCCCTTACAAGGCGAATGTCAGCGGTTCGACCCCGTTAGCACCCACCACCTCCCTGCCTGCACATCTCAAATCAATCCCCGCTCACTAAACGAAAACGTTTCCTGCTTGGCCACAATAATGTGATCCAGCACCTTGATATCCACTAGGTTTAAAGCGTCTTTCAAACTGATGGTCAATTGCTCATCGGCACGACTGGGCACCGCCACGCCTCCAGGATGGTTGTGACTCAAGATCAGGGCCGCGGCGTTTAAGGCCAGCGCGCGCTTCACAACCTCTCGCGGATAGACACTGGTTTGCATCAAACTGCCTTCAAACAAAGTTTCATAAGCAATCAGGCGATTCTGCGCATCCAGAAACATAATGCCAAACACCTCACGTTGCAGGTGCGCCAATTGCAACTGCAAATAGTCTTTGACTTGACCGGGTGAGCGAAAACTATCTTTTTGCTGCAAAGTTTCACCCAGCGCACGCTTGCTCATCTCAAGCACCGCCTGCAGCTGGCAGTATTTGCTCTCGCCCATGCCTGGCACCGCCGTCATCTGCTGAACGTCTGCCGAAAACACACCATTCAGGCTTTGAAAATGCTGTAACAGATCACGCGCCAGGTCCACAGCGGTTTTGCCTGCCATGCCAACACGCAGAAAAATGGCCAGCAACTCTGCATCAGACAGTGCCGCAGCACCCGCACGCAACAGCTTCTCGCGTGGTCGTTCCTGTTCCGGCCAATCGGTGATTGCCATCGCGCCTCCCGTTTACTTTGACCAGCCAATTTCACGCGCGGTTGGCCTACCAATCACCACGGCGTCCAGGTCTTTGGCCATGCTCGCTTTTTGTGCGGTTTGCGGCACCTTGCCTGCCATCACTTCGGCCATAGCCTGAGGATAAAGCGGTTGTGCATAAGGCTCGGCATATCCTTGCGGGAACACAGGCAGGCTTGTGCTCAAGTCATATTTATCAGAAGCGCTCAGGGTATGCAGCAATTCATGGCTGATAATGACGGCATTGGTGGCATGCTGACTGTTTTCAGCAAACAGATTCACACGGCCAATCCGGCCTTTGTGCAAAGCGGTGGAATGTAATAAACGGCGATGTTGGGATGGGTCGTGATACAACAGATACAGCTTGATATCAACAGGCACACCGACCTCCGGCTGATGACCCCAGCTAAACCACCTGAACTTGAGGCTCCACAGGATAATATCCAGTAACTGGCCATTGACCGCTGGCGGCGCAGGCGGGATATCGTGAACTTCAGGGCCCAAGTAAATTGTCACCGGGCGACGCAAAGGCAGATGGTATTTCAAGGCTTCGCGCGAGAAAAACTGCGCAATCATGTCGAAATCCTGCTCACGCAAACTGGCAATATAGGCATCCACCACAGGCGTACCATCGGCATTGATCGGGTACACCGCCACATTCAAGGGCTTGCGCCATTGCAGGGTTTGATACTCTTGCCACAGCTGCATCAATGCAGTCAGCACCACAACCACCCAGAAAAGAATCCTGACTAACTTTATCATGCGCCCCACCTCATTGATGACTCAATGTTAACATTTTTAAAGAAAATGCCACATAGCCGAGAAATGGCAATTGCAGACGCTTTACAGTTAAAATGCAGCCATGATTCCAACGCACTCACATTCTCGTCATCTACTGCTAGGCGTGACTGGCGGCATTGCCGCCTACAAGACGGCAGAACTGGTTCGCTTACTGGTCAAACAAGGCCATAGCGTACAAGTGGTGATGACAGAAGCCGCGACCCACTTCATCACCCCCACAACATTACAGGCGCTGTCCGGCAACCCGGTGTTTGTCGATAGCTGGGATCAGCGTATTCCCAACGGCATGCCACACATAGAGCTCAGCCGCAAAGCGGATGCGATTTTAGTGGCGCCTGCCAGTGCAGACTTTATCGCCAAACTGGCACATGGTTTTGCCAACGACTTGCTCTCCACATTATGCCTTGCACGTGAGTGCCCACTACTGGTCGCACCAGCAATGAACCGGCAAATGTGGGAGAACCCGGCGACACAGCGTAACATCGTGCAATTGCAACAGGACGGCATCACCACATTAGGCCCCGATAGCGGCGAGCAGGCTTGCGGTGAGGTGGGCCAAGGCCGGATGCTGGAACCAGAAGACTTGCTGGAAGCGTTAAACAGCTTTTGTACGCCCAAGCTGTTAGCAGGCAAAAAAATCATGATCACGGCGGGTGCCACACTGGAAAAACTGGACCCGGTACGCGGCCTCACCAACCTGAGCAGCGGAAAAATGGGCTATGCCCTGGCGCAGGTCGCCATGCGCATGGGCGCAGAAGTCACCCTGGTGCACGGCCACGCCAGCGCCACGCGCCCGGCAACCAGCCACGCCTACTTTGCCAGCAGCGCGCAGGACATGTACCAAACAGTGATGCAACATATTGCCAGCCAGGACATATTTATAGGTGTCGCTGCCGTTGCTGACTACAGACCGGATGTTTCTGCTGAGCAAAAGATCAAAAAAAGTGAGGAAACACTTACGGTGAACCTCATAAAGAACAAAGATATTCTGGCGGATGTCGCCTCTTTACCCAACCCACCCTATTGCGTCGGCTTCGCAGCAGAAACAGAACAAGTGCTTGATTATGCCAAGCAAAAAAGACTGGCAAAACGCATCCCCATGATCGTGGCCAATCACGCCAATAGTGCCATGGGCAGTGATCAAAATGCAGTCACCATCATAGACGCATCTGGTGAATATGCATTCGACAGCGACGATAAAATTAACATTGCATTCAAACTCTTAACGCACCTTAAAAGCCAATTTGATTAACGCCAATTAAATCGGTCACTCTCAGTATTTTCATGAAAATACTGAGCCGCCCAAGCTTACACTCAGCTTACAATCGCGCAGTCTATTTTTAGCACTGAGAATTACAATGCGCGCACCTCGTTTTACGCCCTTATACATCGCCCTTTCTGCTGCCTTTGCCAACCCGTCGCAAGCCATGGCGGATGAAGAACAAACACTCACCCTTTCGCCGGTAGTTGTCACCGCGACCCGCCAGGCACAAAACAGCTTCGACTTGCCTGTCGCCATTGATGTGGTTGAGCAAAAAAATATCAAAGACGGCCAACTGCAAATGAACTTGTCCGAAAGCCTGATTCGCGTACCTGGCATCACGGCACAAAACCGTACCCAACAAGCACAGGACCCGCAAATTTCCAGCCGCGGCTTCGGCTCACGCTCATCTTTTGGTGTGCGCGGTGTACGCGTCTATGTCGACGGCATTCCTCTCACCATGCCCGATGGCCAAGGCCAACCGGGCGTTGTCGATTTGTCATCGATTAAAAGCATAGAAGTGATGCGTGGCCCGTTCTCGTCCCTGTACGGCAACTCGTCCGGCGGTGTGATTCAAATGTTCACAAGAAATGCGCCTGCAACACCTACATTAGGGGCGACCACCATGTTTGGCAGTTACGATACTAAACGTGAAATCATGGAAGCTGCTGGTCAATATGAAGGTATGGAATACATGCTCAATATTTCGAACTTCAGCTCGGATGGATACCGCAACCATAGCACTAGCGACAAGCAAATGGCGACGGCAAAATTCAAATTTAATATTACAGAAGACACCAAACTGACCACGCTGGTTAACTGGTTCCAGCAAGACGCTCAAGATCCACTTGGATTACCTCGTGTCGCGACCGCTAATGATCCATCCGTATTCAACAATCCCAAGGCTGTGCCCAACAGTGCATTACGCGCAGACACCAGAGTGAGCCGCAGCCATACCCAAGTTGGCTTTAACTTGGAGCATGCCTTTAATGAAAACAACTCAATTAACTTTGTAAACTACGTAGGCACCAGAGAGAATCTGCAGTACCTCTCGACCAGCGCAACGACTAGTGTAGGCCGTGCTAGCCAAATTTCACGCGAATTCTGGGGCACAGACTTGCGCTGGAACAATCATGGTGAAGTGTTTGGCAAGAAATATAACTTCTACATCGGTGCGAATTACGGAAAGTCAACCGACACCCGCTTGGATATCAATACAGATGGCGGCGTCAAAAGAAGTACTTCGGTTGCAAACAACGCGAACAATGCCTTAAATAGAGATGAAGACAACATCTCAACGAACTATGATCGCTATGTTCAAGGCATGCTTTCAGCTACAGAATCCATTGATATCCACGCGGGCTTGAGACGAACAAAAGTTAATCTGGAGGTTAAAGACCGTTTTCTGACTGGGACTGGTAACAATGGTAACAATAGCGGCAATGTTTCCTACGAAAAAACCAATCCTGTTGCGGGCATTGTATGGAAAGTTACCCCTACCTTTAACTTATATGCGAACTACGGTAAAGGTTTTGAGACACCCACATTTATTGAAGCCGCCTACGACGCAACCACGAATGGCGCGCCTAATCTTAATTTAAAGTCCAGCAAAAGCCAGAACTATGAGGTGGGTGCCAAGGCGTATTTAAATGATGACACTCTGGCAACAATCAGTGTGTTTAAAATTGATACTGATGATGAAATCGTATTGCGCGAAACTAGCGCTGCCAACAGAAGCATCTACGGTAACGCCAAACAAACTAAACGCAAGGGTGTGGAGCTATCACTGAACAGCCAGTTTGATAACAATATTTCAACCTACCTGTCTTACAGCGTCCTGGATGCAGAGTTTGACTCTGACTTTAGTTACATCACCTCCTCCGGCGCAACCAGAACCGTGGAGTCCGGCAATAAAATTCCAGGCACCTATCGCAACCAACTTTATGGTGAAGTTGCTTGGAAGTATGCGCCACTTGGTTTCTATAGCGCTTTGGAAGGCCGTTATAACAGCAAAGTGTATGTTGACGACCTCAACTCTGATAGCGCATCGTCATATACGATATTCAACATGCGTGCAGGCTTTGAGCAAACACTCTCACACTGGTCATTCAGAGAGTATATCCGCATAGAAAATATGTTCGATCGTGAATACATCGGCGCAATCCGCGTCAATGACGCCAATTTGCGCTTCTTCGAACCTGCCGCTGGCCGCAACTATTTGCTTGGCCTGAGCGCGCAATACAAGTTCTAATCTTTGCATTAATAAAAAAGCCAGCCTCCGCTGGCTTTTTTATTATGGCTGCTTATCGCGCGTAGTGATTTTCGGCCATATTTCGTGTTTAATAGCGCAATATTTTTCTGGAGTATGCAGCATGTCGATTACCGTAGACCTCAAGATTCTTGACCCCCGCCTGCATCACATGATGCCTAACTATGCGACACCGGGCTCTGCTGGCCTGGATTTACGTGCCTGTATTGAGCATACACAAACCATACAGCCGGGCGAGACCATCATGATTCCAACCGGCATGGCGATTCATATCGACAATGCTTATTATGCCGCCATGATTCTGCCGCGCTCTGGCTTAGGTCATAAGCACGGCATCGTGCTTGGCAACCTGGTGGGGCTGATTGATTCGGACTATCAGGGACAATTACTCGTTTCTTGCTGGAACCGCAGCAAAGAGCCGTTTATCCTAAACCCGATGGAACGTGTCGCGCAGATGGTGATTGTGCCTGTGGTACAGGCAGATTTTCATATTGTGGATGAATTCACCAGCAGCGAACGGGGCGAAGGTGGCTTTGGCAGCACGGGCAAGCACTAATTGTTTGAAAAATTACAATAATCGCTTGATTTGTGTATCCGATTCAATCTATAATCTCGCTCTTTCTGAAAAGATAAAAGTATTTGGAGATAACCATGGCACGTGTATGTCAGGTAACCGGTAAAAAACCAATGGTGGGCAACAATGTTTCTCACGCACAAAACAAAACAAGACGTCGTTTCTTGCCTAACTTGCAAAACCGTAAGTTTTGGGTTGAGAGCGAAAACCGCTGGGTAAGCCTGCGCATCACTAACGCCGCTTTGCGTACGATCGACAAAAATGGTATCGACGCTGTGTTAGCTGATTTGCGCGCTGCTGGCGAAAAAATCTAACTCGCGACATTAGTCGATAAAAGGACAATATCATGCGTGAAAAAATCAAATTGGAATCCAGTGCTGGTACAGGTCATTTCTATACCACCACAAAAAACAAACGTACTATGCCTGAGAAAATGGAGATCAAGAAATTTGACCCAGTTGCTCGTAAGCATGTGATGTACAAAGAAACTAAATTGAAATAATTTCAGTTTCCAGCATTAATAAAAAAGCCTGCAATCGCAGGCTTTTTTATTTTGGTCGCTACACCAACCTTCTCATTACTCTGAAGCCAGATTTAAAGCTGCCTGACCGGAAATAATACGCACATCCTGCTGTGGGTATGGGATCTGAATATTATTCGCTTTAAAGCGCTGCCAAATCTCGTAATAGACCTCACTCTGCAGCTTGGCGGTCGCCTCCTCTGGATTAAGCACCCCTACCGCCAACTGTAAATCAATGCCATTCTGGCCGAATGATTTAATAATCACCTCCACAGCAGCTTCATCCCTGAGTGTACGCTCATGTGACCGACCAATCTCTTGCAATAGCTTGATGGCCAAATCCAGATCACTTTCATAAGAGATTTGGACTAAAACAGGCACCTTCGCTTTATGGGCTGCAGAAGTATGATTAATCACCACATCCGTGATCATCGTTTCGTTAGGAATGATGAATTCAGTTCCATCCAGCTTGCGTAAAACGATATAACGCGAACGCAACTCTTTGACGATGCCATAGTAACCGCGAATCGTCACAATATCGCCCATATGCAGCGACTTATCCATAAGGATAATAAAACCACTCACATAGTTGCTGGCGATCTTCTGCAAACCAAAGCCAAGCCCTACACCAAGCGCACCACCAAATACCGACAGCATGGTGACATCAATGCCGACAGCGGCCATCGACATCAGCAATGCGATGACAATGGCCACCATGCGCACCAGCTTGACCATAATGACACGCCAGTTACTATTAATATTTTCCGAGGCCATCAGCCGCAGCTCTATCATGCGACTTAACCACAAAGCGACCAACATGGTGATCACAATGGTGAGCCCGCCCTGAATCAGTAATAACAGATTCAACTTTTGCTTGCCAACGCTGAATTGCACATCTTCCAGAATCTGCAGGGCCGGATCGAGGAAGCCGCTGATATGCAACGCCACCACGACCCATACGCACCATGCGATGACGCGCTCAAACGAGTGCAACCAGGCACTGGGCGAGAATACGTAACGCAACACATAGACCAGGCTACGGATAATCACCATGGCCAGCAACATGCGCGCCGCGAGTCGCAACAAACCGACATGCATAAAGCTTTCAAGCGAATAACGTGCAACCACCAGCAACAGAAAAGCGACAAAGGGAAAAAACAGGCGCTCAATCCCTCCCAGCAGCATTTTGTAAACAGTGTTCACTTTGCCTGCTGCAATTTGCTTGCGCAGATGCAGATTCAGCAAACCACTGACACCCAGAATCAAAGCAAATACAAACAGCTGCCACAAGGCAGAGACGGTGCTCAGATCCTGAACAATTTCTTTCCAGAGAATATTAATATCGTTATCCATCATTGATTATTTACAACAAAAAGATTGTGGCCAGTCCAAGGAAAATTAAGAAGCCACCACTATCGGTCATGGCCGTAATCAGCACACTGGAGCCTACCGCCGGATCGCGGTCTAACTTATTCATCACCAATGGGATGGTCACACCAATAATCGCAGCCAATAGCAGATTCAGCGTCATCGCGGCCATCATCACCAGCCCCAATGCAGCACTATGGTATAACCAGAAAGCAATCAACCCCAGTACACTGCCCCACAGCAAGCCATTGAGCAATGCCACACCCATCTCTTTCTGCAACAGAGACTTCATGTGATAGCCAGAGATTTGGCCCAAGGCCAAGCCGCGTACAATCATGGTCGTGGTCTGATTGCCGGAGTTGCCGCCAATACCGGCCACAATCGGCATCAAGGCTGCCAGCGCCACAATCTTCTCGATACTGCCCTCGAATAAACCAATCACACGGGACGCAACCAGCGCGGTGACCAGGTTAATTGCCAGCCAGGCCCAGCGGTTTTGCACAGACTTCCAGATCGAGGCAAAGAAGTCTTCCTCTTCGCGCAGACCGGCCAGAGACAACATGTCAGCCTCGGCCTCTTCACGGATAATATCCATGACGGTATCGACCGTAATCCGCCCCACCAGCTTGCGATTATTATCGACCACCGGCGCAGTCACCAGGTCATACCGCTCAAACGCCATCGCCGCCTGGTCAGCCATATCTTCCGGATGAAACACAACAGCATCTGTCGACATAATATCGCCGACTTTAGTCTCAGGATCGTTGAGGATAATACGCTTGAGTGGCAACACACCTTGCAAAATGTCATCACGGTTAATCACGAACAACTTGTCAGTATGGTCGGGGAATTTAGGCAAACGACGCAAGTAACGCAACACCACTTCCAACGTGATATCGTCACGAATGGTCACAATATCAAAGTCCATAATCGAACCTACGGTATCGTCCGGATAAGACAATGCCGATTGCAAGCGCTCACGATGCTGCGTATCCAGGCTGTATAACAAGTCCTGCAATACATCTTTCGGCAAGTCTGGCGCCAGGTCAGCCAGCTCATCAGTGTCCAATTGCTCGGCAGCGGCCAGCAACTCGTCACTATCCATGTCCGCGATCAGGGTTTGACGAACCGCATCCGACGCTTCCAGCAGAATCTCGCCATCACGATCAGCCTTCACCAGATCCCATACCATTAAACGATCGTCTAATGGCAAGGATTCCAAGATGTAGGCCACGTCCGCCGGGTGTAACTGATCCAGCTTGTGCTGCAGAATACTCAAGTTTTGTTTGTGAACCAGGCTCTCGACCAGGTCATGCTTAGGCATATCCTGCCTATGCACGACATGCTCAACCAGCTTGTGCTTATCCAGCAAGTGGATCACCTGTTGCAAAGTCTCGCTCAGGCTTTCCTTGCCTTCGGTGACTTTCTCATCTTGTTCGTGAATTTCTGTCATGCATTATCCAATGTTGAGCAGGCGTTATTTTTGCAGGTATCATTGTACAAAGCGTTGATGACACTACCTAGAGTTTTATGCAAAACCAATTGATATTATTCGGCACCCAAGGTTGCCATCTCTGTGAGGATGCTGAGCACCTGTTACAGGCGCTGGATCTCCCTTATGAATACCTAGACATCATTGATGACGAAAAATTGCTGCAGCGCTATGAAATCAGTATTCCGGTGCTCATGCAGAAGTCAGCCAGCAACCCAAAAGAGCTGTATTGGCCATTCACCGCGGATACCATTAACCATTGGCTTAAGGACAACTAATAGCCGCTTTAGAAAATAAAAAAGCCAGCTTTCGCTGGCTTTTTTATACATGCGTCATGTCTTATTCTGCTGCTGGCGCTTCTGCTACTTCTGGGCGATCAACCAACTCTACGAACGCCATTGGAGCATTGTCACCTTGACGGAAACCACACTTCAAAATGCGCAGGTAACCGCCATTACGTGCATTGTAACGTGGACCCAGTTCACCGAACAATTTACCGACGATATCACGGTCACGCAGACGGCTGAAAGCCAGACGACGGTTTGCCAAGGTAGGTGTTTTACCCAGGGTGATCAATGGTTCTGCATATTTACGCAGTTCTTTTGCCTTAGGCAAAGTTGTTTTGATCACTTCGTGACGCAGCAAAGAGGTCACCATGTTGCGGAACATGGCTGCGCGGTGGCTGCTGGTTCTGTTCAATTTACGATTGCTATTACCGTGACGCATAGTAATTTCCTTAAGTATTTATCTGATCAGGAATTAAGCTTTTTCCAGACCAACAGGTGGCCAGTTTTCCAGCTTCATTCCCAGTGTCAGGCCTTTAGAGGCCAACACGTCTTTAATTTCGTTCAATGATTTTCTACCCAGGTTAGGCGCTTTCAGCAATTCGTTTTCTGTACGCTGAATCAGATCACCAATGTAGAAAATGTTTTCTGCTTTGAGGCAGTTGGCAGAACGTACTGTCAATTCCAGGTCATCAACCGGACGCAACAGGATAGGATCTACCTGAGGTGCAGCTTTCACTTCCACATCAGCAGAAGCACCTTCCAGATTTGCAAACACGGACAACTGACCAATCAGGATACGCGCAGCATCACGGATCGCCTGCTCAGGCTCAATAATGCCGTTAGTCTCAACATCCATAATCAGTTTGTCGAGGTCAGTACGCTGTTCAACACGTGCGCTCTCAACATGGTAGCTCACTTTGTTGATCGGGCTGAAAGAAGCATCTACCATCATAAAGCCTAATACGCGATCTTCATCGTTAGCTTTTTGACGGGCTGGAACAGGCTGATAACCACGACCCATTTCAACTTTCACTTCCAGGTTCAACTTGCCACCTTTGGTGATGTTCGCAATAATGTGGTTCGGGTTAACGATCTCAGCATCATGGCCAACTTCAAAATCGCCAGCAGTCACAATGCCTTCACCAGATTTGTTCAACACCAAAATGGTTTCGGTTTTGTTGTGCAGCTTTAAGGCAACACCTTTCAGGTTCAGCAAGATGTCAACAACGTCTTCCTGTACGCCTTCAATGGTGGAGTACTCATGTACAACACCATCAATTTTTACTTCAGTAATGGCAAAACCCGGGATGGAAGAAAGCAACACTCTTCTCAACGCATTACCCAAGGTATAGCCAAAGCCACGTTCCATTGGCTCTAAAGTCACTCGTGCACGCAGTGGAGTAATCACTTCAACGTCCACAACACGTGGCTTCAAATAATCTGTAGGGTTATTTTGCATACAACTCCTTGAAGTAATTGGGTAGTAACAAGTAATCCTTAGCCTAAGCTAAGCGATTACTTAGAATACAATTCAACGATCAATGATTCATTGATGGTAGCAGGCAACTCATCACGCTGAGGTTTAGCCTTGAACTTACCAGACAATGCTTTGACGTCGACTTCCAACCACTCAGGGAAACCACGTTGTTCAGCCGCTTCAACCGCAGCTTTAATACGCAATTGTGTTTTAGATTTATCAGCAACAGTCACCACGTCACCAGCCTTCACTTGGTATGAAGGGATATTTACGCGCTTGCCGTTTACCAAAATGCTGTTATGACGCACGACTTGACGCGCTTCAGAACGTGAACCAGCCAGACCCATGCGGTATGCTACGTTGTCCAGACGGGACTCCAGCAATTGCAACAGGTTCTCACCAGTAATGCCTTTTTGACGATCAGCCTCAGCGTAATAAGTACGGAACTGACCTTCCAAAACGCCGTAAATACGACGTACTTTTTGCTTCTCGCGCAATTGCACGCCGTAGTCAGACAGACGTGAGTTGCGGCGCTGACCATGCTGACCTGGTGCGAAGTTGCGCTTTTCAATTGCGCATTTGTCTGTAAAGCATTTTTCTGCTTTCAGAAACAGTTTTTCACCTTCACGACGGCATTGACGGCATTTAGGGTCTAAATTTCTAGCCAAAATAGTTCTCCAGTAATCGATTCGCTAATTTATCGAAGCGAAATGAATTAAATTCTGCGTTTTTTCGGTGGGCGGCAGCCGTTATGCGGCACCGGTGTCACATCAGTAATGCTGGTGATTTTAAAACCGGCAGCATTCAACGCACGCACAGCGGATTCACGACCTGGACCTGGACCCTTGATACGCACTTCCAGATTCTTAACGCCAGATTCCTGAGCAGCTTTACCAGCCACTTCAGAAGCTACCTGTGCAGCAAATGGAGTACTTTTACGTGAACCTTTAAAACCTTGACCACCGGAAGTAGCCCATGACAATGCATTGCCTTGACGATCGGTAATCGTAATAATCGTGTTGTTAAAAGAAGCGTGCACGTGAGCGATACCCTCGGCAATATTCTTTTTAACTTTTTTTCTAACGCGTACATTAGCTTTTGCCATGTTGTACTGTCCTTAATATCTACTGATGTTCAATAAAAGATTATTTAGCTTGCTTGATGGCTTTAACCGGACCTTTGCGTGTACGCGCATTGGTTTTGGTACGCTGACCGCGCACTGGCAAGCCACGACGATGGCGAATACCGCGATAGCAACCCAGATCCATCAAACGCTTGATGTTCATGGTTACTTCACGACGCAAATCACCTTCTACAGTGTATTTAGCCACTTCGTCACGCAGCTTTTCAACTTCTGAGTCGCTCAGGTCTTTTACCTTTGCTGTTGTCAGTACACCAGCCGCAGCACAGATTTTCTGCGCAGTATCGCGACCAATACCGTAAATAGAGGTCAAAGCAATTTCTGCATGTTTGTGGTTTGGGATATTTACCCCGGCAATACGAGCCATACTTAAACTCCAATAATCAATCGTTTTTAACGATCAAACTTGTGCGTAGAAAAGAAAAGCCGCATATTATATCAGCCAATCAATACTCTCACAAGCAAATGTTTTACCATTAACCTTGACGTTGTTTATGACGTGGGTCAGTACAAATAATACGAACAACGCCGCGACGTCTTACTACTTTACAGTTACGGCATAATGTTTTAACTGATGCGCGAACTCTCATCTTACTTTCCTTTATTTAATTCACTTACTTTGCGCGGAATGTAATTCGCGCACGGGTTAAATCATATGGGGTCATTTCTACCGTGACTTTGTCACCAGGTAAAATGCGTATGTAGTGCATGCGCATCTTGCCTGAAATATAACCAAGTACAGTATGACCGTTTTCAAGTTTCACTTTAAAAGTTGCATTCGGCAAGTTTTCCAGAATCTCGCCTTGCATCTCAATGCGATCCTCTCTTGCCATTGCTACTTGCCCGTTCCTTTAAAATTGGCTTTTTTCAGCAATCCCTCATACTGTTGTGACATCAGATGTGATTGCACCTGCGTCATAAAGTCCATCGTCACGACAACGATAATCAACAATGAAGTACCACCAAAATAGAACGGGGTATTAAACTTCAACACTAAAAACTCTGGCAACAAACAAACCAGCGTAATGTACAGCGCACCAATCAGCGTCAAACGTCCCATGATGCGATCAATGTATTTAGCGGTTTGATCACCAGGACGGATCCCCGGCACAAACGCACCACTCTTCTTCAGGTTATCTGCCGTTTCTTTCGGATTGAATACCAATGCCGTGTAGAAGAAGGCAAAAAACAAAATCGCGGCAGCAAACAACAAGATGTACAAAGGCTGGCCCGGGGAGAGTTTTGCACTCACATCCTTCAGCCAGTACATATGTTCACTGCTACCAAACCAGCCAGCCAATGTGGCCGGGAACAAAATAATACTTGAAGCGAAAATCGGCGGAATCACACCTGACATATTCAGCTTCAGTGGCAAGTGCGTAGACTGACCACCATAAATACGGTTACCGACCTGGCGTTTGGCGTAGTTCACGGTAATCTTGCGTTGGCCACGTTCAACGAACACAACCAATGCAGTCACCAGAATCACTGCCACAAACAGGAACATCACCAATGGAATAGAGAATGCTCCGGTTTTTGCCAGATCAAGCGTACTACCAATCGCATGCGGCAAGCCTGCCACAATACCCGCGAAAATAATGATTGAGATGCCGTTACCGATACCACGCTCGGTAATCTGCTCACCCAACCACATCAAAAACATTGTGCCAGCCACCAGTGTGGTCACAGCAGTAATACGGAATGCAAAGCCTGGATCCAATACCAGACCAGCCTGACCTTCCAGCGCAATGGCAATGCCTAACGCCTGGAAAGTTGCCAACAACACCGTACCGTAACGGGTGTATTTGGTAATCTGACGACGACCAGCTTCACCTTCTTTTTTCAGTTGCTCCAGCTGCGGTGAAACCACAGTCAGCAACTGCATAATAATTGAGGCAGAAATGTAAGGCATGATGCCGAGGGCAAACACGGTGAAACGTGATAACGCGCCACCGGAGAACATGTTAAACATGCCCAAAATGCCATCTTTCTGCGTATCAAACAACTGCTTTAACACAGTTGGATCAATGCCTGGCACTGGAATATGCGCACCTAAGCGGTAAATCACCAATGCGCCCAACAAGAACCACAAACGGCTTTTTAATTCGCCAAGTTTGCTTACGGAACTTAAGATATTATCCTGTGCCAAGCTGATACTCTTTTCTTACAACAGATTAGACTTCCAGTACTTTGCCGCCAGCAGATTCGATGGCAGCTTGAGCACCTTTAGTCAACAACAACCCTTGCACCTGTACTTTGGCAGCCACTTCACCAGACAGGTAAACCTTTACTGCTTTTGCAGATACTGGCACCAATTTGGCAGCTTTCAAAGACAAGATGTCGATCACTTCAGCATCCACCAAAGCCAACTCGCTAGTACGGATACGTGCGGTGTCAGCTTGTGTCAGTGAGTTAAAACCACGTTTTGGCAAACGACGTTGCAAAGGCATTTGACCGCCTTCGAAACCGACTTTATGAAAGCCACCAGCACGGGATTTTTGACCTTTATGACCACGGCCACCAGTTTTACCCAAACCAGAGCCAATGCCACGACCTAAACGACGAGGTGCTTTTTTTGCGCCTGCAGCAGGCTTAATCGTGTTTAATTGCATGATTATTCAACCTTCAAAAGATAACTCACTGCATTGATCATGCCGCGAATTTCAGGAGTGTCCTGCACTTCTACAGTATGGTGCATACGACGCAGACCCAGACCACGTACAGTGGCTTTGTGCGCTTCGATACGACCAATCAAACTTCTAACCAACGTTACTTTTAAAGTAGCGCTTTCTTTTTTTGCTTTAGCCATGATTAACCTCTGATTTCTTCTACGGTCTTACCACGTTTAGCGGCGATTTCAGCCGGCGTATTCATGGATGCCAAACCGTTCAAAGTTGCGCGAACCAGGTTGTAAGGATTGGTAGAACCAATACTTTTTGCAACCACGTTAGTCACACCCATTACTTCGAAGATCGCGCGCATTGCACCACCAGCAATAATACCGGTACCTTCAGAAGCTGGCTGAATCAGCACTTTGGCTGCACCGTGAACGCCAGTCACTGCGTGATGCAATGTACCGTTATTCAGGTTTACTTTAACCATGTTACGACGGGCT
The DNA here is from genome assembly GCF_046765995.1 of Methylophilus sp. 'Pure River'. Taxonomy (NCBI): domain Bacteria; kingdom Pseudomonadati; phylum Pseudomonadota; class Betaproteobacteria; order Nitrosomonadales; family Methylophilaceae; genus Methylophilus; species Methylophilus sp. 'Pure River'. The sequence goes on along the minus strand of NZ_JBKOUE010000004.1, from coordinate 8,572 downwards.
TCGTCCATGGCTTTTTGTACAGCCACTGGCACTTCACGTGCTTTACCTTTACCCATACCAACGGCACCATCACCATCACCAACTACGGTCAACGCAGCGAAGCTCATGATACGACCGCCCTTAACCGTTTTACTGACACGGTTAACGGTAATCATCTTTTCGCGCAAACCGTCGGTTTGCTGCTGTTCAATATCTTTAGCCATTCTTTATCTCACCCTTAGAATTTGAGACCGGTTTCACGGGCAGCTTCGGCCAAAGCCTTGATACGACCGTGATACTTGTAGCCTGAACGATCAAATGCAACAGTGGTAATACCAGCCTGCGCTGCTTTTTCAGCAATACGCTTACCAATCAGGGTTGCAGCTTCGATGTTGCCGCCATTTTTCAGTTGTTGACGCACTTCAGCCTCAACGGTGGATGCACTCGCCAATACGCGATCGCCAGTTTCAGCAATGATCTGTGCGTAGATATTGGTATTGGTGCGATGTACACTCAAACGTGTCACTTTCAACTCGGCGATTTTGGCACGGGTTTTACGTGCTCTGCGCAAGCGGTTATTTACGTTCTTCATTGAATTTACCTTTAATGTTGATTCACTGTTAAGGCCAGTGTCTAACCTTGCAGCATTACGCTGCAAGTGCCTTAGTTATTTTTTCTTGGTCTCTTTAATCGTGACCACTTCATCTGCATAACGAACGCCTTTGCCTTTATATGGCTCAGGTGCACGGTAAGCACGAATCTGCGCAGCCACTTGACCAACCACTTGCTTGTTAGCGCCAGTCAAAATCACCTCTGTAGGAGTAGGTGTTTGCACAGTCACGCCTTCAGGCATTTTGTGGTTAATCGGGTGAGAGTAGCCTAACTCCAGATTCAGGGTAGAACCTTGAGCATTTGCTTTGTAGCCAACGCCAATCAGTGACAATTTACGGGTAAAGCCAGTAGAAACACCTACGACCATATTGGCCAGCAAAGCGCGTGTCGTACCTGACATCGCTCTTGCATGTTGTGTTTCGCTGGTCGCTTTAACCAACAACTCTTCACCTTCACGGGAAACAGAAATTTCTGAAACCAGTGCTTGGCTTAACTTACCCAGAGGACCGCTAACGGAGATCTCTGAAGGAGAAATTACAACTTCCACTTTCGCAGGAATCGCAATCGGGTTTTTAGCAACACGTGACATATTGATTCTCCTTAGGCCACGATGCACAAAACTTCACCACCGATACCGGCAGCTTGTGCTTTACGATCAGTCATCACGCCTCTAGAAGTGGAAACGATAGTCACACCTAAACCGTTCATCACTTTAGGCAGATTCTGACTACCTTTATAAATACGCAAACCTGGCTTGGATACACGCTCAATCTTCTCAATTACTGGACGACCGGCATAGTACTTCAGGCTAATGTTCAAAACTGGCTTACCGTCATTGTTTTGAACGTTGAAATCATCGATGTAACCTTCATCTTTCAACACGTTTGCAATCGCGCCTTTTACTTTAGAAGCAGGCATTGAAACGGTTGTTTTATTCGTACGTTGCGCGTTACGAATACGGGTCAACATATCGGCAATCGGATCACTCATACTCATGTTCTATTCCTCCGTTACCAGCTGGCCTTGGTGACACCTGGTACGTGACCAGCCATCATCAACTTACGCAACTCGTTACGTGCGATACCAAATTTACTAAACACACCACGTGGACGACCAGTCAAAGCACAACGGTTACGTGTGCGAACAGGACTGGAGTTGCGCGGCAGACTTTGCAACTTCAAACGTGCAGCCATGCGATCTTCGACGCTGGCAGACTGATCGTTGCTAGCAGCAACCAATTCAGCACGTTTAGCTGCATATTTTTTAACGGTTTCGCGACGCTTTTGTTCGCGCTCTGTCATACATACTTTTGCCATGACTTAACCTCTGAAAGGGAAACTGAACGCAGCCAAAAGAGCTTTCGCTTCTTCGTCTGTTTTCGCAGTTGTAGTGATCGTGATGTTCATCCCGCGCAGCGCATCGATTTTATCGTATTCGATTTCTGGGAAAATGATTTGCTCTTTCACGCCCATGTTGTAGTTACCACGGCCGTCAAAAGACTTGCCTGAAATACCACGGAAGTCACGAATACGTGGAATAGCCACAGTGATCAGACGATCCAGGAATTCGTACATACGCTCGCGACGCAGTGTTACTTTGCAACCAACAGGATAGTCGTCACGAATCTTAAATGCAGCGACAGACTTCTTAGCCTTGGTAACGATTGGTTTCTGACCTGCAATTTTTTGCATATCAGCCACAGCGTTTTCCATGACCTTCTTGTCAGCCACAGCCTCGCCCACACCCATGTTCAGGGTAATTTTTTCGATACGTGGAACCTGCATTGCTGAGGTGTAACCAAATTGTTCTGTCAATTTGGCAACCACGCTATCGTTATAATACTGTTTTAAACGTGCCATATATTATCCTATGCGTCGATAGACTCGCCGCTAGATTTGAATACACGAATCTTGCGACCATCTTCCAGTACCTTGAAACCAACACGATCAGCTTTTTGTGTTGCAGCATTGAAGATTGCCACATTGGAGCCGTCTACCGGCATTTCCTTGCTGATGATGCCACCAGTGATACCACGCATCGGGTTTGGGCGAGTGTGTTTTTTAACCACATTCAAACCTTCAACCACTACATGGCCTGTTGGCAAGACGCTTAAAACAGCACCTGTTTTACCTGCATCTTTACCTGTATTCAGAATGACCTGGTCACCTTTGCGAATTTTGCTCATTTGATTGTCTCCAAGCCAATTACAACACTTCAGGCGCCAGTGAAACAATCTTCATGAAGCGCTCACTACGCAATTCACGTGTCACAGGGCCAAAAATACGCGTACCAATAGGCTCCAGCTTGTTATTCAACAAGACTGCGGCATTGGCATCAAATTTAACTAACGAACCATCTGGACGGCGAACACCTTTAGCAGTGCGCACAACCACAGCGTTGTAAATTTCACCTTTTTTGACGCGACCACGTGGCGCAGCATCTTTAATGCTGACCTTGATGATGTCGCCAATGCTGGCATAACGACGCTTGGAACCACCCAAGACTTTGATACACTGAACGGAACGCGCACCAGTGTTGTCGGCTACTTCCAGCCGAGATTGCATTTGAATCATGAGAAATAATCTCCAACTTAATCCGTTATAACCACTACCAGCCGCTTGTTTTCACAATTTCGGCCAATAGACCACGGTCAGTATTGGGGTGCCAGCTACATGCCAACTAAGGCGGGCACCGAAAAGTCCAACATTATACAACCAAAAAAACGCTTGTGACAAGCGTTTTTCCGGTTTTATATTTTGAAGCCTTATTTAGCTTCGATTTTGCTTACAACCCAAGTTTTAGTCTTGGAGTATGGGCGGGTCTCTGTGATGGTCACTACATCGCCTTCGTTACATGCATTTGCTTCATCGTGTGCATGGAACTTGTTCGATTTAACAACCACTTTACCAATCAGAGGATGCTTCACTTTACGCTCGACAAGCACGGTCACGGTTTTATCCATCTTGTTGCTTACCACGCGGCCAGTGAAACTGCGTACTACTTTCGCTTTTTCAGTCATCATGCCTGTTTCGCTTTCTCAGCCAATACAGAGTTCACGCGAGCGATATCTTTGCGCACTTTACCCAGCTGATCTACTTTGTTCAATTGTTGGGTGGCTACCTGCATGCGCAGAGAAAACTGCGCACGGCGCAACTCAACCAACTCGTTATTGAGCTCATCTGCTGACTTTGCTCTCAATTCAGAAGCTTTCATCGTTACTACTCCTTAACTGCCAATTTGACGGGTCATGAATGTAGTTTCAACTGGCAGCTTGGCAGCAGCCAATCTGAAAGCCTCACGTGCCAGCTCTTCGCTCACGCCATCCATTTCGTACAGCATTTTGCCTGGCTGAATCTGGGCGATGTAGTAGTCCACGCTACCTTTACCGTTACCCATACGTACTTCAGCAGGTTTCTTAGAGATCGGTTGATCCGGGAACACACGAATCCAAACGCGGCCACCACGTTTAATGTGACGAGTCATCACACGACGTGCAGCTTCAATCTGGCGTGCTGTCAAACGACCGCGACCGATCGCTTTCAAACCAAATTCACCAAAGCTCACCTTGTTACCAGTAGTCGCAATACCTTTATTGCGACCCTTTTGCATCTTACGGTATTTCTGTCTAGCTGGTTGCAGCATCTTTAGCCCTCGGCTTTCTTACTTTTTTCTCTGGCTCAGCATCAGCAACGGCAGCGTTAGCAGCGTTGTCACCGAAGATCTCGCCTTTGAATACCCAAACTTTAATCCCGATAATACCGTAGGTGGTAGAAGCTTCTGCCACACCGTAGTCGATATCAGCACGCAGTGTATGCAAAGGCACACGGCCTTCACGGTACCACTCGGTACGTGCAATTTCGATACCGTTCAAACGACCGGAACTCATGATCTTGATACCTTGTGCGCCCAAACGCATTGCGTTTTGCATGGCACGCTTCATGGCACGACGGAACATTACGCGCTTTTCCAATTGCTGGGCAATGGATTGTGCGATCAAAGTAGCGTCCAATTCTGGTTTACGCACTTCTTCAATGTTCAGGTGCACTGGAACGCCCATCAGGCCTTGCAGGCTAGAACGCAAAGATTCGATATCTTCGCCTTTCTTACCAATCACAACACCAGGACGTGCACTGTGGATCGTGATTTTTGCGTTCTTAGCAGGACGCTCGATCACGATGCGGCTCACAGCAGCACTCGCCAGTTTCTTGTTCAAGAACTCGCGCACTTTGATGTCGCCTTGCAACATCGCAGGGAAGTTCTGGCTATTAGAGTACCAACGTGAGGCCCAGTTTTTCTGAACGCTCAAACGGAACCCAATTGGATGAATTTTCTGTCCCATATTATTCCTTTGAGTCACCGACTGTCACATGAATATGACAGGTTGGTTTCGTAATACGACCAGCGCGACCTTTTGCACGTGCACGGATACGCTTCATCACCAAGCCTTTATCCACATAGATTGAAGTCACCTTCAATGTGTCGATATCAGCACCATTGTTATGTTCGGCGTTAGCAATTGCAGACAAAACCACTTTTTTGATGATCTCGGCACCACGCTTTGGTGTGAATGCCAGGATGTTCAGTGCTTGATCTACTTTTTTGCCACGGACCAGGTCAGCCACCAGACGCGCTTTTTGCGGAGAAAGGTGTACGCCTTTTAAAACTGCAGTAACTTGCATAATCAGCCCCTTACTTCTTCGCTTTTTTATCAGCCGCGTGACCCTTGAATGTACGTGTCAACGCAAATTCACCGAGTTTGTGACCAACCATGTTTTCAGAAATCAACACAGGCACATGTTGTCTACCGTTGTGCACTGCGATGGTTAAACCAATAAAGTTTGGCAATACAGTCGAACGACGTGACCAAGTTTTAATTGGTTTTCTGTCGCGGTTCGCAGTGGCAGTTTCGACTTTCTTAGCCAAGTGAGCGTCCACAAATGGACCTTTTTTAATAGAACGTGCCATAGCGATTACCTTACATTTCTCGGACGACGACTTACACGCATGTTATCAGTACGCTTATTCTTACGAGTACGATAACCCTTAGTTTTCTGACCCCATGGTGACACAGGGTTCATACCAGCAGCTGTACGGCCTTCACCACCACCGTGCGGGTGATCAACCGGGTTCATCACCACACCGCGAACGGTAGGACGAACACCGCGCCAGCGCATTGCACCAGCTTTACCGATAGAACGCAGTGAGTGCTCTTCGTTACCTACTTCGCCCAATGTGGCTTTGCAGTCAACGTGCACACGGCGCACTTCACCTGAACGCAAACGCAACTGAGCGTAGGAACCTTCACGCGCCAGCAACTGTACTGAAGTACCTGCTGAACGGGCGATTTGCGCACCTTTGCCTGGTTGAATTTCGATGCAGTGAATCGTGCTACCCACTGGAATGTTGCGCAAAGGCAATGCATTACCAGCACGGATAGGCGCTTCAGAGCCGCTGATCAACTGTGCACCGGCAGCAATGCCACGTGGTGCAATGATGTAACGACGCTCACCATCGGCGTAGCACAACAGTGCAATGTTCGCCGTACGGTTTGGATCGTACTCAATACGCTCAACAGTCGCAGGAATACCATCTTTATTGCGACGGAAGTCAACAATACGGTAATGCTGCTTATGACCACCACCTTGGTGACGGGTTGTAATGCGGCCGTTGTTGTTACGACCAGCGTTTTTACTTTGACTTTCCAACAGTGGCGCGTAAGGTTTGCCTTTGTGCAAATCTGGTGTAACGACTTTCAATACACCGCGACGACCGGGGGAAGTTGGTTTGACTTTAACTAATGCCATGTCTTCTCTCCTTATTCGCCAGCTGCAAAGTTAATTTCTTGACCTGGCTTCAAGCTCACATAAGCTTTTTTCCAGTCGTTACGCTTACCAATACGACGGCCAGCACGCTTCACTTTACCTGCGACGTTGATCACAGATACAGAAGCCACTTCGACTTTGAACACCAGTTCAACAGCCGCTTTAATTTCTGGCTTAGTCGCATCAGTGCGTACCTTGAAAGCAATTTGCTGATGTTTGTCAGCAATGAAAGTTGCTTTTTCAGTAATCTGAGGCGCCAAAATCACTTGCAATAAACGATCTTGTGTTTTAGTTGCTGCGGTAATCATGCCAAGATCTCCTCAAGTTTTTTCACAGCATTGGCTGTGACCAAAACGTTAGGGAAACGCACCAGACTTACTGGATCAGCATACTGCGCTTCAACCACCAATACGTTTGGCAGGTTACGGGAAGACAAGTACAAGTTCTCATCAAAACCGTCAGTCAACAGCAATACACCGCCATCGATGCCCAGAGCATTGATTTTTTGTACGAATTGTTTTGTTTTAGGTGTATCAACTGTGAAGTTGTCTACTACCTTCAAACGGTCCTGACGAACCAACTCAGACAAAATAGTCTGCATGCCAGCACGGTAAGCCTTACGGTTTACTTTGTGGCTGTAGTTTTCGTTAGGGCTGTTTGGGAATGCACGACCGCCTCCGCGCCAGATCGGGCTGGATGCCATACCGGCACGGGCGTTACCAGTACCTTTTTGTGCATATGGCTTATGTGTCGTGTGAGCAACAGTAGCACGTGTTTTTTGTGCGCGAGTCGCAGTACGGGCATTTGCCATGTAGGCAACAACCACTTCATGCACCAATGACTCGTTAAACTCACGACCAAAAGTAACGTCAGACGCATCAACGCCTTTTTTAGCTACTTTGCCGTTTTGATCGATTAATTTCAATTCCATTATTTAGCCCCTTTCGCTTTGATGGCTGGACGTACAACGACATTGCCACCTTTGGAGCCAGGTACGGAACCTTTAATCAACAACAGGTTACGCTCCGCGTCTACACGAACGATTTCCAGGTTCTGGGTAGTGACTTTAGCATCACCCAAATGGCCAGGCATGCGCTTACCAGGGAATACTCGACCTGGATCCTGCGCCATACCGATAGAGCCTGGTACGTTGTGCGAACGTGAGTTACCGTGAGAAGCACGGTTAGAGGAGAAGTTATGACGCTTGATCGCACCGGCAAAACCTTTACCGATGGAAGTACCCGTCACATCAACCAACTGACCAACAGAGAAAATATCAACAGTGACATTTCCACCTACTTGGAAGTTAGCCAATACATCTTCAGCCACATTGAATTCTTTGATACCAGCACCAGCAGTTACGCCAGCTTTGGCAAAGTGACCAGTCAACGCTTTGTTGATACGGCTGGCACGACGCTCACCGTAAGCAACCTGCAGGCCTGTATAGCCATCCGTTGCGACTGTCTTAACTTGTGTCACGCGGTTAGGAATCACTTCCAGCACTGTTACAGGAATGCTTGCGCCTTCATCTGTAAAAATGCGGGTCATGCCCACTTTGCGACCAATAAGCCCTAAGCTCATGATCAGTTCCTTATAATAGTTAAAGTGGACGATTACAATTGACCGTCCACCGAAGAGCGCGGATTATACCGAACTATTCTAGATTTGACAATAACCTTTTCTTTCGAAAAGGTTTATTGCAATGTCAGCTTTAAAATTAAAGCTTGATTTCTACATCCACGCCAGCTGGCAGATCCAGTTTCATCAATGCATCAACAGTCTTGTCTGTTGGATCCACGATGTCCATCAGACGCTGATGGGTACGGATTTCAAACTGGTCACGGGAAGTTTTGTTCACGTGTGGTGAACGCAGAATGTCAAAGCGCTCGATACGTGTTGGCAATGGCACTGGACCTTTAACAACTGCACCAGTACGTTTCGCAGTATCTACGATTTCCAAAGCAGATTGGTCGATCAAACGATAGTCAAATGCTTTCAGACGGATACGAATTTTTTGAGCTGCCATGTTTTTTCCTTAAAAAGAGCAAAAGCGGCAGGATAACCCTGCCGCTCATAAAGATAATTACTCGATGATTTTGGCAACGACGCCAGCACCAACGGTACGACCACCTTCACGGATAGCGAAGCGCAAGCCTTCT